>JAGDVQ010000177.1 GCA_023255715.1 Thiomonas sp.
CCCGCTGCCGTGGCCGCGTCTGCCCGCCGCCTGGGGCGAGGCGCCGGGGCCGCGCTGCTGGTGCGCTCAGCACGGCTGCATCGAAACCTGGCTGAGCGGGCCGGGCTTTGCGGCAGACCACGCGGCGCACACCGGCCGGAACTGCATCCCGCAGGACATCATCGCGTCGATGCGCTGCGGGGATGCTGCGGCGCGCGCGAGTTTCATCCACTACTGCGACCGCCTCGCGCGGGCGCTGGCGCATGTGATCAACCTGCTCGACCCCGAGGTCATCGTGCTCGGCGGCGGCATGAGCAACGTCGCCGAGCTGTACACCGAAGTGCCGCAGCGCTGGGGCGCGTGGGTGTTTTCCGACACCGTGTCCACGCGCCTGATGCCGTCGCGGCATGGCGACTCCTCGGGCGTGCGCGGTGCGGCGTGGCTGTGGCGCCGGACATGAACCGGCGCTTGCATCTGGATACAGTGCATCGCATCAGGACGTTATAAAGTAACGCACTTGTCCCTTGCCGATACCCGCCATGCGCCATCCTCTTGTCCGCGTTGTCCAAGCCCTTGTGTTCGGTCTGCTGCTCGCTGGCGTGGCACAGGCTGCGCCGGTGTCCATCGTCGCCGCCGAGAGCACCTACGGGGTGATCGCGCAGGCGATCGGCGGGGACAAGGTGGCGGTGGACAGCATCATCCGCAACCCCAATGTCGATCCGCACAGCTTCGAGGCCACGCCCGCAGTGGCGCGCAAGGTGGCGCGGGCCCAGATCGTGCTCCTCAACGGACTGGGCTATGACGACTGGATGGACAAGATGCTCGCCGCCAGCCCGGCGCCAAACCGGCAGGTGATCCACGCGGCGCAGCTCGACCCGATGCTGATCCTGCCCGACAAAAACCCGCATGTGTTCTACGACCCGCAGGTGGCGTTGCTGGTCGCGCAGCGCCTGGCCGCGGTGCTGCAACGCATCGCCCCGGCGGACGCGGCGCTGTTTGCGCGCAATCTGCAGGCGTTCAAGGCCGATCTGGCCCGCCTGACTCAGGCGCAGGCCGCGCTGCGCAAGGCCTATCCGGGGCTCAGGGTCACCGCGACCGAACCGGTGGTCGGCTATCTGCTGCGGCAGCTGGGCTGGACCAGCCTGGGCGAGAAGTTCCAGTTCGACGTGATGAACGACACCGAGCCGTCCCCCGCCGAGGTGGCACGGTATG
This sequence comes from Thiomonas sp., assembly GCA_023255715.1. GTDB lineage: Bacteria > Pseudomonadota > Gammaproteobacteria > Burkholderiales > Burkholderiaceae_C > Thiomonas. The sequence goes on from JAGDVQ010000177.1 coordinate 1,192, forward strand.
AGGACAACCTGCGGCAGCACAAGGTGACGCTGCTGTTCTACAACCGTCAGGTCAACGATCCGCTGACCAACCGCCTGCGCGCGCTGGCGCAGGCCTCGGGCGTGCCGGTGGTCGGGGTCGATGAGTTCGTCCCGCCTGACACCGGCTATGTGCAGTGGCAACTGCAGACCGTGCGCGCCATCCAACAGGCGCTGGGCAAGTCCAGGTGAGCGACGCGATCGACCTGCCACGCGAGGGGTTGAACGCATTCCTCCTCCTGACCTCCCCCACGATTGGGGTGGAGGCGCATCCTGCGCGCTAGCGAGAGAAACGGGTGGGACTTTGAGCGCGGCCGTGCAAACACCAGCAGATAAAGCCGAAAAGCCGACGGACGACTGGGCGATCGAGGCACTGGGTCTGCGCTGCGTGCTCGGCCAGCGCGTCGTGCTTGACGGCATCGACCTGCGCATCGGCGCCGGGCAGTTCGTCGGCGTGTTCGGCGCCAATGGCGCGGGCAAGACCACGCTGCTGCGCGCCTTGCTGGGGCTGCAGCCGCTGCAGTCCGGCAGTCTGCGTCTGCTCGGGCGCAACGGCGTGGCGCTGCGGACCGAGGCGGGCTATGTGTCGCAGCGCGACCCGGTGGGAGCGGACAGTTTTGTGCGTGTGCGCAGCTATGTGGCCACCGCCTGGCAGGGCGAGCGCTGGGGGCTGGGGCTGCGGCACAGGGCACAGCGGGCGCTGGCGGTCGAGGCAGCGCTGCGCGCCGTGGATGCGCTCGATCTGGCCGAGCGCCCGCTGGATGCACTCTCGGGCGGGCAGCGGCAGCGGGTGCGCATCGCGCAGGCGCTGGTCAACCCGGTGCGCATGCTGCTGCTCGACGAGCCGCTGGCCAACCTCGACCCGCAGGCGCAGCAGCGCATTCTGCAGACCGCGCATCGCCTCTGCCGTGAGCAGGGCATCACCGTGCTGATGACCGCGCACGATCTCAACCCGCTGCTGCCGCACATGGATCAGGTGCTCTATCTGGCCGGTGGCAAGGGACGGCTGGGCACGGTGGACGCGGTGGTCAACGGCCCGGCGCTGTCCGCACTCTATGGCCTGCCGATGGCCGTGGCGCGCGATGGGGGTTATGTGTTCATTCACCCGGCCGGGGGCTTCATGGCCGAGGAGGCGGCGCACTGCGGCCATGACCACACCCACGCCACCGACGGAGGCAGCGCATGATCCTCGGCCTCGAATACGGCTTCATGCGCCATGCGCTGCTGGCCGGCAGCGCGATTGCGGTGCTCAGCGCGGCGGTGGGTTATTTCATCACCCTGCGGCGGCAGGCATTTGCCGCGCATGCCTTGTCGCATGTGGGCTTCACGGGCGCGGCGGGGGCGATTCTGCTGGGCCTGAGTCCGTATCTGGGGCTGTTCGCCTTCACCCTGGCCAGCGGTGTTCTTCTTGCGCTGACTGGCGAGCGCCTGCGCCAGCGCGACATCGGCATCGGCATGGTGCTGATGTTCGCACTCGGGCTGGGCGTGCTGTTTCTCAACCTCTACACCGCCAACGCGCAGTCGGCGATGAGCATTCTGTTCGGCAGCATCGTCGGCGTGACTGCGGGGCAGGCCGTGCTGTCGCTCGCGGTGTGCCTCGCCGGTCTGGGCGGGCTGGCGGTGCTGTGGCGCCCGCTGTGCTTTGCCAGCTTCAACCCAGAAGGCGCGCAAGCCCGCGGGGTCAATACCCGCCAGATCGATCTGCTGTTCATCCTGCTGGTGGCCGCCACCGTGGCGATTGCCGTGCCGGTGATCGGCGCGCTGCTGATTTTTGCGCTGCTCATCGGCCCGGCCGCCGCGGCGCAGACCCTCAGCCGCAGCGTGGCCGGCGGCATCGGTCTGTCGGTGCTGTTTGGCCTTGGCATCACCTGGACAGGGCTGGCCGCGGCCTATGCCATCGGCTACCCGGCCAGCACCTGGATCGCCTCGCTGAGCTTTGCGCTCTACCTTGCCGCGCAGGCGTGGCGGCGGCTGCAGGGCGGTGGTGCGCGGGGGGTGTGACTGCGTTTGCCGCGCGGCGTGCTTTACGATGCAGGGGGTGTATCGACCGCGGCAAACGCCCGCCCTGTGATGACCGAGCCGATCTCTCCTTCCGCTTCCCATGCTTTTGCCGCACCGGGGCGCATCATGCTGCGCGCCAAATTGCACCGCGCCACGCTC
>JAGDVQ010000050.1:0-18146 GCA_023255715.1 Thiomonas sp.
CTGCCCGCAGGGGACGCCGCACTGGCCGAGGCATTCAGCGCGCGGTTTGGCGCGCAATAGCACCAGGCCACGCCCGTCAGGCGACGTACTCGCCCTTGTTCAGGTCGTGCTCGCCACGTTCGTGGATGAAATTGGCGCGGCCGACGATCAGGTTGTCCACCTCGCCGATCCGGCTCAGATCCTTGCCTGTATAGGGCATGGAATGCAGCAGATAGCGCATGGCGTTGAGTCGCGCGCGTTTCTTGTCATTCGACTTCACCACCGTCCAGGGCGAATCGGCGGTATCGGTGTGGAAGAACATCGCTTCCTTGGCGCGGGTGTAGTCGTCCCATTTATCGAGCGAGGCCATGTCGATGGGCGACAGCTTCCACTGCTTGAGCGGATGCACCTGGCGCTCCTTGAAGCGTCGGCGCTGTTCATCCCGGCTGACCGAAAACCAGAACTTGATGAGATGAATGCCGCTGCGCACCAGATTGCGCTCGAACTCGGGCGCCTGCCGCAGGAACTCGGTGTATTCCGCCGGGGTGCAAAAACCCATCACCCGCTCCACTCCGGCGCGGTTGTACCAACTCCGGTCGAACAACACGATTTCGCCCGCCGTGGGCAGATGCTGCACATAGCGCTGGAAATACCACTGCCCGCGTTCGATCTCGCTGGGCTTCTCCAGCGCCACCACGCGCGCGCCGCGGGGGTTGAGATGTTCCATGAAGCGCTTGATGGTGCCGCCCTTGCCTGCAGCGTCGCGGCCCTCGAACAGGATGACCACACGCTGTTGCGTCTCCTTGACCCAGGCCTGCAGCTTGAGCAGTTCGGTCTGCAGCACGAATTTTTCGCGCTCGTAATCGCGGCGCAGCATCTTGTATTTGTACGGATAGCCGCCCTTGCGCCAGTCTTCTGCCAGTTCGTCGCTGGTGCCGCGCGGCGCGGCCGTGGTTGCCGCAAGGCCGAGTGCTGCGCGCATGGCCTGGGCATCGTCGGGCGCATCGCCCTCGAGAATGGCCTGGACACCCTCGCTGGCGCCATCGGGTGCAGATGCACTGTGGAGGATGGTGTTCAGCGCGGCCAGTTCGGCCTGCTGCGCGGCCTCCTGCGATTGCTCAAGCACGAAATTGCGCACCCCGGCCGGGGTCAGATGCGGCGGAATATCGCCCTGGGCAACCTTGTCATGCGATGCGGCGCGACGACTGGCAGTGGGCGTGGCGGTGCCCTTTTTTGTGGCAGGGCGGCGTGTGGCGACGGGTTTGTTCATGGCAGACTCCAGAAGAATCTGTCTTTATAGGCCCGAGTGACAGCCGCCCACAATGACATCGGACAATGTGCAGCGCAGCGACGAAGAATCTAGGTTGATTTGATCCCGGTCCACTCCACGCCGAGGTCATGCGCAAGACCGAACTGATCGAGCACGCGGGCCAGACTGCCATCCACCATGGCCGCGATGCTGCTGGGGCGCAGATAAAACGCGGGCAGCGGCGGGAAGATGATGCCGCCCATTTCGGTCACGGCGGTCATGTTGCGCAGATGCGCCAGGTTGAGCGGCGCCTCGCGGGGGAGCAACACCAGCTTGCGCCGCTCCTTGAGGCACACATCCGCCGCGCGGGTGATGAGGTTGTCGCAGAAACCATGGGCAATGGAGGCCAGGGTTCGCATGGAACACGGCGCCACCACCATGCCCAGAGTGGAAAACGAGCCGCTGGCGATGCTGGCGCTGATGTCACCGACCGGGTGGACGACATCGGCCAGGGCTTCGACCGATTTGCGGTCGATGTCCAGTTCCACCTTGAGGTTGAGAATGCCCGCGGCGGAAAGGATGAGGTGGGTTTCCACCGTACCCAGCCGGCGCAGATGCTGCAGCAGGCGCACGCCGTAGACAATGCCGGTGGCGCCCGTCAGCGCCACGATGAGCCGGGGCCGGGAGCTGGAGGGGGCAGCGGAATTCAAACGTGCAGCCGAAATGGTTTATTTCAGGCTGCCCAACAGGGCCTGCAACTCACCGCTCTGCGCCATCTCGGCCATGATGTCCGAGCCGCCGATGAATTCGCCCTTGATGTAGAGCTGAGGAATGGTCGGCCAGTTGGCATATTCCTTGATGCCCTGACGGATGGCTTCGTCCTGCAGTACATCGACCGCCTTGATCTGGCTGACGCCGCAGGACTTGAGCAACTGCACTGCCCGGCCCGAGAACCCGCACATGGGGAACTGCGGCGAACCTTTCATGAAGAGCACGACGTCATTGCTTTTGACGATTTGATCAATCTGTTCCTGCACGCTGGACATGGCGGGTTTCCTGTTTGGTGTCGATCACACAATTTTAGGGGCGCTTTGCGTTGCACGTGGGTGTGGGCAAAGTCCCCCGCTGACCCGCTCGATACCCGCCAGATCGCGTGCGCTGAAGACCGCGCGGAAACCCTGCGCGGCCAACAGGGAGCGCACCGCATCCGCCTGGTCATACCCATGCTCTACCAGCAGCCAGCCGTCGTCATGCAGAAAGTCGGCGGCCTGCGTGACGATGTAGCGAATATCGCCCAGCCCATCTGCGCTCGGTCGCTCCCCGGTGAGCGCCAGCGTCGGTTCATGCCGCAATGCGGGCAGGTGCGGGTCGTGCTGCGCGATGTAGGGCGGGTTGGAGACGATGCAGTGAAAGCGCGGCACAGCGGCCTCTGCCTCGCGCAGCGCTGAAAACCAATTGGACTGCACGAAGCGAATTGCGCCCCCGGCCCGCTGCGCGGGCAACAGTCGCTGCGCATTGGCATGCGCCACGGCCAGCGCGGCGGCACTGGCATCGAGCGCCCAGACCTGCGCGACTGGCCGCGCATGGGCCAGCGCCACGGCGATCGCCCCGCTGCCCGTGCCCAAGTCGAGCGCTCGCCGGGCAGAGAGCGGCGGCAAGGCGTCGAATGTCTGCAAGGCCAGGTCGACCAGCAGCTCGGTATCGGGCCGGGGAATGAGCACATCGGGCGTGACCCGGAAAGTCAGCCCATAAAACTCCCGCTCGCCCAGCACATAGGCCAGCGGTTCACCCGCGCGCAGTCGGGCAGCAAGCGCGTTGAGCCGCGCCAGGTCGGCGTCGCGCAGCTCCTGCTCGGGATGCGCGACCTGCTGCGCGCGGCTCCAGCCCAGCACCGTGCCGACGAGGACTTGCGCGTCCAGCCGGGCCAGCCCGCTTGCCTGCATCCAGTCGGACAGCCGGGTCATGTCAGTTCTGCACGTCCGTTCCGGAGAAACGGACCGCCCCCGGGGCGAACGTGCGCAGCGAGACTGGGGGCTGTTTCACCTCAGGTGGCCCCAAGCGCTGCAAGCTGCTCGGCCTGGTCTTCAGTCCGCAAGGCAGTGAGCAGCTCGTCCAGATCGCCGTCGAGAATGGCATCGATCTTGTACAGCGTGAGATTGATGCGGTGCTCGCTCACACGCCCCTGCGGAAAGTTGTAGGTGCGGATGCGATCGGAGCGGTCGCCGCTGCCCACCAGGCTTTTGCGCGTTGCGGCCTCTGCCGCCTGCCGTGCCTGCCGTTCGCGCTCGGCCAGCCGCGCGGCCAGCACCGACAGCGCCCGCGCCTTGTTGCGGTGCTGCGAGCGCTCGTCCTGACATTCCACCACCAGCCCGGTGGGCAGGTGGGTGATGCGGATGGCGGAGTCGGTCTTGTTGATGTGCTGGCCGCCGGCGCCCGAGGCGCGGAAGGTGTCGATGCGCAGATCGGCCGGGTTGATCTGTACCGCCTGCGCCTCGTCCATCTCGGGCATGACCGCCACCGTCACCGCACTGGTGTGGATGCGGCCCTGGGTTTCGGTCTTGGGCACGCGCTGCACGCGGTGTCCGCCCGATTCATATTTCAGCAGCCCGTAGGCGCCTTCGCCCGCGATGCGCAGGATCACTTCCTTGTAGCCGCCCAGATCGCTGGGGCTCTCGCTGATCAGCTCGGTCGCCCAGCGCTTGCGCTCGGCGTAGCGCGTGTACATGCGCAACAGATCGGCGGCGAACAGCGCGGATTCCTCGCCCCCGGTTCCGGCGCGGATTTCCACGAACACGTTGCGACTGTCATCCGGGTCGCGCGGCAGCAGCGCCACCTGCAACTGCGCTTCCAACTCGGCAATTGCAGCGCGTGCGTCCTGGACCTCCTGCTGCGCCAGATCCTTCATGTCGGGGTCGTTCAGCAGGGACTGGGCTTGCGCCAGATCGTCCGTCCGGGCCTGGAACTGGCCGAGCAGCGCAACGATGGGCTGCAGTTCTGCCAGCTCCCGCGTGATGCTGCGATAGCGCTCCATGTCGGCGGTGCAATCGGGATCGGCGAGCAGGGCATCGAGCTCGCCTGCGCGACGTTGCATCTGCTCCAGTTTGTCCAGCAGGGAAGGCTTCATGACAGAGGGTTCAAGCGGGGTGGCGACGCAAGCGGCCATGCACGCAGGTGCAAGACCGATTCAATGCAGCGGAACGCGCCGCTAGACCGAGGCGTCGGATGAGGTGTCAGGGCCGCCCCGGTGCGGGCAGAGAAAGACCCGCTCGACAGCCTGCGCCACGACCTGGCGATGTCCCGGATCGCCGTGATGCAGCGCGGTGAAGGCGCCGTGCAGGAATTTGTGCGACAAGCCGCGGGCGAGGGCGTCCAGGACGGCCTCGGGCGGCTCGCCACGCGCCAGCAAGCGGCGTGCGCGTTCGACTTCGTGCGCCTGCCATTGCTCGCTTTGCGACTGCAGGCGCTGGATCAGCGGCACCTGCGCGCGCAGATCGAGCCATTCCAGAAAGCCATGCACCCGGTTTTCGATGATGGCTTCTGCCTGCTCGATGGCGGCCTGACGCTTTTCGGTGTTGCTGCGCACCAGAGCCGACAGGTCGTCCACCGAATACAGATAGACGTCGCGCAGCTGCGCAACCTCGGGCTCGATATCGCGCGGCACGGCCAGGTCGACCATGACCACGGGCTTGTGGCGTCGTTGCTTGATGCTGCGTTCGGCAGCACCCAGGCCGATGATGGGCAAGGTGCTGGCGGTGCTGGTGACCACGACATCGAATTCCGCCAGGCGTTGCGGCACGTCGGACAGACGCATGGCTTCCGCCCCGAAGCGCTGTGCCAGACGTGCGCCCCGCTCGACCGTGCGATTGGCGATCACCATGCTCTTGGGTTGATGCGCGGCAAAATGGGTGGCGACGAGCTCAATCATGTCGCCCGCGCCAATGAACAGCACCCGGCAATCACCGAGACTCTCGAACACGGTCTGAGCCAGATGCACGCTGGCAGCCGCCATGCTGACCGAATGCGCACCGATTTCGGTGTTGGTTCGCACCTCCTTGGCAACCGAGAAGGTGCGCTGGAACATCTGATTGAGCGTGCTGCCCAGGGCGCCGGAGTCGGAGGCCACGCGCACCGCCTCCTTCATCTGCCCCAGAATCTGCGGCTCTCCCAGCACCATCGAATCGAGTCCACTCGCCACGCGAAACGCGTGCCGCACGGTACCGTCCTGCACCAGCCTGTAGCTGTGGTCGGCCAGATCGCCGAGTTGCACATTGCGCTCGCTGGACAGCCAGTGCAGCAAGGCATCGCGTGGATCATCCTCGGCCGCGCAATAGATTTCGGTACGGTTGCAGGTCGATAGAATGGCCGCCTCGACTGGCCCGTTGCCTTTGCCCGACAGCATGGATGCCTTCAGGCGCTGCAAGGCATCCACCAGGGTATCCGCCGAGAACGCCAGACGCTCCCGCACCCCGACAGGGGCGGTCTGGTGGTTGAGTCCGATGGCGGCGAGCAACATAGTTAAATCGTGATTTTAAGAACTGTCGTGCCTTGCGACGTCTGATCCTGATCAAATCAGGAATGCGCCTGAGGGTTCTGACGTTGACCGTACAGGGGAGAGTATTTCTGTTCGTCAGGGCCGTCCATCGGGAAAACGGCAACTCCGCCGACTTTCAGTCCAGAAAAACCCGTCTTTCTATCACGTTTCATGATCTCGATCTTTTTCGTTTGGTTTGTGCAGACCAGTGTCATGCCCTTGTCTGTCGGCGCGGTGACTGGCGCTTTGGCTGCATCGGCCTGGGGGGGTGACTGCGCGACAGGGCCGTGGCGGCGTGCGATCAGGGCGGCCGCGGCCGCCTGGTTCACGCACCTCGCGGTTGTGGGGAGCGGACTTGTTCGAGAGGGATCGATCATCGATTACGCCGCTGTGGTCTTGATTTCCACAGTGATCAGCGCTTGGAGCTGTGGGCACCGCCGCGACCGCGCCACAAAAACAAGTTGACAGTTCTCCGAAGACGCTGCAAAATTACACGCTTCGTCTTTTATGTGGCACGCTTCGATTCGGAACAACGGTTGAAGCGGGTGGTGGCAAGAGTAGTGGCAATGGCGTGATGCGCTGATTGCAAGCCGCTGCGGCCAAGAGGCGAACTACACAGGTCAATTCCCGCACCAGGGAGCCAAGACTGGCGCACGCAGTGCGACTAAGTTGGGTGAAGGAAATTACATGATTCAGACGCAATCCAGACTGGATGTCGCCGACAACACGGGCGCCAAATCCGTCATGTGTATCAAGGTGCTTGGCGGCTCCAAGCGCCGCTACGCCGGCGTGGGCGACATCATCAAGGTCAGCATCAAAGAAGCTGCGCCACGTGGTCGCGTGAAGAAGGGCGAGGTGTACAGCGCTGTGGTGGTTCGTACCGCCAAGGGCGTGCGCCGAGCCGATGGCTCCCTGATCAAGTTCGACGGCAACGCCGCAGTGCTGCTCAACGCAAAGCTCGAGCCGATTGGAACGCGCATTTTCGGGCCGGTGACGCGCGAGTTGCGTACCGAGCGCTTCATGAAGATCGTTTCTCTGGCACCTGAAGTGCTTTGAGCGCGCGAGAAAGGGATTTGTGATGAACAAGATTCGCAAGGATGATGAGGTGATTGTCATTGCCGGCAGCGACAAGGGTCGCCGCGGCAGAGTGACGGCACGCGCTGATGCTGACCACATCGTGGTGGAGGGCGTGCGCACCGTGAAGAAGAATGTGCGCCCCAATCCGATGAAGGGCGAGGCAGGCGGTGTGGTGTCCCGCGACCTGCCGATTCATCAGAGCAATGTGGCGATTTACAACCCGGCGACCGGCAAGGCCGACCGCGTCGGCTTCAAGACCCTGGCGGATGGCGTCAAAGTGCGCATCTTCAAGTCCAGTGGCGAGCAGATCAAGGGCTGACCGGAGGATTTATGTCGCGCCTGCAGACGATTTACAAAGAGAAGGTGGTTCCCGAGTTGATGGCCAAGTTTGGCTACAAATCGGTGATGGAAGTGCCGCGCCTGACCAAGGTGACTCTCAACATGGGGGTGTCCGAGGCCGTGGCTGACAAGAAGGTGATGGAGCACGCTGTCGGTGATCTGACCAAGATCGCTGGGCAGAAGCCCGTCGTGACCCGCTCGCGCAAGGCGATTGCCGGCTTCAAGATCCGTGAAGATCTGCCGATCGGTTGCATGGTCACGTTGCGTGGCGGTCGCATGTACGACTTCCTCGATCGGTTTGTCACCATTGCGCTGCCGCGTGTGCGTGACTTCCGTGGCATCTCCGCGCGCGCCTTTGATGGCCGTGGCAACTACAACATCGGTGTCAAGGAACAGATCATCTTTCCGGAAATCGAGTACGACAAGGTGGATGCGCTGCGCGGCTTGAACATCAGCGTCACCACGACGGCGAAAACAGACGAAGAATGCAAGGCGCTGCTCGCCGCGTTCCGCTTTCCCTTCAAGAACTGAGGTCATCATGGCAAAACTGTCCCTCATCAATCGTCAAAAAAAGCGCGAAGACCTGGTGGCGAAATTTGCTGCGAAACGCGCCGAGCTGCAGGCCATCGTTGACAACTCGTCCAAGTCGTTCGAAGAGCGCTACGAAGCGCGTCTGAAAATTCAGCAGCTGCCGCGCAATTCGTGCCCGACGCGTCTGCGCAATCGCTGCGCCATCACTGGGCGTCCGCGCGGAACCTTCCGCCGCTTCGGCCTGTCGCGCAGCAAAATTCGTGAGCTGGCGTTCCGCGGGGAAATCCCCGGCGTGACCAAGTCCAGCTGGTAATCGTTCAGTCAGACAGTCAGTCGAGTTCGGTTCACCATTCCGGCCAGACGCCAAAAGTTTTTAGGAGAGTATTGATGAGCATGAGTGATCCCATCGCCGACATGCTGACGCGTATTCGTAACGCGCAGATGGTCGCCAAGGCGAAGGTAACGATGCCAGCTTCGAAGATCAAAGCGGCAATCGCTCAAGTCCTGCACGAAGAGGGCTATATCGACGGTTTCAACATCCGTCGCGAGAGCGATGCCAAGGCCGATCTTGAAATTTCGCTGAAGTACTACGCAGGCAAGCCGGTAATCGAGCGCCTGGAGCGCGTCAGCCGTCCGGGGTTGCGTGTCTATCGTGGCAAGGAAGGCATCCCGCAGGTCATGAATGGCCTCGGCGTTGCGATCGTCTCCACTCCCAAGGGGTTGATGACCGATCGCAAGGCGCGCCAGGTTGGCGTGGGTGGCGAAGTGCTCTGCTACGTGGCCTAAGGAGAACGACAATGTCACGTATTGCAAAGTATCCGGTTCAGGTGCCTGCTGGTGTCGAGGTCAATCTCACCGAAGACATGATCGCCGTCAAGGGTGGGCTGGGCAAGCTGCAGCGCGCTCAATTCGCCGGTGTCCGCATTGCGCAGGACAATGGTGCCTTGACCTTCGAACCGACCAATGAGTCCCGCGAAGCGCATGCCATGTCCGGCACGATGCGCGCCTTGGTCGCCGGCATGGTGCATGGCGTCTCCAAGGGTTTCGAGCGCAAGCTGACGCTGGTTGGCGTTGGTTTCAAGGCGCAGGCGCAGGGCGCAAAGCTGAATCTGTCGATCGGTTTTTCGCATCCCGTCATCAAGGACATGCCGGAAGGCATCAAGGTCGAGACGCCCACTCCCACCGAGATCGTGATCAAGGGTGTGGACAAGCAACTCGTTGGCCAGATCGCCGCCGAAGTGCGTGCCTATCGTCCGCCTGAGCCCTACAAGGGCAAGGGTGTGCGCTATGCCGACGAAGTCGTGGTGATCAAGGAAACCAAGAAGAAGTAAGGGCCAGGATCATGATCAGCAAAAACATTTCCCGCCTGCGCCGTGCTCAGGCTACCCGCCGCCGTATTGCGCGTCTGCGCGCCGTACGTCTGTCGGTGCATCGCACCAATCAGCACATCTACGCGAGCATCATTTCCGCCGAAGGCGACCGCATTCTTGCCTCTGCCTCCACGGTGGAGCCCGAATTGCGCGGCCAACTCAATGGACATGGTGGCAATCTGGCTGCTGCGGCTGCAGTTGGTGCGCGCATCGCCGAAAAGGCCAAGGCAGCTGGTATCGAGTCCGTTGCCTTCGACCGTTCGGGGTTTCGCTTTCATGGGCGCGTGAAGGCGCTCGCAGAGGCTGCGCGCGAAGCCGGCCTGAAGTTCTGAGAACGAGCACATCATGGCTAAAGTTCAAAACAAGTTTGCCAACGAAGCGCGTGACGATGGTCTGCGCGAGAAGATGATCGCGGTCAACCGCGTCACCAAGGTCGTCAAGGGTGGCCGCATTCTGGGTTTCGCCGCCTTGACCGTCGTCGGTGATGGCGATGGACGCATCGGCATGGGCAAGGGCAAGGCGCGCGAAGTTCCTGTCGCCGTGCAGAAAGCGATGGAGCAGGCGCGCCGCAACATGGTGAAGGTGCCGCTCAAGGGCGGCACGCTGCATCACAAGGTCATGGGCCAGCACGGCGCTGCCAATGTGATGATGCTGCCGGCGGTGCAGGGCACGGGCATCATTGCTGGTGGGCCGATGCGCGCGGTGTTTGAGGTGTTGGGGATTACCGATATCGTGGCCAAGAGCCATGGTTCGACCAATCCTTACAACATGGTGCGCGCAACCCTGGATGCCTTGGGCAATATGAGTTCTGCCCAGGAAATTGCCATGAAGCGTGGCAAAACCGTCGAAGAGATTCTGGGCTGAACATCATGAGCGATAAAAAAGTCATCAAGGTCAAACTCGTCCGCAGTGTGATCGGAACACGTGAATCGCATCGCGCCACGGTGCGTGGCCTCGGACTGCGCAAGCTTGGCAGTGTGCGCGAGCTCGAGGACACGGCTGCCGTGCGCGGAATGGTTCGCAAGGTCAGTTATCTGGTTGAAATTTGCGCTTGAGCGCTCGCGGCAAACACGACAATTTCGTTTGCTGCTGTGCCAGGTTTCGCACGACAGAAGAATTTGTGAGATTCGATATGCAACTCAACACCATCAAGCCCGCCAGCGGCGCGAAGCATGCCAAGCGCCGTGTCGGCCGTGGAATGGGTTCGGGCCTTGGCAAAACTGCAGGCCGTGGACACAAGGGTCAAAAATCCCGTTCCGGTGGTTTCCACAAGGTCGGATTCGAAGGCGGTCAAATGCCTTTGCAGCGCCGCCTGCCGAAGCGCGGCTTCAAATCACCGATCGCACGTTACAGCGCTCAGGTCACCCTGGCTGATCTGAACCGCCTGCAGGAAGATGAGATCGATATGCTGACTCTCAAGGCGCATGGATTGGTGCCGGATCTGTCACGCACGGTGAAGGTCATTGCATCAGGTGCGATCTCGCGCGCGGTCAAGCTGAACGGCATTCTTGTCACCAAGGGTGCGCGCAGCGCCATTGAATCAGCTGGCGGCAGCGTAGCTGACGCAGTCGCGGCTGCCTGATACACGGAACCATCGACATGGCCAGTTCTAGCGTGGCACAGCAGGGCAAATACGGCGACCTTGGTCGTCGCCTGTTATTCCTGCTTGGCGCACTGGTTGTCTACCGGATCGGGGCGCACATCCCGGTGCCAGGTATCGACCCGACGCATCTGCAGCAATTGTTCAAGAACAATTCAAGCGGCATACTTGGCCTGTTCAATATGTTTTCCGGAGGCGCTCTCGCGCGCTTCACGGTGTTCGCGCTGGGGATCATGCCGTATATCTCGGCATCGATCATCATGCAGTTGTTGACCTATGTTGTGCCTTCGCTCGAAGCCTTGAAAAAGGAAGGTGAGGCGGGTCGGCGCAAAACCACGCAATACACCCGTTATTTCACTCTCGTTCTGGCGCTGTTTCAGTCCTTTGGCATTGCCGTGGCCTTGCAGGCGTCGCCTGGATTGGTGATCAATCCTGGAATCGGGTTTCAGTTGTCTGCTGTGTTGACCCTGACCTCGGGCACCATGTTCCTGATGTGGCTTGGTGAACAGATCACTGAGCGTGGTTTGGGCAATGGGATTTCGATCATTATTTTCTCTGGCATTGTTGCTGGCTTGCCCTCGGCGATCGCTGGTTTGATGGAACTGGTCAGCACGGGTGCGATGAGTGTGCTGGTTGCCCTTTTCGTCCTCGCCATCGTGATTCTCGTCACCTATTTTGTCGTGTTTGTCGAACGTGGCCAGCGAAAGATTCTGGTGAATTATGCGCGGCGTCAGGTCGGCAACAAGGTCTACGGTGGCCAGAGCTCGCACTTGCCGCTCAAGTTGAACATGGCTGGTGTGATCCCGCCGATTTTCGCTTCCTCCATCATTTTGCTGCCGGCAACTGCAGTGAGCTGGTTTGGCGCTGCCAAGGGAATGGGTTGGCTGAAGGATGTTGCAGGTGCCCTCTCGCCAGGTCAGCCTCTCTACATTCTGCTGTACGCAGCTGCAATTATTTTCTTCGCGTTCTTCTACACCGCGCTGGTGTTCAACAGTCGAGAGACTGCAGATCAGCTCAAAAAGGGCGGTGCCTTCATTCCGGGTATTCGTCCGGGTGAGCAAACGGCCAAGTTCATCGACAAGGTACTCATGCGGTTGACCCTGGTTGGTGCAATCTACATCACACTGGTCTGCCTGCTCCCTGAGTTTCTGGTATTGAAATACAATGTGCCATTCAGCTTTGGTGGTACTTCGCTGTTGATTATTGTCGTGGTAACGATGGATTTTATGGCGCAAGTCCAGGCTTATGCCATGTCGCATCAATACGATGCACTGCTCAAAAAGGCCAATTTCAAATCTGGCTTGGGCGGCGCACGTTAACGGAGTGTTATGTCCAAGGACGACGTCATTCAAATGCAGGGCGAGATTCTCGAAAATCTCCCCAACGCAACCTTCCGAGTCAAGCTGGAAAACGGTCACTCGGTGCTCGGTCATATTTCCGGAAAGATGCGCATGCATTACATCCGCATTCTTCCCGGCGACAAGGTCACCGTCGAGTTGACACCCTATGATTTGTCACGTGCCCGGATCGTTTTCCGCGCCAAGTAAGAGTAAGAGAGGATCATCATGAGAGTGAGCGCATCAGTCAAAAAAATGTGCCGTAACTGCAAAATCATCCGGCGCAAGGGCGTTGTTCGCGTGATTTGCACAGACCCACGCCACAAGCAGCGTCAGGGTTGAACCCACATAATTTTTGAAGTTCGAGGTATTCAATGGCACGTATTGCTGGTATCAACATTCCGCCACAACAACACTCCGAGATTGGCCTGACGGCGATTTACGGTATTGGCCGCACGACAGCGCGTGCCATTTGTGATGCTTCTGGTGTTCCTTACAACAAGCGCATCAAGGACCTGACCGACACCGAGCTTGAAAAGGTGCGGGATGCAATCGGCAAGCTCACCATCGAAGGTGATCTGCGTCGCGAGATCTCGGTCAACATCAAGCGTTTGATGGACCTGGGTTGCTACCGTGGCTTCCGTCATCGCCGTGGTTTGCCGGTTCGCGGCCAGCGCACGCGCACCAATGCACGCACGCGCAAGGGCCCGCGCAAGGGCAGCATCTCGCTGAAGAAATAAGTAAGGATCCAAGCAAATGGCTAAACCATCCACTCAGAACAGCGCTGCTCAACGGGCCCGCAAGAAAGTTCGGAAGAACGTGTCCGACGGCATTGCGCATGTGCATGCGTCGTTCAACAACACCATCATCACGATCACAGACCGTCAGGGCAACGCGTTGTCCGCTTCCTCCTCTGGAGCGCAAGGCTTCAAGGGCTCGCGCAAGTCCACGCCTTTTGCAGCCCAGGTCGCAGCCGAACAGGCTGGCCGTGTTGCTCTCGAATACGGCATCAAGAATCTGGAAGTGTTCATCAAGGGCCCGGGCCCCGGTCGCGAATCTTCGGTTCGTGCATTGAACAATCTGGGCATCAAGGTCACCCTGATCGAAGACGTCACCCCGATTCCACACA
Organism: Thiomonas sp.; assembly: GCA_023255715.1. GTDB lineage: Bacteria > Pseudomonadota > Gammaproteobacteria > Burkholderiales > Burkholderiaceae_C > Thiomonas. The sequence goes on from JAGDVQ010000050.1 coordinate 13,143, forward strand.
ACGGCTGCCGCCCGCCGAAGCGCCGTCGCGTCTGATGTCTGCGCGTTGATGCACATGGCCTTCCATCGCATCGCATCGCTGAATCAATTTCACCTGCTCGCTCGGCATGTCATTCGGTTGGCGGCTGAGCGTGCTTCGTTAAGCCCACTGCCCGACCTTGTCGGGCTCCCATGCAATGAATGGCATGGCAGTATTGAAAGGAATTCCAAGTGGCTCGTTTTATTGGTGCCAAAGGCAAACTGACACGCCGCGAAGGTGCGGATCTCTTTCTCAAGAGTGCGCGTCGCGGTATTGACTCCAAGGTCAAGCTGGAAACCAAGCCCGGCCAGCATGGGCGCACATCGGGTGCCCGCACCTCCGACTATGGCAAGCAACTGCGTGAAAAGCAGAAGGTCAAGCGCATGTACGGCGTGCTCGAGCGCCAGTTTCGTCGGTACTACGAAGAAGCTCAGCGCCGCTCCGGGAACACGGGTGCCAACTTGCTCGGTTTGCTGGAGTCGCGTCTGGACAATGTGGTCTACCGGATGGGCTATGGCAGCACCCGCGCCGAAGCCCGGCAATTGGTGAGCCACCGCGCCATTACCGTGAATGGCAAGTTGCTGAACATTCCTTCCGCGCAGGTGAAGGCTGGCGACGTGGTTGCCGTGCGCGAAAAGTCACGCAACCAGGCGCGGATCCAGGAGGCGGTGAAGCTGGCCGAGTCCAATGGATTTCCTGAGTGGGTCCAGGTTGACGCCGCGAAGATGGAAGGCGTGTTCAAGAAATCGCCGGATCGCGACGCCTTTGCGAGCGATATCAACGAGTCGCTGATCATCGAGTTGTATTCCCGCTGATCTTTTTTGTTTGTCACGCCTTGGTCCTTGCCAGGGCGTGTTTGTGTCGCCCCGGTTCCGGCGGCGACTGCTCACCTCGGCCTTATCCGCGTAACGAGCGGAGGGTATTGAACAGGAAGCCTCATGCAAACAGCACTACTTCGCCCCAAATCGATTCAGGTTGAATCGCTCGGCCACAACCGGTCCAAGGTCGTTCTTGAGCCGTTCGAGCGTGGCTATGGCCATACTCTCGGCAACGCGTTGCGCCGCGTGATGTTGTCTTCGCTCGTCGGCTATGCCCCGACGGAAGTCAGCATCAACGGGGTGCTCCATGAGTACTCCGTGGTCGACGGACTGCAGGAAGACGTGATTGGCGTGCTGCTCAATCTCAAGGGTGTGGTCCTCAAGCTGCACAACCGGGATGAAGTCACCCTGTCGCTGCGCAAGGAAGGCGAGGGCGTGGTGACTGCTGCCGACATCCAGACACCGCATGACGTGGAGATCATCAACCCGGATCATGTGATCGCGCATCTGTCGCAGGGTGGCAAGCTCGACATGCAGATCAAGGTGGAAAAGGGTCGCGGCTATGTGCCCGGCACCCTGCGCAATTACGGTGACGAAGGTGGCAAGAGCATCGGGCATATCGTGCTGGATGCGTCGTTCTCTCCCGTGCGTCGCGTGAGTTACGCCGTGGAGAGCGCGCGCGTGGAGCAGCGGACCGATCTGGACAAGCTGGTCATGGAAATCGAGACCAACGGTGTCATCAGTGCCGAAGAGGCGATTCGTTCTTCTGCCCGCATTCTGGTGGAGCAGCTGTCGGTGTTTGCCAGCCTGGAAGGCGCCGAAACCACCGAGGCCACCGAAGCTGCTGCTGGCGCGCAGACCTACGACCCGATCCTGCTGCGCCCGGTGGATGAGCTTGAACTGACCGTGCGCTCGGCCAACTGCCTCAAGGCCGAGAACATCTACTACATCGGTGATCTGATCCAGCGCAGCGAAACCGAGCTGCTCAAGACCCCGAATCTCGGCCGCAAGTCCTTGAACGAAATCAAGGAAGTGCTGGCAGCCCGTGGCTTGACCCTGGGCATGAAGCTCGAGAACTGGCCGCCCAGCGGCCTGGACAAGCGCTGATTCATTGATTGATTCAGATTCGCCGGATGGAGTATCCGGCAGTGCAAGGCCAGTACCTGATCCGGCTGGCCCTCATTCATAAAGAAAGGAAAGCACCATGCGTCACGGAAACGGACTTCGCAAACTCAATCGCACCTCCAGCCATCGCAAGGCCATGTTTCGCAACATGGCCAACGCGCTGATCGAGCATGAGGCCATCAAGACCACGCTGCCCAAGGCCAAGGAATTGCGCGCCGTGGTCGAGCCGCTCATCACCCTGGGCAAGAAACCGTCTCTGGCCAACCGTCGTCTGGCATTTGACCGCCTGCGCAATCGCGACTCGGTGACCAAGCTGTTCAACGTGCTCGGGCCGCGCTACGAAACCCGTCCGGGTGGCTATACCCGCACCCTGAAATTCGGCTTCCGCGTGGGCGACAACGCGCCGATGGCGTTGATCGAACTGGTCGATCGCCCCGATGTGGATGTAGCGCCGGTGGAAGACAAGTCGGAGTAAGGTGACGGCTTCTCTGCCTCTCCAACCTGCCCAGAACGCCAGCACCTGCTGGCGTTTTTTCATTGGAGCGCGGCAGATTGCACGGCCGCACCGTAGCATCTCCTGCCATGCCAGATTTCCTGCCTCACGTCCCGCCAGAACCCGCCCCGGCTTTGCTGGAGCTCGATGCCGTGCACAAGCGCTACGGCCGGTTGCAGGTCGTGAATGGCCTGAGCTTGCGTCTCAAGCCCGGGGAGTGTTACGGCATTATCGGCCCCAATGGGGCGGGCAAGACCACCACGATTCAGCTTTGCCTCGGCCTGGCCAAGCCGGACAGTGGACGCATCCTGCTGATGGGCGAACCAGTGCCGGACAACGCGCGGCATGCCCGCTTGCGCGTGGGTGTGGTCACGCAGTTCGACAGTCTCGATCCCGATTTCACGGTCGAAGAGAACCTGATGGTGTTCGGGCGCTATTTTGGATTGCGCGACGCCGAACTGCGGCCGCGTCTGCCGCAATTGCTGGCGTTTGCTGCGCTGGAATCCAAGGCGAAGGCACGCATCAGCGAGCTGTCCGGCGGCATGCGACGGCGCCTGAGTCTGGCGCGTGCCCTGGTCAACGACCCGGACCTGATCTTTCTGGACGAGCCGACCACCGGGCTCGATCCGCAGGCGCGGCACCTCATCTGGGAGCGGCTGAAGGTGCTGACCGCGCAGGGCAAGTCGCTGTTGCTGACGACCCATTTCATGGACGAGGCCGAGCGGCTGTGCCATCGCATCCTGGTGCTCGATCACGGCCGTCGCATTGCAGAAGACACGCCGCGTGCGCTGATCGCCGCGCAGGTCGAGGCCGAAGTCATCGAGATGGACGGTGAGGGCCTGGACACTGCGGAGCAACTGCTGCGTCCGCTGGTGCAACGCCTGGAGCGCAGTGGAGACGGACTGTTCGCCTACACCAACCACGCGGCGCCGGCACTGCATGCGCTGGAGGCGCTGTCGGGTCTGCGTGTGATCCATCGCCGGGCCAATCTGGAAGATGTCTTTCTCAAACTCACCGGGCGACAGTTGCGCGACTGAGTCGCCCTGGCCCAACACCGTCCCGCCCATGTCCCTGCCCACCATCACAGAGCGACGCCGATTGCGCTTCTTCCCCATCTGGCAGCGCAATTTTCTGGTCTGGAAAAAACTCGCCATTCCCAGCCTGGTGGGCAATATCGCCGAGCCGCTCATCACCCTGGTGGCCTTTGGCTTTGGCGTCGGGTCATTGATTGGCCAGGTGCACGGCGTGCCCTATATCCAGTTCTTGGCTTCTGGTGCGATCTGCATGAGTGTGATGATGGCGGCGAGCTTCGAGGCGTTGTATTCGGCGTTCTCGCGCATGCATGTGCAAAAGACCTGGGATGCGATTCGGGTGACGCCCACATCGCTGGACGATGTGCTGCTGGGCGAACTCACCTGGGCGGCGAGCAAATCCATGCTCAGCGGGGTGGCCATCCTGGCAGTCATCGTGTTGCTGGGGATCAGCCGGCAGTGGACTCTGCTGCTGGCCTTGCCGCTGCTGTTGCTCACCGGGCTGGTGTTCTCGGCCATTGGGCTCATCGTCAATGCCAAGGCGCGCGGCTATGACTTTTTCACCTATTACTTCACATTGGTTCTCACGCCGATGACCTTCCTGTCGGGTGTGTATTTCCCGCTGACTGCGCTGCCGCTGCCTTTGCAGTGGCTGGCGCAAGTGCTGCCCTTGCATGCCGCGGTCGAGCTGGTGCGCCCATTGTTCTTTGGCCAGGTCGACGCAAAGGGATGGCTGCATCTGGCCGTGCTGGTTCTCGATCTGCTGCTGGCGTGGTGGCTGGCGCGCACACTCACGCAGCGGCGTTTCCGGGCGTGACCGTGTGTCCGCATGCGACGCAGGGCAATTCCCGACGGATTCAAATATGAATCAAGACTTATATTCCACTGTACGCCACAGCGCGTGCCGACCCACAGTGTCAGGTTCGGAAGCGTCGGCCGACGACACAACAACTCAAAGGAGACGGTTCATGCCCGATCGCGCCACATCCACCCCGCAGCACGCACGACACTGGGCGCTGCTCGGCCGCTTGCTGCTCGGCCTTTCCATGCTCTGGGCGGGGGTGATGCTGCCTGCGGCGCAAGCGCAGCAGGGCGACTTCCTGCCGCCGGACGAGGCGTTCCAGTTCACCGCCAAGGCGCAGGATGCCAAGACCGTGCTGCTGCAGTTCAAGGCGCACCAGGGTTATTACATGTACCAGGAGCGATTCCATTTCGAATCGCAGACCCCGGGAGTGGATCTGGGCAAGCCCGGCTTTCCACCGGCACATGTCATTTTCGACAAGAACCTCGGCCATGACGTGGCGCATTACCGCGATCTGGTGTCCATCCCGCTGCCCGTGCTCAAGGCCCCGGCCACGTTCAAGATGCTGGTGACCTATCAGGGCTGCGCCGACGCGGGGCTGTGCTATCCGCCGATCGAGAAGCTCGCCACGGTGAGCCTGAGTGGTTTTGGTGGCAATGGAACGGTCAGCATTTCCGAGCCGGATGCGCAAGGCGGCGCAGCCGCGCCTGCGGCGGG
>JAGDVQ010000050.1:18156-20248 GCA_023255715.1 Thiomonas sp.
TGCCGGGTTGATGGGGGCGGCAAGCGGGGCAAGGGCAGCGTCCTCACCCGCAGCGGCTTCCGCGCCGACGGCATCTCAGGCTGATGTGCCCGCGGCGTCTGCGTCGTCATCCGCCGTGGCGCAGGGCGGCGAGTCGTCGCGCATCGGCGCGGCGCTGGCATCAGGCAGCCTGCTGACCATCGTGCCGATGTTTTTGGTGTTCGGGCTGCTGCTGGCGTTCACGCCCTGCGTGCTGCCGATGATCCCGATTCTGTCGAGCATCATTGTCGGGCAGGGCGAGAAGGTCTCGCGCGGCAGAGGGTTTGCGCTGGCCGTGGCGTACTCGCTTGGCATGGCTGTGGTCTACACCGCGTTCGGCGTGGCGGCCGGTCTGCTGGGCCAGGGGCTGGCCGCGTCGCTGCAGAACCCGTGGGTGCTGTCGGTGTTCGCGCTGCTGCTGGTGGTGTTGTCGCTGTCGATGTTCGGCTTCTATGAACTGCAGGTGCCCAGCAGTCTGCAGAGCAAGCTGTCCTCCACGTCGGACAAGATGCAGGGCGGGCATTTTGCCGGGGTATTCATCATGGGCGGCATTTCCGCGCTCATCGTCGGGCCCTGTGTGGCCGCGCCGCTGGCCGGTGCGCTGCTCTACATCAGCCAGACGGGAAACGCGCTGATCGGCGGCGTGGCGCTGTTTTCGCTGGCGGCGGGCATGAGCATGCCGCTGCTGCTGGTTGGCCTGGGCGCGGGCACGCTGCTGCCACGGGCCGGCGGCTGGATGGACGGCGTCAAGGCGTTCTTCGGTGTGCTGCTGATCGCCACTGCGCTCTACATGATCGCCCCGGTGCTGCCCACCTGGCTGCTGATGGCATTGTGGGCCTTGCTGCTGCTGGTCAGCGCCAGCTATCTGCGCGCGTTCGACAGTCTGCCGCTGGATGCTTCTGGCTGGAAGCGGCTGTTCAAGGGCTTTGGCGTGGCGCTGGCGGTCGTGGGCGCCATCCTGCTGGTCGGACTGGCGGCGGGCAACCGCAATCTGCTGCAGCCGCTCGCAGGCCTGGGCGGTGGCGCAGGCCCGGTGGCCGCAGCGCCTGCGGTGCAGTTTCAGCGCATCAAGACCGTGGCCGATCTCGACCGCGTGGTGGCCAGCAGCACCAAGCCGGTGATGCTCGATTTCTACGCCGACTGGTGCGTGTCGTGCAAGGAAATGGAGCACTTCACCTTCACCGACCCGGCAGTGGCGCAGCGCCTGGCCGGCTTCACCCTGATCCAGGCGGACGTGACCAGCAACAATGCCGACGACAAGGCGCTGCTCAAGCGCTTTCAGCTCTTCGGCCCGCCGGGCATCATCTTTTTCAAGGACGGCAAGGAGGTCGGCCGCGTGGTGGGGTTCGAGGACGCCAAGACCTTCCTGGCGTCGATGCAGCGCGCGGGGGTTTGAGGGGCGTGTTCAGCGCGGTGACGTCAGGCCGCGCGCAGCGCAGACGCTGTCGATCCAGTGCTGCCAGATGGGATTCGGTGTCCAGATGACGCGCATCGGCCAAGCTGCCTGTTCCTCCGGCTCGCCTCTGACCAGTCTGCGGTACAGATAGACGAAGGCCGAGGCCCGCATGTTCTTGGCACAGTGCAGCCACACGGGCTGATCCCCCAGCGCGGCCATCACGCCGACGAACTGCTCGAAGTGCCGCAGCTTCGGCCCATCCCAAGCGACTGGAATCTGCACATAGTTCATCCCCAGCGCGGTCACCCGCTCGGCTTCGCCGCTCAACGCATTGCTCGACGTGGGCAGCGCCAGGTTGATGACTGTTGCGATGCCCAGGCCAGGCAGGCGGGCAATGTCGGCGGCACTGAGCTGGCCCGAGCACCACAGTCCATCAAATACCTGCACTGTGCTCTCGGCGTCCATGCGGGTCGCTGGAGCCTGGCTCATGCCGCCGTGACCTCCACCAGACAGTCATAGAAGCATGGCCCGGCGCCCAAGTCGGTCAGGCGCTGGTGGGTGAGGGTGTTGAGGTTCTTGCCATCGGGGCTGTGCTTGCGCCACCAGATGCCCAGGCCCACGACTTGCCCGGGGCGGGTGCGCGGCGTGACGCGTGCCTGCAGCTGCACGCTGCCGCGG
>JAGDVQ010000053.1 GCA_023255715.1 Thiomonas sp.
TGCCTTGGCCAAGCAGGAGCAGGCCGTGCGCCTGGGGCAAACGCCCGAGCTGATGCGCCTGGGGTTGCATCATCAGGCCGCCGCCGAAGCCGAGCGCAACACCGCCATGCAAGACGCCGAAAACGCCCTGCGCAGGGCTTTGGAGGCTGCTGGTGTGGTGGAGGCTTACCGCACGCTGGCGGGGCTGATCGGGCCGCATAACGCCGCCCGGCGCCTGGTGGATGTGGTGCAGGCGTGAGCGCGACCGAAACCGCCGCGCTGGTGGCTTGCGAAGTCGAGGAGGTGGACACCCCCACCCCCCGATTCCGTTCAGGCCGTCCAGCCAAAGACCTGTCCACGGTCGAAGGCGTCAGCGCAGAGCTGGCAGACCTGTATCGGCAGGCGCGCAGAGGCAAGATCGACGCCACACGCGCCGCCAAGCTGGGCTATCTGCTGGGGCTGCTGCTGCGTGCCGTGGAAGTCGCACAGATCGAGCGACGCCTTGATGCAATCGAGGCCGCAACTCTCGGAGATCAACATGGCAACACAGAGCATTGAACGCAGGCTTCGCGTCCTGGAGCAGCGCATCCCCACCCACGACTTCATCACGGAAGTGCATATTGTCGGAATGACGGCAGACGGGCAGGAAATCGAGGGCGACCCGCCTATCGTCATCCGCATCGAGCCGCCGCACATCCAGCGCCAGCGCCGCGATTGAGCAGACCCCCGGCCATGCGCTGGGGGCTGTCTGGCGACCCTTCGGAGTTTGTTGCTATGAGGCCACAGCCTTTCAGAATGATGCGCGGCTTCACCACCGCGCGCAGATGTCCCTGCCGGTACACTTGCGCCCTTCTTCGGAAAAGACCCAGCGCGCCTCTGTTGGGGGCATATTTGGGGGCATATTCCGAAAGAGAAATTTTTTAGCCCTTTTGAATCAATAATTTGCTGAGAGTGTTGGATTGCCCTTCGGCCATAGCGCCTTCTCAGCCCAGTTGATCTGGGCTTTTTTGTGCCCTGAGCCGCTCCCTTGCTTGCCGGGGCAGAGATGAAAAAATCGGGCTTCTCTCAACAGAGTTGCCCGTCCCGCCGCCATGCAAACCGAACAGGTCCGCACCTATCTCCTTGATCTCCAGACCCGCATCCTCGACGCGCTGCAGGCCGCAGACGGTCAGCCATTCCGGCGGGATGCTTGGACGCGCCCGGCCGACTCGCCACTGCAGGGCGAAGGTATCAGCAGCCTGATCGAGTTTGGCGGACTGCTCGAGCGCGGTGGCTGCAACTTCTCGCATGTGCGCGGCCCGAAGTTGCCGCCTTCGGCCACGCAGCACCGGCCCGATCTCGCCGGGGCGCCATTCGAGGCGCTGGGCATTTCGCTGGTGTTCCATCCGACCAACCCGTATGTGCCGACCGTGCACATGAATGTGCGCATGCTCATGGCGCAGCCCGCAGGCCAGGCGCCGGTGGCCTGGTTCGGCGGTGGCATGGACCTGACGCCCTATTACGGCTTCGAGGAGGACGCGGTGCATTTTCACCGCACCTGCAAGGCGGCGCTCGCGCCGTTCGGCGACGACCACTACCCGCGATTCAAGGCCTGGTGCGACGCGTATTTCTTTCTCAAGCATCGCAACGAGCCGCGCGGCATCGGCGGGGTGTTTTTCGACGACTATGCCGAGGGCGGTTTCGACCGCGGGTTTGCGCTGATTCGCGCCGTGGGCGACGCCTTTCTGCCCGCCTATCTGCCCATTGCCCTGCGCCGCCGCGCCCTGCCCTATGGCGAGCGCGAGCGCGACTTCCAGGCCTACCGCCGTGGGCGCTATGTCGAGTTCAACCTGGTGTGGGACCGCGGCACGCACTTCGGCCTGCAGTCGGGCGGGCGCACCGAATCCATCCTGATGTCGATGCCGCCGATCGTGAAGTGGCGCTACGACTGGCACCCCGAACCGGGTTCGCCCGAGGCGCGGCTGTACGAGGTGTTCCTGCGGCCACGCGACTGGATCGCCGAGCCGTGATGGCAGGCACTTCCGCCACGCCGCAGCGCATCGGCCTGCTGGGCGGCAGTTTCGACCCCATCCACAACGCGCACCTGGAACTCGCCCGCAGCGCCTGCATCGAGCTGGCGCTGGACGCGGTGTGGTTCATCCCTGCGGGCCAGCCCTGGCAGCGCGACCCGCTGGCCGCGAGTGCGCAGCAGCGCTGGGACATGGTGAACCTGGCCATCGACGGCCTGCCCGGACTGCGCGCCTGCGACGTCGAACTGCGGCGCGCGGGGCCGAGCTACACCATCGACACCGTGCGCGCACTGCGCGCCGCCCACCCGGACACCGCGTTCACCTTCATTCTCGGCGCAGACCAGTTGCGCAATCTGCCCACCTGGAACGGTTGGCACGAAATCGTTGCGCAAGTCGATCTGGCCGCTGCGCGCCGCCCCGGCTATGCCGACGCCGCCCCGCCCGAGCTGCTTGCCGCACTGGCCGCACACGGCCACCGCCTGCACCGGCTGGCCATGCCCGAGATCGACCTGTCCGCCACCCGCGTGCGCGAGCGCATCGCCCTCGGCCAGCCGCTCGACGCCCTGGTGCCTGCGGCTGTGGCACACTACATCGATCAACATCGCCTCTATCAGCACTGAAACCGCATGGATATCCGCAAACTGCAACGCACCATCGTCGATGCTCTTGAAGCCGTCAAGGCGCAGGACATCGAGGTGTTCAACACCGAAGAACTGACCAGCCTGTTCGACCGGGTGATCGTCGCCAGCGGCACATCCAATCGCCAGACCCGCGCGCTGGCCAGCAGCGTGCGTGACAGCGTGAAGGCAGCCGGGTTCGAGGTGCGCAACCCCGAGGGCGAGGAAACCGGCGAATGGGTGCTGGTGGACTGCGGCGCCGCGGTGGTGCACATCATGCAGCCCCCGATCCGCGCGTATTACCGCCTGGAAGAACTCTGGGGCGCCAAGCCGGTACATCTCAAGCTCGGCGGCGCGAAGAAGACCGGAACCAAACCTGCGGTGAAAGTGGTCGCCCAGGGCCCGGACAGCCGCCCCGACAAGCCCGAAGAACCCGCTGTCGCTCCCGCGCGCAAAACCGCCTACAAAACCGCGGCCACCAAGCGCCCCGCAGCCAAAAAGGCGGCCACGAAAAGGGCAGCAGCGAAACGACCCGCAACGAAAACCGTCCCGGTGCGCACCTCGCCCTACGGTGAAACCAGCGCCGAGAAAAAGCGTGTCACCCGCGTTGTCGGCACGGCGGCCGGAGCGCGCTCGGCGCCATCGGCAGCGTCTGCACCTGCTCGCAAGCGGGACGATGCCGGCAGCGCAGCGCCTGCAGCCAAG
>JAGDVQ010000131.1 GCA_023255715.1 Thiomonas sp.
CGGCAGGCCCACGTCGGCAGGGCGGCGGTCGAGCACCACGGCAACGACCTCGGGGATCACGTCGCCGGCGCGGCGCACGATCACGGTGTCGCCCACGCGCACATCCTTGCGCCGCACCTCGTCTTCGTTGTGCAGCGTGGCGTTGGTCACGGTCACGCCGCCGACGAACACCGGCTCCAGCTTGGCCACCGGGGTGAGCTTGCCGGTGCGGCCGACCTGGATGTCGATCGCCAGCACGCGGGTGCTGCGCTCCTGCGCCGGGTACTTGTGCGCCACGGCCCACACCGGTTCGCGGTTGCGAAAGCCCAGCCGCTGCTGCAGCGCGAGGCTGTCGACCTTGTACACCACGCCGTCGATGTCGAACGGCAGGCTGTCGCGCTGCGCAGCGATGCGCGCGTGAAAGTCGATCAGCGTCTGCGCGCCGGGGCCGTGCACCCGCTCTTTGGCCACCGGCAGGCCGAAGGCCTCGAAGGCGTCGAGCATGGCGTGGTGGGTATCGGGCTGGTCGTCCCAGCCGACGATCTCGCCCCAGCCGTAGGCGTAGAACGCCAGTGGGCGCTGTGCGGCGATCCGGGGATCGAGCTGGCGGATGCTGCCGGCGGCGCCGTTGCGCGGGTTGACCAGGGTGGGCAGACCCCTGGCGCGCTGGCGGTCGTTGTAGCGCTCGAAATCGGCGCGGTGCATCAGCGCCTCGCCGCGCACCTCGAGCACGGCCGGCGCGCTGCCTTGCAGCCGCAGCGGCACGCGGCGGATGGTGCGCACGTTTTGCGTCACGTCCTCGCCGGTTTCGCCGTCGCCGCGGGTGCTGGCCTGCACCAGCACGCCGTGCTCGTAGCGCAGATTGATCGCCAGCCCGTCGAACTTGAGCTCGGCGCTGTAGTGCACCGGCGGGCCGTCGGCATTCAGTGCAAGCTTGTTGCGCACGCGCTGGTCGAACGCCACCGCACCCTGCGGCGTGGTGTCGGTTTCGGTCTGGATGGACAGCATCGGCACCGCGTGCCGCACCGGGGCGAACTGCGGCAGCGGCGCGCCGCCCACGCGCTGCGTCGGCGAGTCGGGGGTGCGCAGCTCGGGGTGCGCCGACTCGATCTGCTGCAACTCACGGAACAGCGCGTCGTAGTCGGCATCGGGCACCAGCGGGGCGTCGAGCACGTAGTAGGCGTGATCGAGACGCTGGATTTCGGCGCGCAGCGCAGCCGCGCGCTCGGCAGGCGGAACGGCAGGCATGCCGATCCTCAGGAAAACAGGCGCTGCGCTGCGGCGGAACCCGCAGACAGGCCGTGTTGATCGAGCACTCCGTAGAGCACGTCGAGCTGCTTTTCGATGTGGTCGAGCGCGGCGTCGGTCAGCGGTGCGTTGTTGTCATCGACCACGGCGGCGTCGAGCGCGGCGCTCAGATCGCGCGCGGCCTGGCGCATGCGGGCGAAGGGCTTCTGCGCCGCCGGGGCCTGCGGCACTTCGAGCAGCAACGTGGCATGGCTGACGGCTGCTGCACTGTCGGCCAGGTCGGCGCGGGCGTCGAACTGCAGGTGCACCAGCGGGGTGGGAGGCTGATCGACGTCCTGGTACAGCAGCACCATGCGCCCGGCCTCGACGCCCGGAACGAAGCCAGCCGCCTGCGCCCGCTGGCGCAGAAAGTCGACCCCCCAAGGCACGCTGCGGGCACGCAGGGTGATGGAGAGCTGCGCGTCGTTGGCGCCGGCAAAGGTGTCGAGCTGCCGCGCCTGCTCCAGCGCCTCGGCCATGTCGGGCAGGTCGGGCGGCACGCCCAGTGCATCGCCGAGTTCATGGCATTTGGCAATGAATTCCGAGAACTCGATGGCGTTGATCGGCCCGGCACGATTGCTCAATTGCACTGCGGCCTGCAGCTCCGCATAGTGGTTTTGCGGCTGCAGCGGTTCCCACTGGCCGGTTTCGGCGTGGCGTCCCTCGAACAACATGCGCTTGGCGCCGGCACGCGCGGCTTTGGGCAGGCGCGGCAGCAGCACGTCGCCAGAGCGCACCGGATCGAGCAGATAGCTGGCAATGGCATCGATCAGCGGGTCGATCTGCAGCGGCAGCAGACGCGGGCGCGGACCGACTTCCGGGGACAGCGGCACGGGCTCCAGTGGTTCGCCGTCCACGCTCAGGGCATCGAGGCCGCCGGGCTCGACCGGTTCGCCGCGTCCTGCCGCATCGGCATCGATCGCGGCACGCTGGCGCTTGAACTTGCCCGACTGCCAGGTGTTGTAGGCGATGACGGCGCCGATGATGATGGCACCGATGACGATCAAGGCAATTTGCAACTGTCCCATCCAGGAATCCTCGGGGTGTGAGTGTGTGCGGTGCGTTTGTGCGAATCAGGCGGCTTGGGCAAAGCGTAGCGCCGCGTCCATTTCCACGGCAACGGTGCGCGAGACGCCTTGCTCCTGCATGGTCACGCCGATGAGCTGGTCGGCCATTTCCATCGCGATCTTGTTGTGCGAGATGAACAGGAACTGGGTGCTGGCCGACATGTCCTTGACCAGCCGGGCGTAGCGTTCGGTGTTGGCGTCGTCGAGCGGCGCGTCCACCTCGTCGAGCAGGCAGAACGGCGCGGGATTGAGCTGAAAGATGGCAAACACCAGCGCAATGGCCACCAGCGCCTTCTCTCCACCGGACAGCAGATGAATGGAGCTGTTTTTCTTGCCCGGCGGCTGCGCCATGACCTGCACGCCGGCATCGAGAATTTCCTCGCCGGTGATGATGAGCCGCGCGTTTCCGCCGCCGAACAGCAGCGGGAACATGCGGCCGAAATGCGCGTTGATCTGCTCGAACGTGCTGGCCAGCAGATCGCGGGTTTCGGCGTCGATCTTGCGGATCGCGTCCTCCAGGGTCGTGATCGCGGTCTGCAGGTCATCGTGCTGCGCATCGAGAAACTGCTTGCGTTCGCGCGCCTGCCCCAGTTCGTCGAGCGCGGCGAGGTTGACCGCACCGAGCGCTGCAATGTCGCGCTGCAGACGATCGAACTCACGCGCAAGCGCCGGGATTTGCGCGTCGCTCGGCAGGCTCGCGCGCACCGCATCCATGTCGGCCTGGGCCTCGCCAAGCTGCTGCGCGAACTGCTCGGCCTGCAGGCGGAATTCCTGCTCCTTGAGCTGCAGTTCGGTGATGCGCTGGCGCAGCGGATCGAGGTCGCGGTCCAGCGACAGCCGGGCCTCCTCGCGCTGGCGCAGTTGCAGGGCGATGTCGTCGGCTTCGCTGCGGCGCGCGCCCAGCACGGCCTGCGCCGTTTCCTGCTCGGTCAGTGCCGATTGCAGGCCGGTCTGCGCGCCCTCCGCGCTGAGCCGGGCCAGCTCGGCCTGCGCAGCCTCGCGCGCGCTGGCCTGACGGGCGATCTGCTCCAGCGCCATTTGCGCCTCGCGCTGCAGATCGGCCAGCTTTTGCTGCAGGCTGCGCACCGCATAGCCACTCTCGGCGGCCTGCGACTCGAGCTGGCGCTGCTGCGCCCGCGCATCGGCCAGCGCCTGCTGTGCCGCGATCACCTCGGTTTCGAGATCAGCCTGCAGTTGCTGCTGGTCAGCCAGACGCGCGTCGAGTTCCTCGAAGCGCGCCTCGCTCTCGGCCTGCTGCGCCTGCAACTCCTCCATCTGGGCGTCGATGTCGGCCAGGTCGGCGGCGATCTGACTGTTGCGCGCAGCGCTCTGTTCGGCCTGTTGGGTGAGCTTGAGCCATTCCACCTGCACGGTGTGCAGTTGCTGCGTGTCCTGCTGCTGGCGGCGTTGCAGCGCGGCGAGCTGCTCCTGCGCCTGGCCGAGATCGTGCTCGGCCTGGTGCAACTGCGCGCGGCTTTGCTCCGCGATGAGCTGTTCGGCCTTGATCTGACGCTCCAGGTTGTCGATCTCCTGCTGCCGCGCCAGCACGCCGGACTGCTCGGAATCGGGCGCGTAAAAGCTCACGCTCTGGCGCGACACGGCATGACCTTCCGCTGTGACCAGGAGGGCCTGCTGCGGCAGGTCGTGGCGCAGGGCAAGCGCCTGCTGCAGCGAGGGAGCGATGAACACATGAACCAGCCAGTCGTCGAGCAGACTGCCCAGCGCGGCGTCGCCGCAGCGCACCGCATCGCGCAGTGGACGACAGCCCACAGGCGCCGCGGCCTGCGCTGCGGCAGAGGTTTGCACCGACGGCGAATAAAACGCCAGCTTGGCCGGTGGCGCCGCACTGGCAAAGCCAGCGGCCATGTCGAGCTGGCGCAGCTCCAGCGCGGACAGACGCTCGCGCAGCACGGCTTCGAGCGCGGTTTCCAGACCGTTTTCCACCTGCAGGCGAGGCCAGAGTTGGGGCAGTCCATCCAGCCCGTGCTTGGCCAGCCAGGGCCGCAGCTTGCCCTCGGTCAGGACCCGCTCCTGCAGCGCCTTGAGGGCGGCACTGCGCGCGCTGGTGGCCGCAAGCTGGGCAGCGGCCGCCTGCTGCGCCTGCTGCGCCTGCTGACGGGCCTGCTGCAGCACAGGCAGGGTGTCGTCGAGATGCGCGCGTTGGGCGCGGGCGGTATCGAGCGCGTCACTGAGCATGTCTTGCTGGCGCTGCAGATCGGCCAGACGCAGGCTGTCGGGCGCGACAACCGTGCGCTGCTCGGCGCGCAGGCGCTCGGCGCGCTGCTGCAACTGCTGAATCTGCTGCCCCATGCTGCGCTGGCGCGCGGCCTCGGCCTGCAAGGCCTGCTGCGCACCGGCAGCCTGGGCGCGTTCGTCTGCGGCGCGCAACTGCGCCTCGCTCCAGGCGGCTTCGAGAGCCGGCAGTCTTTCTCCATGATCCTGTGCGCGGGCCTGCGCCACCTCGGCCTGCACCTCGGCATCGGCCAGTTGCGTGTGGGTGCGATCCGCCTGCTCCACTGCTGCAGCGTGCCGCTGCTGCCATTCCTGCGTCTGGATGTCGATGGCCTGCAGCGTGGCCTCGGCGCGTTGGCGTGCTTCGAGCACGAAGCGGATTTCTGCTTCCAGCTGGCTGACACGCGACTGCGCCGCGTAGAACGCCGCCTGTGCGCGGTTGAGCGTGTCGCCGCTGGCGAACTGCGCCTGCCGCAGCGCCTCGATGTCGGCCTCGATGCCGCGCTGCTCGGCGATGCGGGCTTCGAGCGCATTCATCGCCTCGCCACCGGCCAGGGTGATCTGCTGGCGGCGGGCCTGCGCCTCGTCATGGCGCAGCACCCACAGTTGATGTTGCACGCTCGTGGCATCGGCCTGCAGCGTCTGGTAGCGCGTGGCAACCTCGGCCTGCTGCTCCAGCCGACCCAGATTGCTGCCGAGTTCGCGCAGGATGTCCTGCACCCGGGTGAGGTTCTCGCGGGTGTCGTGCAGGCGGTTCTCGGTTTCGCGGCGGCGTTCCTTGTACTTGGACACACCGGCGGCTTCCTCGAGCATCATGCGCAGGTCTTCGGGGCGCGATTCGAGGATGCGGGTGATGGTGCCCTGACCGATGATGGCATACGAGCGCGGCCCCAGGCCGGTGCCGAGAAAGATGTCGTGCACATCGCGGCGGCGCACCGCCTGGTTGTTGATGAAATAGCTCGACGTGCCGTCGCGGGTGAGCACGCGCTTGATCGCGATTTCGGTGAACTGCCCCCACTGGCCGCCGATGCGGTGGTCACTGTTGTCGAACACCATTTCCACGCTGCAGCGGCTGGCTTGTTTGCGCTGCGCGCTGCCGTTGAAAATGACGTCCTGCATGGACTCGCCGCGCAACTCGCTGGCCTTGCTCTCGCCCAGCACCCAGCGCACGGCGTCGATCACATTCGATTTTCCGCAGCCGTTGGGGCCGACGATGCCGCTGATGCGGCCGGGAAACGGCAGCGTCACGGGCTCGGCAAACGACTTGAAACCGGCCAGGCGAAGGGAGGTCAAACGCATCGAAAGTGTCTAACTCTATGATTTAAAAAAGAAATTGTGAATTTCGCAGCAGACGGAAATCATACCATCGCCACCCTGCCCCGCCACCGCAGCGCCGCGTGGCGCAACGCCGCGCGCCTATCATCGCGCCGCATGAAATCCGCCCAGATCCAGACCCTGTTCGAGCGCTTCGCCGCCGCCAACCCCGCGCCGCGCACCGAACTGGACTACCGCACCCCATTCGAGCTGCTGGTGGCCGTGATGCTGTCTGCGCAGGCCACGGATGTCAGTGTGAACAAGGCCACCCGCCCCCTGTTTGCCGTGGCCAACACCCCGCAAGCCCTGCTCGACCTTGGCGAAGACCGGCTGCGCGAGGCCATCCGCACCATCGGCCTGTACAAGACCAAGGCGAAGAACGTCATCGCCACCTGCCGCATCCTGCTGGACCAGTACGGCGGCGAAGTGCCGCGCACACGCGAGGCGCTGGAAGCCCTTCCCGGTGTGGGGCGCAAGACCGCCAATGTGGTGCTCAATGTCGCGTTTGGGCAGGACACCATCGCAGTGGACACCCATATTTTCCGCGTGGCCAATCGCCTGGGCCTCGCGCGTGGCAAGACGCCGCTGGAGGTAGAAACCAAGCTGGAGAAGGTGATTCCGCCGCAGTTTCGGCAGCATGCGCACCACTGGCTGATCCTGCACGGCCGCTATGTCTGCAAGGCGCGCAAGCCGGAGTGCTGGCGCTGCGGTGTGGCCGATCTGTGCGCCTTCAAACCCAAGACGGCCGCACCGCAATGAGCCGCCGGCTGTTTCTGGTCGCCTGCGCCACCCTGCTGCTGGTCTGCGCGGCCCCCAGCCAGGCGGCGGTGCAGGTGACGGACGACGCAGGCCATGTGCTCACCTTGCCGCAGCCCGCCCAGCGCATCATCGCACTGTCGCCGCAGCTGCTCGAACTCAGCGCGGCGGCCGGGGCGAGCAATCGGGTCGTTGCCACCATTCGCGGCGCGGACAATGTGCGCTGGGCGCGCAAGCTGCCGCTGGTGGGAGATGCGTTCGCGCTCAACCTCGAAGCCATCGCCCGGCTCAAGCCCGACCTGATCCTGGCCTGGGAATCGGGCACGCCGCCCCGCGAGGTCGCCCGGCTGAAGTCGCTGGGCATCCCGGTGTACTGGAGCCAGGCCAACACCTTCGCCACGCTCGCCTCGACGGTGCAGCGCATCGGCCAACTGGCGGGCACGCCCGCCCCAGCCGGGCGCTGGGTGCGCGATTTCGACAATCGGCTCGCCGCGTTGCGCGCGCGCTACGCCGCACTGCGGCCACAGGTTCGCGTGTTCTACCAAGTCTGGAACCGGCCGCTGATCACGGTGGGCGGGCCGCAACTGATCAATCAGGCCATCACCCTGTGTGGCGGTCGCAACGTGTTCGGCAATCTGTCGGTGCTGTCGCCCACCATCAGCACCGAGGCCGTCCTCCAGGCCGATCCGCAACTCATCGTCACCGCCAGCCCGCGCGGTGCGACATGGCTGCAGGACTGGAAGCGCTACCCCGGGATCAGCGCCGTGAAGCACGACCAACTGGTGGCGCTGTCGCCCAACACCCTGCCGCGCATGGGTGTGGATGTGCTCGACGGCGTGCAGCAGCTCTGCAGCGCAATGGCCACCGCGCGCAAAGCCATGCATTGAAAGCAACCGGCGGCGGCACGTCGCCTGTGAGTGCCCCCAGGATCGGCTCGTCGACCCGCCCCCCAAGGAGGCCAAGGAAACCTGGGACGGCCCGGCGTTTCCTTGATCGCCACGATCTCTGCGCAGGTATTGCGCAAAACTGTGCATTTGTTGTCATGCCAGCCGGGGTTTGCCTGCCTATGATGCGACGACAAAAGACAGGTCCTGTTGCGCAGTTGAACCGGCGCGCCCCCGTTTGGCGGGATTGTCCGCAGAGGTTCCACGCCTGCATCATGCCGTCTGGAAATGCCCTTGCGCGCGCCCTTGCCAATCAACTTCATCCCTCGCCCACACAACACGCTGATGGCCCCGCCACTGGAACTGCTGCCCCCGGAGCAGGACGCCATGCCCCTGAACCGGATTGCTGCGTCACCCATGCCGCAGACCCAGGCACTGGAGCGCCCGCGGGCGCGCGATGTGCATGTCTGGGAACTGAATCTGGATCAGCCGCCGCCGGGCGCCGTTCAGCTGCTCGACACGTCCGAGCGCACCCGCGCGCAGCGTTTCGTCCATGACCTGCACCGCAACCGATACATCGCCGCGCATGCCGGGATGCGCCTCATCCTGGGGCGCTATCTGGACCATGCGCCGCACGCGCTGCAGTTTGTCATCGGCCCGTACGGCAAGCCGGAACTGAGCCCGTCGCAGCAGCCCTGTGCCGACGTCGCCCCGCTGCGGTTCAACCTGAGCCACAGCAACGACATCGCCCTGCTCGCGGTGAGCACGGACGTGGCGATCGGCGTCGACATCGAAGCCCTCCGCCCCGGCCTGCCCGACGCCGCGCTCGCCGCCGGCGTGCTGACCGCCACCGAACTTGCGGAGCTGGAGCAATTGCCAGCCGAGCAGCGCACCGAGGCGTTCTTTGCCTGCTGGGCGCGCAAGGAAGCCTGCATGAAGGCCCTCGGACTGGGTCTGGCGCTCGAGCCCAGGCATCTGCATGTTGGCATGGCCACGCAACGTCAATGGGTGCAGCACCAACAGGGCCATGCTCCGCTCGATCTCGCCCCGCTGCCCTGCCGCGCCGGTCATGCCGCGGCGCTCGCCGCGGTGGGCGGCTTCGGCCGCGTGACCCTGCACGCGCCGAGCGAACTTTCCCGGAGCCTGCATTGACCCCATTGCGCATCCTCAACGGCAGCCGCGAGCTGGTGGGTATCTATCTCGAGCCGGCAGCCGACATGCCGCCGCAGCACCATGCGGTTCTGCTGTGCAATCCGTTCGGGCAGGAGGCCATCCGCGCGCACCGGCTGTACCGGGTCATGGCCGATCGGCTCGCTGCGGCCGGTTACCCGGTGCTGCGCTTCGACTATTACGGCAGCGGCGACTCCGCTGGCGAGGACGAGGACTGGGACCTTCTCGGCAGCATCAGCGATGCCCAGGCCGCGCTCGCAGAGTTGCTGCGCCGCAGCCATGCGCCGCGCTGGTCGGCAGTCGGGCTGCGTCTGGGCGGCACCATCGCGCTGGAAACCGCGCGGCGTGCCGCGCAACCGGCCCAGGTTCTGCTGCTGATCGAACCCGTGCTCGATGGGCGAAGCTATCTCGACAGTCTTGCCGCCTCCAATCTGGTGGCGCTCAACCGGGGATATGGCGTGCGCTGGCCGCTGAGCGCCCGCCTGCGGCACACCATGCTGCCCGCGCCGCAGAGCGAGGCGCTCGGCTTCGTTCTCACACCGGCCTGCCGTGCGCAGATCGAAGCGGTCACGCCCGCCGGATTGCTGCCAGTCCCGGCCGCGCACCTGAGCCTGCTCGCGCCCAGCGCGCAGACCACCATGCAGACCCTCGCGCAAGCTGGCGTGCACCTGCCGGCACATGCGACCATCGCCGACAGTGAAGCAAAAATCGACTGGGCCACGGACAGCGCCGCTGCCACCGCCATCGTGCCGATGCACTGGATTCGCCATCTGATCGGGGCGCTTGCCCTGCCCGAGCATGCTTGAGACCACCATGACCTTCGGTCCGCAAGGCGACCTGCTCGGAACGGTCTCGTTCCCGGCAACGGCGTCGGCGTCGACGCCGCCCTTCGGCGTGCTGCTGTTCAATGCCGGCGTGATCCACCGCGTGGGCTCGCACCGGCTCAACGTCAAGCTGGCGCGGGTGCTGGCCGCAGACGGCATTGCCGCGCTGCGATTCGATCTGCACGGCATGGGCGACAGCATTCGCGCAGACGGTCGGCTGTCTTACAAGGAACAGGTCGTGGCCGATCTGCGCGCCGGCATGGATCTGCTGCAGAACCTCACCGGCACACGGCACTTCGCGCTGATCGGGTTCTGCTCCGGGGCCATGCCCAGCTACTGGGCCGCGCAGGCGGATGCCCGCGTGAGCGCCATCGTGCTTTACGACGCGCTGTATTTCGCGACCGCTCGCAGCGTGCTGCGCTACGCGGGTGTGCGCCTGATGCGCCACGGCTTCGGGCCGAAGGCCTGGGCGGTGTGGTCGCGCGTTGCGCTGCGTGGTGCTGTGAGCGCATGGGGCCGAATCGGTCGGCTGTTCCGCCGCAACAGCACGACCGGCTGGGTGGAGACGGCCAACGCCGATTCGGACGCCGATGCCCGCATCGATCCTCAGGCGCTTGGGCAGAGCCTGCTGGCCCTGGCTCAGCGCGGTACGGGAGTCATGGTGTTCAGTGCCGGAACCGATTTCAGCGCCGTCAACTACGCCGGGCAGTTGCGCGAGTCCCTGGGCCTTGCGCAGACCGAGCATGAGCGTCTGCTGTTCACCCACCTGCCCGACATCGACCACGCCGTCACCACCCGCGTGGCGCAGCAGCAGTGGATCGACACCGTGCATCGCGGCCTGCTGCGGCTTGCCCCCACAGCGCAGGAACCCACGTCATGATGACTGTCGCGCTGTTCTGGGTCGCCGCCCTGTTCATCCTCTACACCTACATCGGCTACCCGGTGCTCATCAGCCTGCTGGCCAGGCGCCGCCCGCTGCCCGACTGCCCCCTGCTCGACGATGCCAGCCTGCCCCACCTGACCGTGGTCATGGCCGGGTACAACGAGGCTGCACGCCTGCCCGGCAAGATCGCGAATCTGCGCGCCCTCGACTATCCGAAGCACAAGGTGGACATCCTCGTCGTCTCCGACGGCTCCACCGACGCCAGTGCCCAGGTGCTGTCCAGCATGCCCGGGGTGCGCGCCCTGAGTTACGCCCAGCGCCAAGGCAAGGCCTACGCCCTCAACCTCGCGCTCGCCGAGGTGCAAACTGAATTCGTGGTGTTCTGCGATGTGCGCCAGGACCTGGAACCCGGCGCAGCGCGACGTCTGATGTCCGACTTCTGCGACCCTGCAGTCGGCGCCGTCAGCGGAGAACTGGTGCACCGCCCCAGCGGCACGCAGACCGGGCAGAACATCGGCCTGTACTGGCGCTACGAAAAGGCCATCCGCAAGGCCGAGAGCCGGTTTCACTCCACCGTCGGCGCCACCGGCGCGCTCTACGCCATTCGCACCCGCGACTTTGTCCCCATTCCGCCCGACACCATCCTCGACGATTTCGAAATCCCCATGCGCATCACCCGCATGGGCAAGCGCACCCTGATCGAGCCACGCGCCCATGTCTATGACGTGCTGCAGACCGAGTCCGCAGCAGAAAAGAAGCGCAAGGTCCGTACCCTGACCGGAAATTTTCAGACTTTTTCGAGAAATTTTTGGCTGTTCAGCCCGGTGCAGAACCCGGTATGGTTCCAGTTTCTGTCACACAAAGTGTTCAGACTGATCGTGCCCTACGCCCTCATCCTGACCTTGCTCACCAGTGCGCTCATTCCTGCTGCCTTCTATCGCGCAGTCTTCGCGCTGCAACTGGCGTTTTACCTGCTGGCCGCTGCTGGCCAATGGATTCCCTCGACCCGCCGCAACAGATTCGTCAGCTTCGCCCATGTCTTTTTCGACATGAACGCCGCCGCCATCCTTGCCCTGATGACCTTCCTGTCCGGACGCGCCGACGCCAAATGGGAAAAGACATGAAGCGGCTGAGCATCCTGATGTACCACGCCCTGTACGCCACCGAGGCGCAGCGTCTGGCCATCGACCCAGAGGACCGGCCCTACGCCATCTCCACCGACACCTTCGCCCGGCAACTCGACCTGCTGTCCAAGGCCAACATCCCGGTGATTTCCCCGCACGCGCTGGAACAACCCGCCGCGCCTGCACCCGGTGGTGTTCTGCTCACATTCGACGACGGTCACGCCAGCAATGCCGAACTCGCCCTGCCGCTGCTCAGGCAGCGTGGCCTTGTCGCCCTGTTTTTTGTCACCTCCGACTTCATCGGCGAACGCCCTGGCTTCTGCACCTGGGACCAGGTGCGCGCGCTCTCCCTTGCAGGCATGACCATTGGCGGCCACGGACAGACTCACCGCTTTCTGAGCGATCTGCCCGACCCCGAACTCCGCCGCGAACTGGAGCAGTCGCACAACCGCATTGCGCAGGAGTTGCAGGTCCCGGTGATGCAGATGTCCTTCCCTGGCGGTCGCTACGACGCCCGATGCCTGCGGATTGCCCATGAGGTCGGTTACCGCGTGCTGCATGGCTCGGACATCGGCACCCTGCCGGCCCAGCACGCAGCGCCCCAGCATCGTCCGCTGCCGCGTCTGGCCATCCGGACCAACACACCGGACTCCGTGTTTCTGGAATTTGCCCGGGCTGCGCCAGCACGGATGCTGCAGGCACAGGCCACTTCGCGAGCAAAGACCTGGGCCAGACGCCTGATCGGCAACCAGCGCTACCACCGCCTGTACGCGCGGCTCAAGGGCGCTCCGAGCGCGTGACCATGCGTGCAGCCAGCCCCCATCCCCGCCAGAAGCCCGGAGTGCAGAGCAACCGCATCGTGGCGGCATCGCGTGCAGCGGCCCAGGCACTGCCGGTCCAGGCCGACGCCAACTGGGCCGGCACCGAGCTGCGTTCCACCCTGCGACTTCTCGCGGTACCGGCCCTCTTCGTCCTGAGCATCATCGTGTTCAAGCTGCACCCGGGCAAAATCGGGCTGTATGGCTTTGCCCTGTTTTTCGGTGTTCTGCTGCTGGTGCAGTTGCGCAAGGGCCCCGAGGCGCTGCTGGCCCTGATGGTGATCTATTACCCGTTGAGCAAGCTGTATCCGGTGCTGCTTGCGCCCGGAGTCAACGGCACCAACCTGCTTGAGCTGTTTCTCATCTCGGTGTGGGTCGGTCTGTCCATCAAACACAAGAAAAAGTTATTTCAACCGTTTCCCTTCACCCGTCTGGTTGGAGTCTGGTTCTGGCTGGCTGTGATTTCCGTCATCACTGCAATTGTCAACATCGGACTGCATCCTTTCATCTGGAATTACCTTTTGTCTGTGCGCGGATTCTTCGACCAGTTCATCGTCTTCTTTCTGGTGGTCAATCTGATTCAAGATAAAAACATGGCCCGGCGAATTGTCATTTACATGATGTTTTCAGCCGCGGTCATTTTTCTTTACGGCATTCAGGAATGGTGGTTTACCCGTGGCGCGAGCAGTATTGAGAAATCGCGTTTGCTCGGCCCTGTTGGCCAGCCCAACGAATTTGCGGCACAGGTCATCTACGCCTTTGCTCCACTGCTGGCATATGGAGCCTTTTATTTCCCGCGCTGGAAATCGCTGCGGCTCGCGCCCATTGTGCTGATCGGGTTGCGGGTGCTGCTGGCCGCATTTTCTCGCGGCGCCTATCTGGCATTCGCGATGGAGGTGTTCACGCTCTCGTTCGTCAAGAGCAAGAAATTTTTCGTTCTGGTGCTGCTGGTCGTCGGCTCGATTTACTTTTTCATCCCCTCGCTGGTGCCCAATTCGATGAAGGCGCGTGTGGCACAGACCTATGAAGACCACGAATCAGGGGCAACCATCGACAAAAGCGCAGACTCCCGCATTTTGCTGTGGTATGCCGCGCTCGACATGACCAAGGAATCTCCCATTTTCGGCAAAGGCTTCGACCAGTTCCACAGCCTGGTGCCAAATTATGTTCCGGGTTTTTACGACGGCTCGACCGGCGACGCCACGGACAATCAAAACATGTTTCTGTATGCCGCCTCCAATATGGGCGTGCCAAGCCTCATGACTCTGCTGCTGATCATCGGTCTGCTGGCGTGGCGCGGCTGGGCCATCTACCGCAAGGCAGCGCTGGACATCGATCGCATCATCGGCCTGGGCGCCGTCACCATGGTGGCCGGATTTGTTGGGGTCAATATGTTTGGCACCCATCTGATCGATACTGCGGTGGATATTTTTGTCTGGATTTACCTCGCTGTGGTTGCCCGGCTTTACGCCCCCGCACAGAATTCCCCTGCAGAAACCCAACATGGCCGCCCGCAATAAATCCCAGCCCCTGATCGTCCACATGATCGACGAGCTCCCCCGCGATGGCGCGGAGATGCTGCTGGTCGACCTGATGCGTTTGCGCATGCCTGGTTATCGCTACCAGATCGTCTGCCTTATCCGCGGCGGTCCGCTGGAGCAGGAGTTCGAGCAGTTGGGCATCCCCGTGAAGATTTTCGGGCGCAGCAGCAAGTTCGATCTGGGCCTGGTCTTTCGTGTCGCCGCCTGGCTGCGACAGCAAAAAGTCGACGTGGTGCATACCCATTTGTTCACCGCCGACACCTATGGCCGTCTGGCTGCGCGTCTTGCGGGTGTGCCTGCGGTTTTTTCCACCGTGCACAACATCGTCAATCCATGGAAAGGCGCGGGTCGCAAGGCGATCGACCGGTTGTTCGCCACGCTGAGCACTGCGGTGATCGGCTGCAGTGAGGAGGTCACGCAGACATTGGCCTCGCGCGACAAGATTCCGGCCGACAAGCTGGTCTCCATCCCCAACGGGATTGATCTGCAGAAGTTTTCCAGCTTTTCCGGCGACGGAGTCCGCGAGGAGTTCGGTCTGCCTGCGGATCGTGGGCTCATCGGGGTGGTGGGTCGCCTGCATGAACAGAAGGCGCATGGCGACCTGTTCCGCGCCCTGGCCTTGTTGCCTCAGGCGCGCGCAGGGCAGTTGAACTGTCTTGTCGTCGGCACGGGAGACCTGCTCGACCCGCTGAAACAGCAGGTGAAGGAGCTAGGCCTGGAGCAGTGCGTGATCTTTACCGGCATGCGCAAGGATGTCCCCCGGCTGGTTGCCGCGCTGGACGCATTTGTCATGTCATCCCACTGGGAGGGCTTGCCAATTGCCCTGCTGGAAGCCATGGCGAGTTCCAAGGCCGTGCTGTGCACGCGTGTCGGGGGAATTCCCGACGTCGTGATCGATGGGGACAACGGACTGCTGGTCGACGCCGGAGATGTTCCCCACTTTGCGCAGCAACTCGACCGTCTGCTTCAGGACGCCACGCTGCGGCAGCGGCTCGGCCAGCGCGCGCGTGAAACAGTGATTGCGCGCTTTGACGTATCGCGCACTGCTGCGGCCTACAACCAGTTGCACAGCCAGGCCCTCGGGTTGCCGCCAGTACCCAATGCAGCGTTCGTCGCCCCCACGGAATAAGCCATGCGCAAACTGCTCGCCACCTCCCTGCTGCCCTACGCCAAGCTGCGCAATGCCTTGCGTCCTGGCCTGCGCATTCTGATGTATCACCGTGTCGCGCAACTTGCCGCCTACGATCAGCTCACGGTGTCTCCTGCCCGCTTCGCACAGCAGATGGAGGAACTGGCACGACACGAAGTGGTCAGCCTGGAAGACGGCTTGCGCGCGCTGCAATCCGGCCCCTTGCGCAAGCCACTGTTTGCCGTGACATTCGACGACGGCTACCTGGACAATCTGACCGAAGCCCTGCCGGTGCTGCAGCGCTACCAGATTCCCGCCACAATCTTTGTCACCACCCAGTTCTGTGACCAGGCCATCAGCCATCCCCGCTATGGCAGCCAGAGCGCACAGCGCCTGCATCTCGACTGGGACGAGGTGGCTGCACTCGCCCGCGCACCGGGCATCACCATCGGCTCGCATACGCTCACCCACCCTTACCTGCCAACCATCAGCGACACGCTGGCGCAGCAGGAAATCGCCACCAGCCGCACCGTGATCGCCTCGCACCTGAATCGGGCCGTCGATTATTTCTGCTATCCATCGGGCGACCTGAGCGCGCGGGAGCTGCGGCTCGTGCAGCAGGCTGGTTATTGCGCCGCAGTCAGCGTGGCACCCGGGGTCAATGACCAGCACGCCGATCGGTATCAGCTCAGGCGCACCGAGATCACCGACCGGGATGACGTCGCCCAGTTTCGCCTCAAGCTCGCCGGGGCGTTCGATCCCATGCATCAACTCCTGCACGCTCGGCGCACCCGGCGCTTTGCGCAAAGACACCGCAAGCCCAGCGCTTCCTTTGAGGCCACGACACTATGAGAATCCTGTATCTGATGACCGAGCCCTTTGGCATCGGTGGCGTGCAATCCGATGTGCTCACCCTGACGGAAGATCTCACCGCCAAGGGCCACATCGTCTATGTGGCCACCACGGAAGGCGTGCTGCTGCAAGAGTTGATCGGCAAGGGCGCGATTCATGTGGACATCGACTTTCATTTCAGCGGAGCCGCGCAGTTTGTCCGTGCGCTCAAGCAGCTTCGTCAGGTGGTTGCGCGCGAGGGCATCGAACTGGTGGCGCCGCAATCGGTGCGCTCGTCCATGGTGGCCTATGCCGCGCTGCGAGTCATGCCGTTTGGCTACCGCGTGGCGGCCACGTCCATGCGCGTGCCCATCGTCACCACCATCCACAACATCCACAACCCGAAAAACTTCAAATGGGCTGGCCGCATCCTGCGGCAAAGCGCCGACTTCATCATTTTTGAATCGAATTACGAGCGCAACCGCCTGCTGGCCCACGGCTTGCCCGCCGCGCAGTCCACGGTCATCCACAGCGGCATCGACCTCGATCGCTTTTCCACCGCCACGCACACCGCCGAATTTGCACGGCAGTACGGTCTGGAGCCGGGGCGCCATCTTGTCTTCGGCATCGTCGCCCGCCTTTCCGAAGAGAAGGGCCACAACTATCTCGTGGACGCTTTCGCCAAAGTCGCGCAGGCCAAACCTGAGACCCGCCTGCTGATCGTCGGCGACGGCCCGCTGCTGGAGCAGACGCAGGCGCAGGTGGCCCGCCTCGGCCTGCAGCAGCAGGTGATCTTCGCCGGCATGCAGCGCGACATCCCCTCCCATCTGGGCCTGTTCGACGTGTTCGTGCTGTCGTCCACCCGCGAGTCGTTTCCGCTCTCCGCGCGCGAAGCCATGGCAGCTGGTCGCTGCGTGATTGCACCGCGCATCGGCGGCTGCGGCGAAGTGGTGGAAGACGGGGTCACCGGCCTGCTGTTCACGGCAGCCGATGTGGATGACCTCGCTGCGAAGATGCTCACCTTGAGCGATCGCGCCACGGTGGCCGCCATGGGCGCCGCCGGACGGCAACGCGCCGAGCGCCTGTTCTCCCGCCATGTCTGGGTGGATGGCGATGAACAGGTTTACCTCGACTGGGCTGGCCTGGGCTCCCGCGCCGCACCTTCGGTCGCACTGTCCTGACCGCATTGAAACTGACCCTCGAACTCCTGCTGTCTCCGGTTGGCCTGACTGCATGCGGCCTGATTCTGCTGACCGTCCTGGTGAGCTGGCGTCCTCACCGCCTGGCGGTGCGGTTGCTGATCTATGCCAGCACCTTGATGTTCATCTGTGCAAGCATGCCGCTGACCGCCAACATGGCGCTCGGCGCGCTGGAACAGAAAGCGACCCAGGAAAGAGTCTGTCCACCCCCGCCGCCCGCCAGCGTGATTGTGGTGCTGGCCGGCGGCATCAATGGCAACCCGGTGAGCGATGCGGACGTCGCAGCGCTGAAGGCAGCCAGCCTGCGCAGACTGCTTTCCGCCGTGCAACTCGCCCAACAAGTGCCGGACAGCACCCTGCTCCTCTCGGGGGGCTGGGGCAAATCGGTGCGCGAAGCCGATCTCATGGGCGCCCTGGCTGAAAAAATGGGATTTCCAGCAGCGAGAATCGTGCTCGACACCCAATCCCGAACGACATTCCAGACCGCACAGAACATCCGGCAACGCCTCTCCCATGTTCCGCCTGGGCAGCGCTATCTGGTCACGTCGGCCGATCACATGCCGCGCGCCATGATGGCCTTCGAGCACGAAAATCTATCGATCTGCGCCTGGCCGGTGGACTATGAGGCCCTGCCCCTCCAGCCACTTGACATGCTGACACCGCAAATCAGCGCCTTGGAAAAGTCCACACGGGTGGTGCATGAACTGCTGGGAATGCTCTACTACCGGCTTGTCAAGTTTCAATGACCCTCACGTCACACACGTCATGACCTCGCTCGATCACAACGTCGAAACGGCAGAAATCGACAAATTCAGTGCCCTGGCGCATCGCTGGTGGGACGAACACGGCGAATTCCGTCCGCTGCATCAACTCAATCCGCACCGCCTGCAGTGGGTCCAGCGCCACGTCGATCTCAAGGGCAAGGCCGTGCTCGACATTGGCTGCGGCGGTGGCATTCTGTCGGAATCCCTGGCTGCCGCGGGCGCCAGGGTGACCGGGATCGATCTGGCCGAGCCCTCGCTGCAGGTCGCCCGGCTGCATGCGCTCGACGCCCATCTCGACATCGATTACCGCCTGATCAGCGCCGAGCGCCTCGCAGCCGAATCGCCTCAGACATTCGATGTCATTACCTGCATGGAAATGCTGGAACACGTCCCCGACCCCGCCTCCATCATCAAGGCTGCAGCCAAGTTGGTTCGGCCCGGCGGCTGGGTGTTCGTCTCCACCATCAACCGCACGCCAAAGGCCTATCTAGCCGCCATTCTTGGCGCCGAGTATGTGCTGCGTCTGCTGCCCAAGGGCACCCATGACTACGCCAAATTCCTGCAACCTGCAGAGATCTCTGCCATGGGGCGGGCTTGCGGCCTGGACACTGCCGACATCGCCGGTCTGCACTATCAGCCCCTCACCCAACGCTTTCGGCTGACTTCCGATCCCAGCGTCAACTACCTCCTGGCCCTGCGCCAGGCCGCCTGATGACGCCCTCCCAACCAGTACAGGCCTGCCTGTTCGACCTGGACGGCACGCTCGCCGACACGGCCCCGGATCTCGCAGCAGCGCTCAACCATGTTCGCGCGCAACATGGCCTTGAGGCGCTGCCCCTCGAAGTCCTGCGCCCCATGGCCTCCCACGGGGCACGCGGACTCCTCGCCGTGGGCATGCAAGTCGCAGTGGATGATCCTCGTTACCCCGCCTTGAAAGACGCCTTTCTCGCGCGGTATCTCGCGATGATCCGCGTGCAGACCATACTGTTCGACGGCGTGAACGCGCTGATCGAGCATCTCCACAGAGCCGCCATTCCCTGGGGCATCGTGACCAACAAGCTCAGCACCTACACCAATCCGCTCGTCGCCCAACTCCCCTGGCCCCACCCGCCCGGATGCGTTGTCAGCGGAGACACCGCTGCATATCCCAAACCCGCCCCGGATCCCCTGCTCTACGCGGCTAGCCAGTTGCAGGTCGCGCCTGAGCATTGCGTCTATGTGGGAGACGATCTTCGCGACATCCAGTCCGCCCGCGCCGCAGGCATGCGCGCCATTGCCGCCGCATACGGCTATTGCGGCCACACCGAGCCCAGGAACTGGGGCGCGGATGCCATCATCACCCACCCCCTTGATTTGCTCTCACTCGACCTCATCTCCTGACCACGAAAGCACTGAACACGGTGCGGACGTACAATCGTTGAGAGATTGGGGCCGACCCGGTTTCGACGTGGATAGCAAAACAGACAGGTGCATGCCGAGCCCCAGTACGCTCGATAAACCACTGGAAACAAAGTAACTGCGAACGATTCTTCGTACGCCCTCGCCGCTTAAACCCGGCGAGCCTCGCAACGGTTGGCCGATGGGCCGGGGTGGCAACACCTGCGAGGTCATACACATTGGCTCGAGTTGAATTTCGCCACGCGATTCAGCCCTAAACTCAGTGGATCGCCCCAAATGAAGCGCGTACACCCGCGTCATCGGGGTTAAAACCAAATGGCGTTACTAAGCATGTAGATCCTGCTGTGGAGTGTTCGCGGACGGGGGTTCAATTCCCCCCGGCTCCACCAATAACAAAACCCCAACCGAGAACGGTTGGGGTTTTTTCTTGCCTGATCGCGCCGGTTCCCGCGTGTTCTTGGGGGTTCTTGCGGAAGCCTGCGGACTTCGCCAACCGCCTGAATTGGCCGTTCCGGGCCACATTCCACTCTCTCCTGGCCATTCCTCGCTCCGACCTCGCTCTCTTGCACTGGCCCGAAGTCCGCAAAGTCCGCAACCGACCCCATTACAGATCAATGGGTTACGCGCGGACGAATCAAGCTGTTGGATTGCAGCATCGGGTAGCAAAGGAACTGCCGCAGTTGCGTTTCGTCGGTAGTTATCGAGGACTACCGACACATTGCAACGCGGAAGTGGGTGCTTGGACGGTGGCCAAGACAAGAAATGCCTTGTCATGACAATGTCCGGACAACTACAATAAGGGCATCCAAGATCAGTCCGGAGGGGCACCATGAGCACCCTGAAT
>JAGDVQ010000173.1 GCA_023255715.1 Thiomonas sp.
GCGCGGCGGGTGGCTCGGCCGCGCGACGCTGCGGCTTGGGCGCGCGCGGAGGCCGCACCCGCGGTGTGGCTTGCGCATCGGCCGCAGGCGCGGGCTGCATTTCAGCGGGTTGCAGCGCATCCACCGGAACGCGCGTCGGGGGTTCGGCCGTCAAACGATCAGGGGCAGGCTCCGCCGTCGGCACTGACTGCTCGGCACTGTCGGTCAGCTCGGTTGGCATCGCCGCAGTCTTGCGCGGTGGACGCCGGGTGGAAGCGCGCGGTTTGCGCACCGGGGCTTCGACTGCGGCGGGTCCGTCGGCCAATGCCTGCACAGCCTCGGTCGCTGCGGGAATCTCGGGCGTCTCGGTGGGGTCGGAATTGCTCATGGTGCGATCCGTTTGGGTTCAGTCGGTGGGCAACGCGCCGGACGGCACACTGCGATGGGAAATCGGGGATGGCTGCCCGTTGTCCGGAACACCGGGCGCAGCTTCGCTGTCGCCCGGTGCGTACGCCTGGGACGGTGCGATGTCCTGCGCATCGTCGGTCATGCCGAGTTCGGGCAGGCGCTGCTGCAGGCCGTCGAAACTGGGCAGGGTTTCGCCGCGTTCTCCGAGCGGCGGCAGCATGTCGAGCGCCTTCAGGCCGAGATCATCGAGAAACTGCTGGGTCGTGGCCAGCAGTGCCGGTCGGCCCGGCGCCTCACGGTGACCGATCACCTCGACCCAGCCGCGATCCTCGAGCTGGCGGATGATCTGGGTGTTCACCACCACGCCACGGATCTCTTCGATATCGCCCCGGGTGACGGGTTGGCGGTAGGCGATGATGGCCAGAGTTTCGAGCACGGCGCGCGAATATTTTTGCGGCTTTTCGGGATAGAGCCGATCGAGAAAAGGCTGCATTTCGGCACGGCTCTGGAAGCGCCAGCCCTGGGCCAGTTGGGCGAGTTCCACGCCGCGGCCCTGCCAGTCGGTGCGCAACTCATCGAGCAGCGCGCGCACGGTGTCGGCGGCGATGGTGTCGTCGAACAGGCGTCGCAACTCGGCGACGGACAAGGCTTGGGAAGCACAGATCAGCGCAGTCTCGAGGACGCGCTTGGCCTCATGCGTGTTCATAAAGTCCCGGTATGAGGCGACGACAGTCGGCGGGTTTCCGCTGTGCCGCAGGTGCCCGAAGGCAGGCGCTGTGCAAGATTGAATGCGCCCGATGTGTTTAATGTTGATTTTAATCCCTGCGGCGGCAGTTCCCGACGCCAGGCGGATCAGGCGTCGACCGGCTGTGCTGCAGGCACGGGTGGGTAGAACGCGTCGGCATGCAGGTCGCGCTCGGAGACACCGCGCTCCAGCAAGGACGCGCTGATCGCCTCGACCATGCCTGGCGGGCCCGCGAGATAGACCTTGGCACCCGCGAAATCGGTCACTTGCTCCAGCAGATAGGCCCCGAGGGGCCGATGCACCGCCTGCGGCGGATCACCGTCCTGCGCTTCGTCGAGCGCGATGTGATAGCTGAAATTGCGGTAGCTGCGGCGCATCTGTTCCATACGATCCAGGCCGTACACATCGGCCTGATTGCGAAAGCCCGCGAACAACGCCACGGGTTCGAGCTTGCCGTTGTCCAGCGCGGTCTGTACCACGCTGAGCATGGGGGCCAGGCCGGTGCCTCCGCCCACCGCGACCAGCGGGCCTTCATGGCGCGGACGGAAATAGCTCGTCCCCATCGGTCCGCGCACCAGCAACTGGGCGCCGGGTCGGATCATGCCACCGAGCAGGCTGCTCAAGGCCCCGGTGGGCGTGCGACGGATGTGGAACTCCAGAATGTCGTCATACTCGGCATCGACCGGCGTGCTGGCCATGGAGAAATCGCGCGCGATTTCATGTCCGTCCACATTGACCACGATCTGCGCGTACTGGCCTGCAGAGAAGGTGAAGGGAATGCCCTCCATGTCGGCAAATTCGATATGCAGCCGCAGCGCGAAGATGTCGGCGGTCAGCGGCTCCAGCGCCACCACCCGGCACAGCAGGTTGCGCTCGGGGTGGGTGATGAGATCGTCGCTGTCGGTCAGGCGAATGGTGATGTCTTCGTGCAGCACCGCGCGGCAGGCCAGAATGACCCCGGCGGCCTTCTGGGCCTCCGGCAGCGCCTTGGGATCGTAGGTTTTCAGCGTGACATTGCCCGATTCCAGGAAGCATTTGCACGAGCCGCATTCCCCGGATCTGCAGGAGTAACGGATGGGAACCTGGTGCTTGCGCAGCAGCTTGAGCAGGTTTTCTTCCGGGTCGGCAAGCAGGTCGGTGCCCGAAGGCAGGATGTGAACGCGCGGCATGGGGGCGACTGGAACTCCAGACAGATCAAACCGCGACTTCGCCGGTCTCGCCGGTGCGGATGCGCACGACCTGCTCGACACTGGTGACGAAAATCTTGCCGTCGCCAATCTTGCCGGTCCGCGCCGCTTTCACGATGGACTCGATGGCGCGATCCACCTGATCTTCCTTGACCACGGCTTCCACCCTCACCTTGGGCAGAAAGTCCACCACATACTCGGCGCCACGGTACAGCTCGGTATGCCCTTTCTGCCGCCCGAAGCCCTTGACCTCGGTCACCGTCAGGCCGGTCACCCCGATTTCGGCCAGCGCCTCGCGCACTTCGTCGAGCTTGAACGGTTTGATGATGGCGGTGATGAGTTTCATGTCGGCTCCTGGGTGTTGGATCTAAAGGCGAAATTTAACTGCTGACGCGCAAAGCGGCAGAAATCAGAACGATTCCCGGAATTTTGAGGTGATGGGATAGCGCCAGTCGCGCCCGAAGGCGCGGTGGGTGATGCGGATGCCCGGCGGGGCCTGACGCCGCTTGTATTCCGCCAGCTTGAGCAGATGCACCACCCGCTGCACATCAGCCCGCGCGTAGCCCGCAGCCAGAATGGTTTCGGCGCTCTGGTCCTGCTCCATGTAGCGCTGCAGGATGCCGTCGAGCACGTCGTAGGGTGGCAGACTGTCCTGGTCGGTCTGGTCGGGGCGCAGTTCCGCGCTGGGCGGGCGGGTGATGATGCGCTGCGGAATGACCTCGGCCTGCCCCTGCGCTGCCGCGTGCGCATTGCGCCAGCGCGCCAGCTCCCACACCAGGGTCTTGGTGACGTCCTTGATCACCGCAAAACCGCCCGCCATGTCGCCGTACAGCGTGGCGTAGCCCATGGCCATCTCGCTCTTGTTGCCGGTGGTCAGCACGATGCGGCCGCTGTTGTTCGACAGGGCCATCAGCAGGGTGCCGCGGATGCGCGCCTGGATGTTTTCCAGCGTGGTATCGCCCGGATGCGGCTGCAGCAGAGGCGAAAGCGTGGTGCGGAACGCGTCGAACAGCGGGGTGATCGGCAGCACGTCGTACTGCACGCCCAGCCGCAGCGCCATCTGCGCGGCGTCGTCGAGCGACATCTGCGCGGTGTACTGCGACGGCATCATCACCGCGCGCACCTTGTCCGCGCCCAGCGCATCGACCGCAATGGCCAGCACCAGCGCCGAATCCGCCCCGCCGGACAGGCCGATGAGCGCGCCGGGAAAGCCGTTCTTGCCGAGGTAGTCGCGCACCCCGAGCACCAGCGCGTCGTACACCTCGGCGTGGTCGGGCTTGAGCGCGGCCACATGCGCCGGTTCCTGCCGCAGCACCTCGCCACCGGCCACATCGACCAGCAGGATGTGCTCCTCGAACTGCGGCGCGCGCGCCACCAGCTCACCCGTGCGGTCGAGCACGAATGAGGCGCCGTCGAACACGATCTCGTCCTGCCCGCCGACCATCTGCGACGCCACCAGCGCCATGTCGTTTTCCAGGCAGCGCTGGCGCATCACCCGCTCGCGCTCCGCCGTCTTGCCACGGTGATACGGCGAGGCGTTGAGCACCAGCAGCACCTGCGCCCCGGCTGCCCTGGCCTTGCGCGGCGCATGCGGCAACCAGGCGTCCTCGCAGATATTGATGCCGAAATGCGTCCCCCCGACCTCGAACACCACCGCCTGATCGCCCGAGGCGAAATAGCGTCGCTCGTCGAACACCTGATAGTTGGGCAGTTCGTGCTTGCAATACGTGGCTTCCACCACGCCACCGCGCAGCAAGGACGCCGCGTTGCAGGCCACGGCCTGCTGGGTCGACGCCAGGCGTGGCGCCTCCATCCCGGCCAGCGCCAGCGGATGCCCGACCACCAGACAAAATTCCGGCAGATCCGACAGGTCATGGGCAAGCTGCTTCAATGCGTCTGCACTGGCGCGCAGAAACGCCGGACGCAGCAACAGATCCTCAGGAGGGTAGCCGGTCAACGCCAGTTCCGGGGTCAACACCACCTGCGCGCCCAGGGCGTGGGCGCGGCGCGACAGATGGGCGATCTGCGCGGCGTTTCCCGCCAGATCGCCCACTACCGGATTGCACTGCAAAACAGCGAGTCGAATGGTCATGGATGAGGATTTTCGCACCGAGTTGCTGGACGCAGTGGGCGCACTGCCCGCCGCGCAGTGGGACGCGCTGGCACAGGCCACCCCGGGCACCACGCCCTTCCAGCGCCACGCCTGGCTCAGCGCGCTCGAGCGCACCGGATGCGTGGGTGCAAACACCGGCTGGCAGCCCGTGGTGCTGGCGCTGCGCGACCGCAGCGACCAAGTCGCCGCCGCCTGCGTGCTGTACGTGAAATCCCATTCCTACGGCGAATATGTGTTCGACTGGGCATGGGCGCGCGCCCATGCGGAGCACGGCCTGCCGTATTACCCCAAGCTGCTGCTCGCCGTGCCCTTCACCCCGGTGGGGGGCGCCAAACTGCTGGGGCGCGATGCGACTGCGCGCAAGGCCCTGTTGCGCAGCATTCTGGCAGTTGCCGAACGCAGCAGATTCAGCTCGTTCCACGCGCTGTTTCTCGATCCGCAGGAAGCGCAATGGTTTGATGCGCTCGGGCTGCTGCCACGCACCACGATTCAGTTTCACTGGCGCAACCCGCCCGCCGATAACACCGCGCCCTGGGCTGACTTCGACGCGTTTCTGTGCAGTCTGCGGCATGACAAGCGCAAGAAAATTCGCCAGGAGCAGCGTCAGGTGCGGGATGCCGGTGTGGTGTTCCACGCGCTGCAGGGCACGGCCATCACTGCGGCGGACTGGGCGTTCTTCACCCGCTGCTATGACACGACCTACGCGCTGCACGGCTCGTCACCCTATCTGAATCATGCGTTTTTCCAGGCCATTGGACAGGAGATGCCGGCAAATTGCCTGCTGTTCAAGGCAGAACGCGACGGCAAGCCCATCGCCAGTTCCCTCGTGCTGCTCGATCCGCAGACCCGCGTTGCGTATGGCCGGTACTGGGGCGCGGTCGAACATGTCCCCGCGCTGCATTTCGACGCCTGCTATTACCAGCCCATCGCCTGGTGCCTGGAGCACGGCTACACCACCTTCGAGGGCGGCGCGCAAGGGGAACACAAAATGGCGCGCGGCCTGCAGCCCGTGGCCACGCAATCCGCCCACTGGCTGGCGCATCCGCAATTCGCGCGGGCCATCGAAGACTATCTGGAGCGCGAATCCGCCGCCCTCGCGGATCACCAGCAACACCTGCGCGAGCGTCTGCCCTTCCGGGAGGCGCAGTAGCTCAGGCGCGCAGCAGCAACCGTTTTTCGACAAAGGCCAGCAGCCCGTCGCAACCCTGTTCGACCAGGTCGAGCGCGCGTTCGAAATCGCGCTCCGTGCCGTAGTACGGATCGGGCACGGCCGCCACCGGCGCCTGTGGCGCAAAGCTCAGGAACAGTCGACAGCGGGATGCGTACTGTGGCGGGCATTGCTCCTCCAGCAGCGCCAGATTGTCCCAGTCCATTGCCAGCAGCAGGTCGAATCGCGAAAAATCCGCCTCTTCCACGGCGCGGGCACGCAGGCCGGAGAGGTCGTAACCCCGCTGGCTGGCGTGACGCTGGCTGCGCAGGTCAGGCGCCGAGCCGACGTGGAAGGCGTGCGTGCCGGCAGAGTCGATCCGCACCCGTCTTTCCAGCCCGGCCTCTCGCACCTTGGCGCGAAACACGCCTTCGGCAGTTGGAGAGCGACAGATATTGCCCATACAGACGAACAGCACGGAAAATTCGGACATGACAGGCGCGCAACGACGCGGGGGAACGACGAACAGCGTGCATTATCCGTCTGCCGCGCCCAGGGTTTTGCAAATTCCGTGAAGTTGTGTCAACCGATCCGCCAGGGCACGCATTAAGACATCGATCCGGTTTGGATCGTTTCCATCCAAAATTTTTTGAAAGACCATCCCATGAAGAAAATCGCTGCCGTTCTGTTCACTTCCCTGTTCGCCACCGTCGCCATGGCGCAAACCCCGGCTCCGGCCGCTCCCGAGGCTGCCAAGCCCGAAGCCCACAAGGAAATGAAGAAAGAACACCACAAGGCCACCCACCACAAGAAGGCCGAGCACAAGGAAATGAAAAAAGAAGAGAAGAAGGCCCAGTAAGGTCTGACGCTCTGGGGACTGACGGCCTCGCCGCAGCCCCCGGTCGATATCCCCCGACAGCTCCGCTTCGGGGGATTTTTTTGGCCCGCGCGCACAAAAGGCATGCAAGCAGGCGCCACAGCTCTTGAAATCCGCAAAGACACCTCCATGGTGAAAAGGTCTTTATTTACGGCCTGGTGTTCCATGCAGACTGATCCCCAAACCCCCCCGACCGTTGATCCGCAGGACGCACAGAGCGCGCCGCATCAGGATCTGATTCCCGAGCCTGTGCTGACGGATGAACTGGCGCAGGCGCAAGAAGAAATCGGCAAACTCAACGACCAGCTCCTGCGCGCCCGCGCCGAAGTGGAAAACATTCGCCGCCGCGCCGAAGACGAAACCGCGAAAGTGCGCAAGTTCGCGGTGGAGAGCTTTGCCGAAGCCCTGCTGCCCGTCAAGGACAGCCTGGAAGCGGCGCTGGCAGATACCAGCGGCAAACCCGAAGTGCTCAAGCAAGGCGTGGAACTCACCCTGAGCCAACTCAAGTCGGCCTTCGAGCGCAATCGCCTGCAGGAAATTGCTCCGGCTGCCGGTGACAAGTTCGACCCCGCGCTGCACCAGGCCATCTCGGTGCAACCCGCCGAGCAGGCGGCAGGCACGGTGGTCACGGTGCTGCAGAAGGGCTACCGGATTGCAGATCGCACGCTGCGGCCCGCATTGGTCACCGTGGCGCAATAAACCCTGCCCTGGTTCCTCCTGCGATGCACTCCTGACACGCAGGCTTGAATTCGCGGCAGACCTCCCTATTTAGAGAGCAGTCAGAAATCAGCGCCACGCGGCGCGGCACAAACGGAGAATTCCCATGGCAAAAATCATCGGCATCGACCTCGGCACCACCAACTCCTGCGTGGCGGTGATGGAGGGCAACACGCCCAAGGTCATTGAAAACAGCGAAGGTGCTCGCACCACGCCGTCCATCGTCGCCTACATGGAAGACGGCGAAATTCTGGTGGGCGCGTCGGCCAAGCGCCAGTCGGTCACCAATCCCAAGAACACGCTCTACGCAGTCAAGCGCCTGATCGGCCGCAAGTTCACCGAAAAGGAAGTGCAGAAGGACATCGATCTGATGCCCTACAGCATCGTCAAGGCCGACAACGGCGATGCCTGGGTGGAAGTGCGCGGCAAGAAGCTCGCGCCGCCGCAGATCAGCGCCGAAGTGCTGCGCAAGATGAAAAAGACCGCCGAGGACTACCTCGGCGAGCCGGTGACCGAAGCGGTGATCACCGTGCCGGCCTATTTCAACGACAGCCAGCGCCAGGCCACCAAGGATGCCGGCCGCATCGCCGGGCTGGATGTCAAGCGCATCATCAACGAACCGACCGCAGCCGCGCTGGCGTTCGGCTTGGACAAACATGGCAAGGGTGACCGCAAGATCGCGGTCTACGACCTGGGTGGTGGCACGTTCGACATTTCCATCATCGAAATCGCCGATGTCGAGGGCGAAAAGCAGTTCGAGGTGCTGTCCACCAACGGCGACACCTTCCTCGGCGGCGAAGACTTCGACCAGCGCATCATCGACTACATCATCACCGAGTTCAAGAAGGAACAGGGCGTCGACCTCAGCAAGGACGTGCTCGCGCTGCAGCGCCTGAAGGACGCGGCCGAAAAAGCCAAGATCGAGCTGTCGAGCTCCACCCAGACCGAGATCAACCTGCCCTATGTGACCGCAGATGCCTCCGGGCCGAAGCACCTGAACCTCAAGCTCACCCGCGCCAAGCTGGAATCGCTGGTCGAGGATCTCATCGAGCGCACCATTGCGCCCTGCCGCACCGCCATCACCGATGCCGGTGTGAAGGTCGGCGACATCGACGACGTGATCCTGGTCGGCGGCATGACCCGCATGCCCAAGGTGCAGGAGAAGGTGAAAGAGTTCTTCGGCAAGGAACCGCGCAAGGACGTGAACCCCGACGAGGCCGTTGCCGTGGGCGCTGCCATCCAGGGCTCGGTGCTGGCGGGCGACCGCAAGGACGTGCTGCTGCTCGACGTCACCCCGCTGTCGCTGGGCATCGAGACCATGGGCGGCGTGATGACCAAGATGATCACCAAGAACACCACGGTGCCGACCAAGCACGCACAGGTGTTCTCCACGGCCGACGACAACCAGCCTGCGGTGACGGTCAAGGTGTTCCAGGGCGAGCGCGAAATGGCGGCCGGCAACAAGCTGCTGGGCGAGTTCAACCTGGAAGGCATTCCGCCGGCCCCGCGCGGCACGCCGCAGATCGAAGTGACCTTCGACATCGACGCCAACGGCATTCTGCACGTCAGCGCCAAGGACAAGGGCACCGGCAAGGAGAACAAGATCACCATCAAGGCCAACTCCGGCCTGAGCGAAGAAGAAGTGCAACGCATGGTGCGCGACGCCGAGATGAATGCGGAAGAAGACCACAAGAAGCGTGAATTGGTCGACGCCCGCAACCAGGCTGACGCAGCAGTGCACAGCGTGCGCAAGTCGCTCACCGAATACGGTGACAAGCTGGATGCTGGCGAAAAGTCGTCCATCGAAGATGCACTGAAAGCGGCCGAAGAAGCCATCAAGTCGGAAGACAAGGCCGATATCGAAGCCAAGACCGCGGCACTCTTGAGCGCCAGCCAGAAACTGGGCGAAAAGATGTATGCCAGCCAGGCCGCTGAAGCCGGGGCTGCCGGGGGTGCCGCATCCGGCGGCGGGGGTGCCCAGGCCGCTGGCGACGACACCGTGGTCGACGCCGAGTTCAAGGAAGTGAAGGACGGCAAGGCCTGATCATCCCTGTGTTTTGAAGTCCCCCGACGGGAGGTCCGCCTGAAATCCGCGGCCCTCCCGTTTGTCCATTGTTTTTGAACCGATTTTCAAGGCTGAACCCGTGGCCAAACGTGACTATTACGAAGTATTGGGCGTGAGCAGAAACGCCTCGGAAGACGAGATCAAGAAGGCCTACCGCAAGCTGGCCATGAAGCATCACCCCGACCGCAATGCCGGCAACAAGGAGTCGGAGGAGCAGTTCAAGATCGTCAAGGAGGCCTACGAGTGCCTGTGCGACGTGCAAAAGCGCGCCGCTTACGACCAGTACGGCCATGCCGGAGTCGATCCGTCAGCGGGCGGCTTCGGCGGTGGCGCGGGCGGGTTTGGCGACTTCGGCAACATCTTCGACGAAATCTTCGGCGGCGGACGTCGGGGCGGCGGGGGCGGTCCGCAGGTCTATCGCGGCAACGACCTGAGCTATTCGCTGGAAATCAGCCTCGAAGACGCCGCGCATGGCGTCACCAAGAACCTGCGCATCCCCGGCTGGGAAGAGTGCGGCACCTGCCACGGCAGCGGCGCCAAGCCCGGCACCAAACCCATCACTTGCACCACCTGTCACGGCAGCGGGCAGGTGGCGCAGCGCATGGGGCCGTTCGCCATGCAGCAGACCTGTCCGACCTGCCACGGCACGGGCAAGCTCATTCCCGAACCCTGCCCTGCCTGCCACGGGCGTGGCCGCATCCAGAAGCAGAAAACCCTGGAGGTGCAGATTCCCGCAGGCATCGATTCGGGCATGCGCATCCGCTCCACGGGCAACGGCGAACCGGGCATCAATGGCGGCCCGCCGGGTGACTTGTACGTGGAAATCCACATCAAGCAGCACGCCGTGTTCGAGCGTGATGGCGAAGACCTGCACTGCCATGTGCCGGTGAGCATGGCCACGGCAGCGCTGGGCGGCAGCATCGACGTGCCCACGCTGGGCGGCAGGGCCGAGATCGACCTGCCCGAGGGCACACAGACCGGCAAGACCTTCCGTCTGCGCGGCAAGGGCATCAAGGGCCTGCGCTCCAGCTATCCCGGCGATCTCTATTGCCACATCACCGTGGAGACGCCGATCAAGCTGAACGAGGAACAAAAACGCCTGTTGCGCGAGCTGGACGACTCGCTCAAGCGCGGCGGCGATCGCCATTCGCCGCAGGCCAAATCCTGGTTCGACAAGGCCAAGGAATTCTTCAAGCCAGTCTGAACCAGAGTGGATTGAGCGGGAAGGCGACGAGGGGTGCGAAAATAGCGCCCTTTGCCTTTCAAGGAAGCGCCGGACCGTCCCAAGTTTCCTTGACCCCCGCGGGGGGCGGGCTGGGCAGAGCCTGGCCCTGGGGGCTCACACAGACACACGCATCATGGACGCAGAACGCCTCAACGCCATCTCCAACCGTATTGCCGACCTCCAGCAGCGCGTTCAAGCGCTAAGGGGGTATCTTTGACTTCGATGCCAAATCGGCGCGACTGATGGAAGTCGTGGGGGCGCTGGAAGACCCGCAGGTCTGGAACGACCCCAAACGCGCGCAGGAACTGGGCCGCGAGCGCAAGTCGCTCGAGGTGGTGGTGCTCGGGCTGGACAAACTGACCACCGCACTGGCCGACCAGCGCGAACTCTTCGAGATGTCCCGCGAGGAAGGCGATGACGCCACCTGCGAGGCCATCGAGGCCGATGCGGAGCAGTCCGCCGCCGAGGTCGAGGCGCTGGAGTTCCGCCGCATGTTCTCCAACCCGCTCGATCCGAGCAACTGCTTCATCGACATCCAGGCCGGCGCCGGCGGCACCGAAGCCTGCGACTGGGCCAGCATGTTGCTGCGCCAATACCTGCGCTACTGCGAGCGCAAGGGCTTCAA
The DNA here is from genome assembly GCA_023255715.1 of Thiomonas sp. Classification (GTDB taxonomy): domain Bacteria; phylum Pseudomonadota; class Gammaproteobacteria; order Burkholderiales; family Burkholderiaceae_C; genus Thiomonas. The sequence continues at coordinate 11,089 of JAGDVQ010000173.1, forward strand.
GACCGAGGTGATGGAAGAGACCGAGGGCGACGTGGCCGGCATCCGCAGCGCCACCATCAAAGTCGAGGGCGACTACGCCTACGGTCAGCTCCGCACCGAAACCGGTGTGCACCGCCTGGTGCGCAAGAGTCCGTTCGATTCCTCGGGCGGGCGCCATACCAGCTTTGCCAGCGTGTTCGTCTACCCCGAGGTGGACGACTCGATCGAGATCGACATCAATCCCGCCGACGTGCGCACCGACACCTTCCGCGCCAGCGGTGCCGGTGGTCAGCACATCAACAAGACCGACTCCGCGGTGCGTCTGACCCACATCCCGACCGGCATTGTGGTGCAGTGCCAGAACGATCGCTCGCAGCACAAGAATCGCGCCGAGGCCTGGCAGATGCTGCGCTCGCGCCTGTACGAGCACGAGCTGCGCAAGCGCATGGCCGAGCAGCAGACGCTCGAATCGACCAAGAGCGACGTGGGCTGGGGCCACCAGATCCGCAGCTACGTGCTCGACCAGAGCCGCATCAAGGATCTGCGCACCAACGTCGAAATCTCCAACACCCAGAAAGTGCTCGACGGCGATCTCGACGACTTCATCACCGCCAGCCTGAAATCCGGCCTCTGACTCTTCATCGCCCGCTGAACTCCGCACTGCCATGACTGCCAAACCCGATACCCCCGCCCGCATCACCCGCCTGGCGGAGTACACCCCGCCGCCCTACGCCATCGACAGCGTGCACCTGCGCTTCGACCTCGACCCCGCCAAGACCCGGGTGCACAGCCGCATGGCCGTGCGCCGGGTGGAGGGCGCGGCAGAAACCGCCCCGCTGGTGCTCGACGGCGAGGACATCACCCTGCTGACCCTGAAGGTCAACGGCGAGTTCGTCGCCTTCCGCCAGGACGGCAACACCCTGGTGCTCGACAAGCTGCCCGCGGCGTTCACCCTGGAGATCGAAACCCTCAACGTGCCGCAGGCCAACACGCAGCTTGCCGGTCTGTACATGTCGGGCGGCGCGTTCTTCACCCAGTGCGAGGCCGAGGGCTTTCGCCGCATCACCTACTGGCCCGACCGTCCGGATGTGATGAGCCGCTTTCACGTCACCCTGCGCGCCGACAAGGCCAAATACCCGGTGCTGCTGTCCAACGGCAATCTGGTCTCGCAGACCGATCTGGAGGGCGGCCGCCACGAGGCGGTGTGGGACGACCCCTTCCCCAAGCCCTGCTATCTGTTCGCCCTGGTCGGCGGCAACCTGGTGTGCCGCGAGCAGACCGTGCGCGCTGCTTCGGGCAAGACGCATCTGCTGCAGGTCTATGTGCGCGCGGGCGACCTCGACAAGACCGAGCACGCAATGGAATCGCTCATCAAGTCGATCGCGTGGGACGAGCAGCGCTTCGGCCTGAGCCTCGATCTCGATCGCTTCATGATCGTCGCGGTCAGCGACTTCAACATGGGCGCGATGGAGAACAAGGGCCTGAACATTTTCAACACCAAATACGTGCTGGCCAACCCAGCCACAGCCACCGATGCCGACTATGACGGCATCGAGAGCGTGGTCGGCCACGAGTACTTCCACAACTGGACGGGCAACCGCGTCACCTGCCGCGACTGGTTTCAGCTCAGTCTCAAGGAAGGGCTGACCGTCTTCCGCGACCAGGAGTTCAGCCAGGACCTGGCCGCTGCCGCGGGCGGGGAATCGGCGCGTGCGGTCAAGCGCATCGAGGACGTGCGCGTGCTGCGCACCGCGCAGTTCTCCGAAGACGCGGGCCCGATGGCCCACCCGGTTCGCCCCGAGCAATACCAGGCGATCGACAACTTCTACACCGCCACGGTCTATGAAAAAGGCGCCGAGGTGGTGCGCATGATGCAGACCCTGGTGGGTCGCGCCGGTTTCCGCTCGGGGCTGAATCTGTACTTCCAGCGCTTTGATGGCCAGGCCGTGACCTGCGACGACTTTGCCCAGGCCATGGCCGACGCCAACCCCGGCTCGCCGCTGGCGCAGCATCTGGCCGCGTTCAAGCGCTGGTACAGCCAGGCCGGCACCCCGCGCCTGCACGCCGGCGGCACGCTGGACCCTGCTGCCGGCACTTACACCCTCACCCTGCGTCAGACCCTGCCCGACACCCCGGGCCAGAGCGGCAAGCAGCCGCAGGTCATCCCGGTGCGCATGGGTCTGCTCGGGCCAGACGGCGCCGCCCTGCCGCTGTGGCTGAACGGACAGGACCACGGCACCGACACCGTGCTGGTGCTCATCGAGCCCGAGCAGACGTTCACCTTCGAACGCATCACGGCGCAGGCGGTCACGCCCTCGCTGCTGCGCGGCTTCTCGGCGCCGGTGATCCTCGATTTCGCCTATGCCGACGCCGACCTGCTGCACCTGCTGGCGCATGACGCCGATCCATTCAACCGCTGGGAGGCAGCGCAGCGGCTGGCGCTGGCGCGGCTGCTGCGCGCCGTCCGTGGCGAGGACATGCACCTGGACGCGGCCTACCTGGACGCCCTGCGCACCGTGCTGCATGACCCGCATCTCGACCCCGCGTTCAAGGAGCTGCTCCTCACCCCGCCCGGCGAGGCCTACATCGCCGAACAGCTCGACGAAGTCGATCCGCCCCGCATCCACCATGCCCGCAGGGCCATGCGCAAGGCCCTTGCCCAGCATCTTGCCAGCGACTGGCAAGCCACCTGGGACGCGCTCGCCCCCACTGGCGGCTACAGCCCCGACTTCGCGAGCAGCGGCCGCCGCGCGCTGCGCAATCTGGCGCAGGCACATCTGTGCGAACTGGGGCAGCCCCAGTGGCTGGGACGCGTCTATCAGCAGGTCAAGGACGCCGACAACATGACCGACCGTTTCGCCGCGCTCTCCGCCCTGGTGCAGGTCGGCGCCGATCTGGCCAGGCCCGCGCTGGAGCGCTTCGCCGCGCAATTTGCCCATGAGGCGCTGGTCATGGACAAGTGGTTCGCGCTTCAGGCCAGTGCGCCCGACCACGACGGTCACCAGCTCGACCGCGTGCGCGCGCTGATGCGGCACCCTGCCTTCTCCATTCACAACCCCAACCGCGCGCGCAGCGTGCTGTTCGCCTATTGCCAGGCCAACCCCGGCGCCTTCCACCGCGCGGACGGCGCAGGCTACGCCTTCTGGGCCGAGCAGGTGCAGGCGCTCGACGCCATCAACCCGCAGGTTGCCGCGCGGCTGGCCCGCGCCCTCGACCGCTGGCGCAAGCTCGCTCCTGCCTACCGCGACGCCGCACAGCAGGCGCTGCGCACAGTGGCCGAGAGCACCACGCTGTCTGCCGACACCCGCGAGATCATCGAGCGCGCCCTGGCGCCCTGAATGGCCTCCTGCCCCTCTCGATCCATTCCAACGACCCCATCCATGACCCAATCCATCAACCTCACCCGCTACCTCGTCGAGCAGGAACGCGAGCACGGCACCATCACCCCGCATCTGCGCCTGCTGGTCGAAGTGGTCGCTCGCGCCTGCAAGCGCATCAGCATTGCCGTGAACAAGGGCGCGCTGGGCGATGTGCTCGGCTCCGCAGGCACCGGCAATGTGCAGGGCGAAGTGCAGAAAAAGCTCGACATCATCGCCAACGACGTACTGATCCACGCCAACGAATGGGGCGGGCATCTGGCCGCGATGGCCTCGGAAGAGATGGACACCGTGTTCCCCGTGTCGGACGACTACCCGCGCGGTGAATACCTGCTGCTGTTCGACCCGCTCGACGGCTCGTCCAACATCGACGTGGACGTCACCATCGGCACCATCTTTTCCGTGCTGCAGATTCCCAAGGGCACGCCCGACGTCACCGAGCAGCACTTCCTGCAGGCCGGCAACAGGCAGGTCGCTGCGGGCTACTGCGTCTATGGCCCGCAAACCCAGCTCGTGCTCACCCTGGGGCATGGCGTGGCCGTGTTCACCCTCGACCGCGAGCAGGGCAGTTTCGTCCTCACCCAGCGCGACCTGCAGATTCCGCACAGCACCAGCGAGTTCTCCGTCAACATGTCCAACATGCGCCACTGGGCGCCGCCGGTCAAACGCTATATCGACGAATGCCTGCAGGGCAAGGACGGCCCGCGCGGACGCGACTTCAACATGCGCTGGGTTGGCAGCATGGTGGCCGACGTGCACCGCATCCTGATGCGCGGCGGCGTGTTCCTCTACCCCTGGGACCAGCGCGAACCCGGCAAGCCCGGCAAGCTGCGCCTGCTGTACGAAGCCAACCCCATGAGCTTTCTGGTCGAGCAGGCCGGCGGCGCAGCGATCAACGGCACCCAGCGCATCCTCGACATCGCCCCCACGTCGCTGCACGAGCGCTGCAGCGTCATGCTCGGATCCCGCGAGGAGGTCGAATTGCTGCAGCGTTACCACGCCGGGGCCGCTTAAAGTCCAAACAAAGGCCCAGACCAGACGCCCGCCTGGTATAGAATTACGGGCTTTGCCGGTGTAGCTCAGTTGGTAGAGCAGCGCATTCGTAATGCGAAGGTCGGGGGTTCGACTCCTCTCACCGGCACCAATAGCTTTTCCGCAACAGTCCGCAAGCATCCCAAACGCCCTAAGAAATCAACAACTTAGGGCGTTTTTCTTTCCCCTTTCGTCCGCTGTTTTCCGCATACTTCCCGTTGCTCTGCGGGGTATGCTTGCGGGTATCTGCTTAATTTCTGCCAGCGATACCCCGACATGCTCTCCGATACCAAGCTACGCGCCCTCAAGCCCAAAGACAAGCCCTACCGTGTGAGCGATGAACGCGGCCTGTATGTGCAGGTTGCCACCAGTGGATCGCGGCTCTGGCGGTTCAAATACACGTTCGAGGGCAAGGAAAAGCTGCTCGCCCTGGGCCAATACCCCGATGTCCCCCTGTCGCTTGCCCGCGAGCGCCGGGAAGAAGCCCGACAACTGCTCGCACGCGGGATCGATCCGTCCGCGCAGAAAAAGGCCGTCCGGCAAGGGGATGGCACATTCGCCGCGCTCTTTGAGGAATGGCTTGCCCGGCAGAAGGACGTCCTGACGGACAGCACCTGGGCGAACAAGAAGCAGCGCATGGAGACCAACGCCCTGCCCTACCTGGGGCATCTCCCGCCCAATGAAATCACGGCACAGCGCGTCTTGCAGGTCGTGCAGCGCATCGAGGCACGCGGGCTGGGTGAGACGGCCCGGCGCGTGACGCAGATCATCGGGCAGGTCATGCGCTACGCCGTGGCGACAGGCCGTGCGGAGATCGACCCGACGCCCTCCCTGCGCGGCGCACTCAAGCCCGTGGTGGTCAAGCACCGGGCGGCCATCACCGACAAGGCGCTTCTGGGCGCTTTCCTGCGGGCGGTGGATGCTTACCCTGCCTCGCCCATTGTGCGGGCCGCCATGCAGCTTCAAACCCTGCTGTTTTTGCGTCCTGGTGAACTGCGGCAACTGGAGTGGAGTTTCATCGACTGGACGCTCGCACGCATCAAGATTCCCGGCGCGTTGATGAAGATGCGTGAGGATCACCTGGTGCCGCTGGCCCGCCAGAGCCTGCATATCCTGCAACACGACCTGCAACCGCTCACCGGGAGCAGCCGGTATGTGTTGCCCTCACCCCGCTCGATTGGCGGCGATACGGAGCGGCCCATGAGTGAGAACGGCGTGCTGGTTGCGCTGCGTGTCATGGGGTTCGACAGGGAGACCGTCACCGGGCACGGCTTTCGCGCCACGGCCCGGACATTTCTGGATGAAGAACTGCGCATTCGCCCCGAGGTCATCGAGGCACAGTTGGCGCATGCGGTGCGCGATCCGCTGGGGCGGGCCTACAACCGGACAAAGCACATCGAGGAACGCACGGAGATGATGCAGGCGTGGGCGGACTGGCTCGATGGGGTGAAAGAGGGGCGTATCTGACTGATTGGTAGGCGGAACGGGCTCAGGCCGCAGCGGTATGGGGATGTGTCAGATCACCGACACCCGCGAGCAGCCCCTCGACTGAGATGTCCTCGTCAAGCGCTTCCCAGTGCAGGCCGCGCGTGCTCAGGGTGTAACGCTTGCGCTCAGCCGTCGTGGCGTGGAGCAGACGTGGAAACCAGGCCAGCGGCACGCTGATCATGCGGCCATCGGAAAGCTGCACTTGCATGCTGTCGTCATCAAAAGTGACGGCAAGTGCTCTAACCAAAGTGTTCATTCCATGCCCTCTCAATCAAGTCCACGTGCTGTTCAATCACCTCGACAAGATCACGCAGGGTTCGTGCATCGAATCCGTCGTTGTATGCAACCCGCACCGGATGCAGCCAGAATTTTGCATCGATGCCGTCCTTGATCGCGTGAATGTGGACGGGTTCGCGCGGTGTGCCCTCGTTCGAGTAGAACAACATGCGAAACCCATTGTGACGAAAAACGACTGGCATCCTTGCATGCTACCCCAGCTTTTCGCCAGCTTCCTGGCCTCAATACGCATACCGTTGAGTGCTCGTGTGCTGGGTCTGGCAGATTGGTTGGTCGAGAGCGGGAACGGCGGGGCATTGCTGGGACGGTGGGTGCCACGCGCATCGACCCAGACTGCTGGCGCCGCTTGCGCTCGCGATGCCTTTCTCGACGAAGGGAGCAAATGGCTGGCGCGTCGGCGCACCGCCGCACGCGCCTGAGCATTCTGTCGACTGGACTTTTGTACAGCATGTAGCACTTGTGGGAGCGTTCGCAATGCCCGAAATTTCCGCCCCCGCACGCGCGCGCACGTACGGGGGCGGTTTACTCTCGTCGCCGTCGGCGACGCTCACGGTCGTCGAGAGGTCGCTCCTCCCGGTCTTTTGATCGATGCAAGCAAGCATCATCCACCGCGACGTCAGCGTTCGACTGCCGGATCTATACATCTACTGGCGGCCCATGAAGGACGGCCGCACAATGGCAAAGGGAAGCGCATTTGGCGCTGCATGTCGTGAGGAGTCAAAGATGAAGCCCGATTTCATGATCCAACGAAAGTTAATGGTTCAGCAGCTTGCGAAGCGGGGGATCACAGATCCCTTGGTTCTTGAGGCGATGTTGGCCGTTCCGCGTGAGGAATTCCTGCCCGAATCTCTGCGGGCGTCTGCATATGACGATGCGCCCCTGCAGGGGTCAGGAGACAACCCGTTTTCTCAACCCTATCTAGTGGCGCGAATGATTGCTGCCTTGGAGTTGAAAGGTGGAGAGATTGCGCTGGAAATTGGCACTGGTGCGGGGTACAGAGCCGCTGTGTTGTCACACATTGCCAAAGAGGTCTACACGGTCGAGCGCGTCGCGCAGCGTGCGGAGAAGGCAGCGACAGCCTTGATACAGCGCGGCTTTCGCAATGTTCATGTTTTGCATGCTGATGGGATACAAGGCTGGCCAGACCACGCGCCATTCGATGCCATCTTGGTCGCAGCCGGAAGCCCGGCAATTCCTAAAGCTCTGGAATCACAGCTCCGCATTGGAGGCCGATTGGTGATCCCAATCGGTCGAAAACAGGAGGTTGAAGAGTTTGCCTGCATAACGCGCCTCGCGGAGGATGAGTTCAAGCGGGAAAGCGTTTGCAGCTTTCGCGCTGGGGCAGGAGATCACTGGAGACCCGCCTGATGGCGCTTGACATGCCCCCCATCGTCACCCTCACGCTCAACCCCTGCGTGGACGTGAGCTATGACATTGACCGGCTGATCGAAGATCAGAAAGTCCATGCCAACGCCAACCGCTTTGACCCCGGAGGCAATGGCATCAATGTGGCGCGCGCGCTCAAACGGTTGCAGCGCCCAGCGCATGCCTGCGCCGTGCTCGGCGGCGAGATCGGCGCCTTGTTCACCCGATTGGCTGCGCCGCAGGTCGAGCAGTTGCATGACGTGCGCATCGACGGTGAAACGCGCATCAACGTCACGTTGCAGCAACAGCAACCGCGCGCGCAGTTCGAAGTCAGCGGCATCGGTCCGACGCTGAACGCCAGCGCCCTGCAGCAGGTCACCGACATGGTGCTGCGGCTGGCTGGCAACGGCTATGCCGTGCTCACCGGATCGCGCATGCCGGGAGTGCCCACCGACTATTACGCCGAGATGGTCAACGCCCTGCGGCGGCAGGGCGCCCGCACCGTGATCGACGCCCAGGGTGAGATGCTCGCACAGGCCGTGGCGGCGCGGCCCTTCCTGATCAAACCGAACCGCGCCGAACTCGAACAACTGATACAGCGTCGTCTTGATAATCCACGCGCCGTAGTCGAGGCCGCGCAGGCCGTGTGCGACCAGGGCGTGGAGTGGGTGTGCGTGTCGCTCGGTGCAGACGGCGCGGTGCTGGTCAGTGAGGAACAAGCGGTCCTTGGCGTCGCGCCACACGTCAAGGTGGCATCGACCGTCGGCGCTGGCGACTCGATGGTTGGCGCGCTGGTTCATGCGTTTTCCCGTGGCGACACGCCCGAGGATGCATTGCGCCTTGCGTTGGCCTGCGGCAGCGGCACTGCCGCGCAGCCAGGAACCGAGTTGTTCGATCCGCGCGCGCTACCCGACTTGTTGTCGCGCACTCAGGTGTCCAACTGGCAGGACGAGTCACCCCCGCAGGGCCGCTCGCGCCTGCAGATGTAATGGATGTCGCGAAGTGTGAGATTTCTGCATCCTTTGGATTGATTTCCCGTCTCCATGACTGGTAATTCATTCAGATTTCAAGCTGGAATCCAGCATCATTGGCATTTATCAAGCTTGGTTCATGCGTAGCAATCACTCCTGCTCCGCAGCACCAAACTCGGCGAGCAAGCGTTCCAACACAGACGATCTCGATAAGAACAACGATAGGCACCGTATGCACCTCAAACGCTTCACCCTTTGCGCCGCGCTGGCCATGCTTGCGCCCTCAGCGCACGCCGCAGACCTCTCGCTGCTCGTCGGCGCTGACAAGGGCTATCACAACA
>JAGDVQ010000151.1 GCA_023255715.1 Thiomonas sp.
TGTGTATAAGAGACAGAGCGAGAGCTGATCGAGTGGCTTGGCGAAATACGCTTGCGCCGCAGCACCAAATCCATAGGCTTTACGCCCGAGATAGATCTGGTTCATGTAGAGCTCGAGGATCTGGTCCTTGCTCATCTGCTGCTCGATCTTCAGCGCCAGCAACACCTCGAACAACTTGCGGGTGAAGGTCTTTTCTCGCGACAGATAGAAATTGCGCGCCACCTGCATGGTGATGGTCGATGCTCCCTGGCTGCGCGAGCGCTCCAGATTGGCCAGCAGGGCGCGGGCAACGCCCGGCCAGTCGATGCCGCCATGCTGATAGAAGCGGTCGTCCTCGGTGGCCAGCACCGCCTTTTTCATCAGATCGGGGATCTGGTCGATCGGCACGAATATCCGGCGTTCCTCGCCGAATTCGCCGAGCAGCAGTCCATCGGCGGAATAGACCCGAAGCGGAATCTGAGGCTGATAGTCCTGCAGTTCCGAAATGTCCGGCAGGCGTGGCCAGCTGAACACCAGCGCCAGGCCGACCGTGAGTGCCGCCACCAGCAATAACCCAACTGCGGCGACCGCCAGGCCGATCAGGGCGCGCCACCACCAGGGCATGCGCGCGCGTGGCGGTGCGGGCGGGGGGGAAGCAGAGGATGTGCTCATGGAGTCAGGTGAACGGATGCGCCTGCGGGCAGCTTTGGCACGAGGTCGGCGCAAACAGGAAGGAGGCCATCGCACTTCTGGTGCCAGGGCGACGGGATGGTACGGCGAGAGATTCTGTTGCAAATTATAAAAATTCGCGCTCCTGTGCCGTCAGAATGCACAAGACACAGCGTCCGCAGACGTCGTGGGAGTTTTGCAACGCTTTTGCCGCAAGCCGGGGTTTACACGTTATTGAATCAAGGACTTGTTGTTAGGATCGAAGAAAAAATATGCATTCGCAGCACAAACAATCCGTAGCGCGAACGGGGGTCGGCACGCATTTCGATGCGCCAAAAAGCTGGCCTTCGATTCTGCGCACAACGTTGCAAATCCAATCGGGGGGTCTTCAGTGGCCACATTAGGCAGTCTGTTCCGCAAGCGCTACGCGCCGATGATCGGGCTGGACATCAGCAGTTCCAGCGTCAAGCTCGTCGAACTCGACATGGACGACCGCGGCCAGTACACCTTGCTGCGCGCCGCCATGGAGCCGCTCGAAAAGGGTTCCGTGGTCGATGGCAATATCGAAAAGCTCGACGACGTGGTCGAGGCCGTGCGCAAGGTCGTTCGCAAGAGCGGCACCAAGGCCAAGCAGGTCGCCATGGCCCTGCCGCCATCCGCCGTCATCACCAAGAAAATCGTTCTTCCCGGTGAACTGCGCGAGGAAGAGATCGAAGTGCAGGTGGAAAGCGAAGCCAATCAGTACATTCCCTTCGCCATCGATGAAGTCGCGCTCGATTTCAGCGTTCTCGGCCCCAGTGCCACGTCTCCAGGCGATCAGGAAGTGCTGATCGCCGCGTCACGCCGCGAAAAGGTGGATGACCGCCGTGGCGTTGCCGAGGCTGCCGGGCTCAAGCCGGTGGTCATGGACATCGAGGCATTTGCTTCACGTCTGGCCGCGCAGCGCCTCATCGAACGTCTGCCCCGCGCCGGTCTGGATCTGCTGGTCGCCTTGTTTGAGGTGGGGGCAACTTCCACCAGCCTGCAGGTGTTGCGCAACGGCGAAACCCTGTACGACCGCGATCAGGCCTTTGGTGGTGCGCAACTCACCCAGATGATCGCCCGCACCTACGGGTTTTCGCTGGAAGAAGCCGAAACCAAGAAGCGCGCTGCCGATCTGCCCGACGATTACCCCACCCAAGTGCTCTCGCCTTACATGGACAGCCTCACGCAGGAAGTGGCCCGGGCGCTGCAGTTTTTCTACCGCGCCACGCCGTTCGGCCGGGTCGATTACATCCTGCTGGCCGGCGGTTCCTCGGCCCTGCCCGGATTGGCAGAAAAGATCACGGCAACGGCGTCGGTCGCCTGCATGGTCATCAACCCATTCGAGGGCATGGCAGTTGCCGAAACCGTGCGCGAGAAAAAGCTGCGCAGTCAGGCGCCGTCCTACCTGACCTGCTGCGGCCTGGCGATGCGGCGTTTCCTGCAATGAGGCAGAAGCGGAACCTGTCATGAATATCGTCTTGATCAACCTTCTTCCCCACCGGGAGGCCACGCGAAAGAAGCGGCGCGAGGCGTTCTATGCAGGGGTTTTTGCGTCCATCCTGGTTGGTGGTCTGGTTCTGGCGCTGGGTTACACGGTGCTGAGCGAAATGATCACCCAGCAGCAGAGCCGCAACGATTTTCTGAAAGCTGAAAACACCAAACTCGATGGCCAGATCAAGGACATCGCCTCCCTCAAGGCCGAGATCGAGGCGCTGCGTGCGCGGCAGGATGCGGTCGAAAGCCTGCAGGCCGACCGAAATCTGCCTGTCCATCTGTTCGACGACCTCACGCAGGACACGCCGGCCGGTGTGCAACTCTCGCAAATCCGGCAGGACGGCGCCACGGTGCTGATTCAGGGCGTGGCGCTCAGCCAGGAGCGTGTGGCTGACTTTCTGCGCAACCTCAGCCGTGCGAACGGCTGGCTGGAAAAGCCCGAATTGATCGAGATCCGCTCGCAGATTTCTCCAGCGAGCGCAGGTAACGCGGCACGTGTCGTGGCGCAGTTTCAGTTGCGCGTCACCCTCAAGCGGCCGACTCCGGCGGGCGCTGCCTCGGGTGCCACATCCGGCGCAGGCGCGGGCTCCGGCCGTACTGCGGCCACTCCCTCGAAGTCGTGAGGCGACCTATGGCGACTTCCACACTGTCAAAAATTGACCTGAACGGTGCGTTTCAGGACATCGCCGCCCAGTTTCGCGGCCTCAACCCCAACGACCCGGGCGCCTGGCCCAAGTGGCCGCGTTACGCCGTATTCGCCGCCGCCTTTGCGCTGACGCTGGGCCTGGGCTGGTACGCCTGGCTTTCCGGCACACGCGACCAGCTCACCTCCGCGCAGCAGGAAGAAGTCACCCTGCGCGAGCAATACAAGACCAAGCTTGAACAGGCTGTCAGCCTCGATCTGCTCAAGGCGCAGAAGGCCCAGGTGCAGCAGTACGTGGCGCTGCTTGAAAAGCAATTGCCGAGCAAGGCCGAAATGGACGCTCTGCTGTCCGACATCAACCAGGCGGGCATCGGGCGGGGCCTGCAGTTCGAGCTGTTCAAGCCGGGGCAGGTCGACGTCAAGCCCTACTACGCCGAGCTGCCCATTTCGATCAAGCTGCAAGGCGGCTACACCGATCTGGCCGGTTTTGCCACCGACATCGCCAAGCTCTCGCGCATCGTCACCCTCAACAACATCAGCCTGACCGCCAACACCGGAAAATCCGGCGCGCCAATGGTGATGGATGCCACCGCCAAGACCTTCCGCTACCTCGACGCCGATGAAATTGCCGCACAGGCCAGCGCCGCGAAAAAGACGGGAGGCAAGAAATGAACGCGCAGCATTCCAGTCCTCTCCTGCGTTTGCGCCTGATCCTGCTGGTCGCGCTGTCGGCCGCTTTCCTGTCGGCCTGCGGCCAGCAACACGAAGACCTGCGTGCCTGGATGGCGCAACAGCGCGCCAGCATGCATCCGCACATCAAGCCCATCGAGCCGCCCAAGCCCTTCATTCCGGCGACCTATGACCCGGCCGTCGGAACCGACCCGTTTTCCGCGGCCAAGCTTGAAGTCGGCGTCAAGCAGGAAGTGCAACAGCTCAACCCCCTGCTGCAGGCGGAGCTGGCGCGGCCCAAGCAGCCGCTTGAGGCGTATTCCCTTGACCAGATTCAGATGGTGGGCACTGTCAAGGTCAAGGGGCAGCAATACGCCCTGCTCAAGGCGGGCAACTTGCTGTACCGGGCGCATGTGGGCGAATACGCCGGCCAGCATTTCGGAAAAATCACCAAGATCACTGATAGCGAAGTCGATTTGAGGGAACTGGTGCAAGACGCTACAGGCGACTGGGTCGAACACCCGGCAACCCTTCAATTGCAGGAGAGCACACAATGAACACGCCGATGACAAGAAAACGCTGGGCCGCCCCAAGATTTCTTGGCCCCCTCGGGGGGAAGGCCGGACGCAGCGCGGCCCTGGGGGCGCTGGCACGGCATCTGGGGGCAGCATTGCTGACCGTCGCGGCGGTATTGAGTGTCTGCGCCAGCCCGGCGCAAGCGGCAAGCAACGCGATCCAGAGCGTCAATGCCAGTCGGCAGGGCACAGAAACCGTTGTGCAGATCAATCTCGCCCAGCCCCTGGCGGCGGCGCCGAACGGATTTGTCATCGACCAGCCAGCCCGCATCGTGCTCGACTTTCCTGGGGTGGAATCGACGCTCGATCGTCAGACCGTGAACTTCGAGCAGGGCAATCTGCGTTCGGCCAATGTGGTGCAGGCGCAGGGGCGCACGCGTGTGGTGCTCAACCTGCGGCAGTCCGCTACCTACAAAACCCAGATCGACGGCAACCGCCTGCTCGTTCTGCTCAACACCACGCATGACCAGACAGCCTCCGGCTCGGCTGCCACCGGCGCGCCGCAGGCCCAGACGGTGCACTTTGCCGACAACCTCAACACGCAGCAGCTTGCGCTGCGCGCCATCAACTTCAAGCGCAGCGTGGACGGTGCGGGACGCGTGATCGTCAACCTGCCCAACAATCAGGTCGGCGTCGACATCCATCAGCAGGGCCAGAACATCGTGGTCGATTTCCTCAAGACTTCGCTGCCCGCTGACCTGCGTCGCCGACTCGACGTCACCGACTTCGCCACGCCGGTCACCTCGATCACCACGTTCCAGATGGGCGACAACGTGCGCATGGTCATCCAGCCCAATGGCGACTACGAGCAAAGCGCCTATCAGGCCGACGACCAGTTCGTCGTTGAACTGCGCCGCACCCAACCCAATCCCGATGCCCTGGTGCAAGGCAACGGCCCGGGCTTCCATGGCGAAAAGCTCTCGCTCAACTTCCAGAACATCGACGTGCGTTCGCTGCTGCAGGTATTTGCCGACTTCACCCATCTCAACGTGGTGGTCAGCGATTCCGTCACCGGCAACCTCACCCTGCGCCTGAAAGACGTGCCGTGGGATCAGGCGCTGCAGGTCATCCTGCGCGCCAAGGGCCTGGGCGAACGCAAGGAAGGCAATGTGCTGTGGATCGCTCCGCGCGATGAAATTCTCGCTCGCGAAAAGGCCGATCTGGAGGCGAAAAAATCGCTGAGCGCGCTGGAGCCCGTGAAGTCCGAAACCTTCCAGCTCAACTACCAGAAGGCCGCTACCGTGGTCGCCATGCTGACCGGTGCCGCTGGCGGCGCGCAAGCTGGTGCAGCTGCCACACCGACGCCGATCCTGCTGCCCGGCGTGTCCAGCGCCGCAGCCCCCACCTCGCGCATCCTTTCCCCGCGCGGCACCGTGCTGGCCGATCCGCGCACCAATCAGATCTTCGTCACCGACATCCCGTCCAAACTGGAAGAGGTCGCCAAGCTCATCGCCAAGATCGACAAGCCGGTGCGCCAGGTGATGATCGAAGCCCGCATCGTCGAAGCCAGCGACCAGTTCGGCCGCAGCCTTGGGGTGAAGCTGGGCTTCCTCGACGCGCGCGGCCTTCAAGGTGGAGTGCCGGGAGTCAATTTGGGCGGAGGGACCAACGCCACGGTGTCCGGTGATTATCTTGGAGTTGCCAACCAGACCAATCAGCCTGGCTCTTCTGCAGCAACCCTCGCAGACTCGCAGTTTGTCAATCTTCCCGCTTTCGGTTTGGCAGGCAGCCTTCTGGCTGGCGCTACACCGAGTTCGCTTGGCATCAGCCTGTTCAATGCTGCGGCCAACCGCTTCATCAATCTCGAACTCTCCGCGATGGAGGCCGACGGCAAGGGGAAGATCATTTCCTCGCCCCGCGTCATCACGGCAGACTTGAGCAAGGCCACCATCGAGCAGGGCACGGAAATTCCCTACCAGCAGGCCACCTCTAGCGGCGCCACCGCGGTGACCTTTAAAAAAGCTGTGCTGAGCCTGGACGTGACGCCGCAAATCACACCGGATGGCAATGTCATCATGAACGTGGAAATCCACAAGGACAGCCCTGGGGCTTCTACCGCTGGTGTTCCATCGATCAACACCAACACCGTGACCACGCAGGTGCAGGTGGAAAACGGCGGTACCGTGGTTCTCGGCGGGATCTATACCTCGCAGGAACAGAATCAGACCGACAAGGTGCCGCTGCTCGGCGACCTCCCAGTGGTTGGAAATCTGTTCAAGAACAACAGCAAGATGTACAACAAAAACGAGTTGCTGGTTTTCCTGACGCCAAAAATCGTCACGAACGCCGATATGACCAATTAATCGATGCGCCTCAGAGGGTTTTAAAAAATGTTCAAGCGCATCATCCAATTGGTCGACAGACTCTGGGCACCCATCGGCGCGGCTTCCTTGCTAGGGCTGCTCGCGGGATGTGGGGGTGGCAGTGTGGCGGTTGCACCCCCGCCTCCAGCAACACCGAATCAGGTACCAGTAACGGTTGCTTTATTCAATCCCAACAATCCATATCCGAATAGGCCCTATGTCACTGTGACGGTTTGTGACGCGCAGAATCATTGTCAGGACGTCGATCATGTCCTGCTCGATACCGGATCAACTGGGCTACGCCTCATGCCGGGAGTCTTGAATCTCTCATTGCCCGCGCAGACTGCTTCCGATGGGAGCCCGATTGCCGAATGCATGCAGTACGGTGCCGGTTATTTCTGGGGGGCACAGCGCATGGCAACCGTCAAGATGGCTGGAGAGGTTGCGACCAACATCCCCCTGACCGTTGCTGGAGATACCAGCATTCCTACCAATGCTCCTGCAGGTTGCGCCGCGACAGGGCCGAATGCAATCGCTGGCCTTCCAGAGTTCAAAGGCATCTTGGGGATTGGTCCGCAACCAGTCGATTGCGGCATGAGTTGCGCTCAGTCGACCTCCAACCAGATGTACTTTTCCTGCCAAGGGGGATCGACCGGGAGCTGCACGGCAGTGACCATGCCGGTAGCGATGCAGACCCCCAATCCAGTGAGCCGCTTTGTCAGTGACAATAACGGCACTGTGCTCACGTTTCCAGCAGCGTCCACTGCGCAGGGCAGCATGGTTGGGAGGCTGACATTCGGCATCGGGACGCAGGCCAACAATGCGCTCAATGGCTTGCAGGTTTATCAATCCAGCGTGCCCGATCCCGACTTTCCCTTCTGGCCACTTTTGGCGGCAAACATCAATGGCGCTGCCAGCTTTGCGTTCCTCGATACCGGAACTAATGCCTATGACCTTGCGCAGACGGGAACTCCAGTTGTGATCAACAAACCGCCTTCGATGCAGGCGGTCTCTGGGCTTGCAGTGTGTGGGCAAGCGGGAGGGCCATATTGTCCACCAGCACCGGTTTCGGTTCAAATTCGCCTCAATGGTAGTAATGGCAACCCGACGAGCTGGCAAACGATCAATCTTGCTGATCCAACGCTGGCCTTTCAGCAGAATCTCGCTGTCATACCGACGCTCGCTTTCCAAAATTCTGACTTTCCTGGTTATTCCATTCTGGGTCTCCCGTTCTATTTTGGTAAAACGGTTGCTACCGCAATCAGTGGTTCTGTCACCCCCTATGGTGCAGGGCCATACTGGGCGTTTTAGCGCGGAATTCTGTGGTGTGGCCTCGATGCCTATACCGGCATCTCAATGTGTTTCTTGGGGGTTCTATGAAGGTTTTGCAAAAACAATTTTTCTGGGTTCTTGGTGGACTTTCCGCCGCAGTGATTCTTGCTTCTTGCGGGGGTGGTGGTACGGGGAGTGCGGGAACGCCTCTGCTGGGTTCTAAAAATACCAATACGGCCACATTGCAATGGCTGGCCCTGGGGCAAATCAATCCATCGAATGTCCCCATGAATGTGCCAGTAACAGTGGTATACAAGCAACTCGACCCTTACCAGCACCCTGTTCCTGGCCAAGTAGTCACTTTCTACACCAGTAACTCATCGCTTGTGGAGTGTTTTAGTCAAACGACACCACCAACCCTAAACCCCAGTTGTACAGCCTCAACAGACGGTAACGGTACCGCGCAGATGATTATTCAGGCAAAGCCTTTGAATGCAGCAGGGACTATTTTCCCCAGCGTTGGATTTTCGATTCAGGTTGTGACTTCACAGGTTCCAGTCACGGTCAGTCCTTCAGCCAGTAAGCCGTTTCAGTTTGCGAGTGCAGTACAGTATGCCAAGGAAACGACTCTCATCGGATCGCCGATCGGCTGGACTTTTGTTCCTCTTCAATAAATCGAAAATCATCGTCCTATGATAAAGGTGAACCCAATGAATACGACGACCAGGAATCTTCTGCTCGCAGCGACAATCGCTGTGACATTGTCGGGTTGCGGTGGTGGAGGCGGCACACCGACACCGAGTTACAACACATCGATTGCCCAGCCCAGTTTGCCGGGCACCGTGGTGCAAGTTTTGCAAAATGTAGGGGGTGGCCTAGTTCCTATCCCGGCAAATAGTGATGGCAGCTACAGCATCACAGACAGTACACCGGTAATCATTAATTCCCAAACGACTCAAGGTTTGGTGCAGTCTGTAAATTGGGTATTTGCTGCGACAGATAGCTCAAATTTGAATTACGCCCCTTTGTCAACAGGTGGCTACCAGATCGCTGGTTCCACTGATCCCATTCTTCAGCAAGTTGGGTATTCTGGATTGGCGGCTGTGCCGTCTGTCGTGTCCAACCCCACAGGCGGTACGCCCCTGCAATTTCAGTCATTGATTGCTCCCGGGGGTTCCCTGACTCTTGGGTTGGGTCAGGGACTCACTGCACAGTCTGGTCCGTTTCAGGCCAACGCGGTATTCCGGATCGTGAGCGCCTATGCTGGAAATTGGTCGGTGTCCTACGGGGTCGGGGGTGCAAATCCTGCCTATTCCGGGACTTGCAGCATTGCTATTAGCAATTCCGGCGTTGTGAGCGGATCCTGCAATGACTCTCAACTCGGTAGCTATGATGTGACTGGTCGAGATTATGGTGTCGGCAATGCCATGGGTGTGCAATTTCAAGGTAAGAATGGAATCGTGAATTTCTTTCTCGGCACTTCACCGGTCGCCTCGAATCTGTTGCAGGGCAAGACCAATCTGTTTGTAAATGCCAAAAGTACCTCAACGAGTGGCACTACAGGCTCGTCATCCAACGCCGGTACGTCGATTTCTGCGCTTGATCCCATTGGATGCAAACTGGTGCCAGGTGCGACCTTCGTGCAGATCGCGAGCAACGGTACCTGCACCAACAGCATCGTCTTTGAAACGACTTCCAATTCGAGTTCGACGCCTGCCACAACCGCGTCTGGTGCTACCAGCAAGAGCACAACGGACCAAAAAGCGATCGGATTTCCAGTGACCTGGACCGCGACGAAAGTCTCCTGATTGCTTGGACCGCGCATTTTCCTCATCGGCCTCATGGGCGCTGGCAAGACCACGGTCGGGCGTGCCCTGGCGCAGCGATCGGGGCTGCGGTTCATCGACAGCGACCATGAGATCGAGCAGGAGCAGGGCTGCAGCATTGCGGCCCTGTTTTCGCGTGTGGGCGAGGCCGGGTTTCGGGACATCGAGGCGCGGGCCATCGATGCGCTGACGCAGCGCGACGGCATCGTGTTGGCCACTGGCGGCGGTGCAGTGCTGCGGGCAGAAAACCGCAAGGCGCTCCGCGAGCGTGGAACCGTGGTGTATCTGCGCGCCAGCCCGGACGACCTGGCGCACCGGTTGCGGCATGACCGCAGCCGTCCGCTGTTGCAGCAGGGCGATGCGCGGGCCAAACTGCATGAACTGTTTCGCGTGCGCGATCCGCTGTACCGCGAAACGGCGCATTTCGTCATCGACACCGGGCGACCTTCCGCGGCGCTGCTGGCGAACATGGTGCAGATGCAGCTCGAACTGGCCGGGGTGCTGCCGACGTCGGGCAGCCCGTCCTGAGCGCACCGATCTTGGGGAAGGCTGGTCTGGGGATGGAGCACTTTGTTCCCCGCGATTCCCGGTCCCGGCGGACTCCTAAAATGACCGGATGACACCGACAGCACTTCCCACCATGACCACCGTGCGTATTGCGCTGGGCAGCCGCGCGTATGACATCCGCATTGCTCCCAACCTGCTTGATTCTCCAGATGCATTCGCGACTGTCGCGTCGCGTCAGGCCACCGCGCTGATTGTCAGCAATACCACCGTGGCGCCGCTGTATGCCGCCCGGCTGGAGCGCAGTCTCGTGCCGCATTTTGCCCGCGTGCTGCATTGCGTGCTGCCCGATGGCGAGCAGTACAAGACCTGGGAAACGCTCAACCAGATTTTCACCGACCTGTTGCGCCATCAATGCGACCGCAAGACCACGCTGTTTGCGCTGGGGGGTGGAGTGATCGGCGACATGACCGGCTTTGCCGCAGCCAGCTATATGCGCGGCGTGCCGTTCGTGCAGGTGCCGACCACCCTGCTGGCGCAGGTGGATTCGTCTGTGGGCGGCAAGACTGCGATCAACCATCCGCTGGGCAAGAACATGATCGGCGCGTTCTACCAGCCACGGTTGGTGGTGGCCGATCTGTCCACGTTGCACAGTCTGCCGCAGCGCGAACTGTCTGCCGGCATGGCCGAGGTCATCAAGCATGCGGCGATTGCCGATGTCGATTTCCTCGCCTGGCTGGAGGCGCACATCGACGCGCTGATGGCGCGTGACGACACGGCGCTGGCCGAAGCCGTGGCGCGCTGCTGCCGCATCAAGGCCAACGTGGTGGCGCAGGATGAAACCGAGGCCGGGCTGCGCGCCATTCTCAACTTTGGCCACACCTTCGGTCACGCCATCGAGGCCGGCATGGGCTATGGCAACTGGCTGCATGGCGAGGCGGTGGGCGCTGGCATGGTGCTGGCGGCCGATCTGTCCGTGCGTCTGGGCCTTTTGAGTCGGCAGGACGCCGAACGTCTGGCACGCCTGATCGCCCGGGCAGGTCTGCCGGTGCACGCGCCCGATCTGGGCGCAGCGCGCTGGGCCGAGTGGATGCAGGTGGACAAGAAGACCGAAGGCGGCGAGGTGCGCTTCGTGCTGCTGCATGGCCTGGGACGGCCGGTCGTTCGCCCAGCGCCAATGGCCGAGGCGCAGGCCAGCATTGCCGCGCATGTGCGGCAGGGGCTGAGCGCGGCCGAGCACGCTGCATGACCCCGCGCCCGGCAGATGCTGCGCGCAGCGGGCTGGCGCCCTACGCCTGCAGCGACGCCACCTCGCGCGGGCGCGAGCATGTCGAGCCCGCGCCGACCGACCGCAGCGGCTATCAGCGCGACCGCGACCGCATCATTCACAGCACCGCCTTTCGCCGCCTGGAATACAAGACCCAGGTATTCCTCAACCACGAGGGCGATCTGTTCCGCACCCGGCTGACGCATAGTCTGGAAGTGGCGCAGATCGCGCGCTCCCTCGCGCGCGCGCTGCGCCTCGATGAAGATCTGACTGAGGCGCTGGCGCTGGCGCACGATCTGGGGCACACGCCCTTCGGCCACGCCGGGCAGGACGCGCTGGGCGCGTGCATGCGCCTTCACGCGCCGGACGGCGGCGGCTTCGAGCACAACCTGCAATCGCTGCGCGTGGTGACCACGCTGGAGGAGCGCTACGCCGCGTTCAACGGCCTGAATCTGAGTTTCGAGACCCGCGAAGGCGTGCTCAAGCACTGTTCGCGCCGCAACGCCGAGCGGCTGGGCGAGGTCGGCGCGCGCTTTCTGCAGGGTGGTCAGCCCAGCCTGGAGGCGCAGATCACCAATCTGGCCGATGCCATTGCCTACAACAACCACGACATCGACGACGGCCTGCGCGCCGGTCTGATCGACCTGGACGAGCTGCAGACCGTGCCCTTCTTCGCTGGGCATCTGGATGCGGTGCGACGCGCCTATCCGGGCGTGCAGGGGCGGCGGCTGGTGGCTGAAACCATCCGTCGCATGATCTCCGCGTTGATCAAGGATCTGGTGGAGGAAACCGCACGGCGCATTGCGCAGGCCGGCGTGGACTCACCCGCCGCCGTGCGCGCCGCGCCGCCGCTCGCCGCGTTCAGCGCCCCGGTGCAGCAGCAATTGCAGCAGTTGCAAACGCTCCTTCTGCACCGGCTCTATCGCCATCCCGAGGTGTTGCGCAACACCACCAAGGCGCAGCGCCTGCTGACCGAACTGTTCGAGGCGTATCACGCCGATACCCGCCTGCTGCCGCGCGACTATCAGCGCGAGGACACTGCGCGGCAGCCGCGCGCCATTGCCGACTACCTGGCCGGCATGACCGACCGCTACGCCATCCGCGAACACCAGCGCCTGTTTTCCATGCGCGACTGGCCGGTGTATTGATCCCCAGTCGCGCCCGATGGATTACGGCCTCAGGTCGTAGAGCAAGCCCGTCTGCAGCTTGAGTTGCGCAATGGATGCTGCCGCGTCGAAGCGCGATTGCAGCACCAGCCGCGTGGACTCCAGCGCGCTGCGCCGGGCGAGCAACCAGTCCGACAGCCCCGCTTCACCCAGCTGGTAGGCGCGCAGCATGCGGCTGCTGGCCTGGCCCTGCACCTGCGCGGCCTGCTCGGTGGCTTTCACCGCGCGGGTCTGTGCCTGTGCCGTGGCATAAAGCCGCTGGAACTCCGCTTCGGTCTGCGCCTGCAGATCGCGCAGCCTCCATTGCGCGGCGTCGGCCTCGGCCAGCGCTGCACGCTCCTGGGACACCCGCGCCGCGCCGCCAAACGGCATGGAAAACTGCAGGCCGACAATGCGCTCGCTGCCGCCCCGGTCGGACCCGATGTAGGCGCCGACGGTGGGTTGCGGTGTGCGCGCGGCCTGGGCCTGTGCCGCCATGGCCTGCGCTTTCTGCAGCGCAGCGCGTTGCTCGATCAGCAGCGGATTGGACAGCGCCGCCTGCGCAGCGAGTTGCTCGGCGTTCAGGGTCGGCAGCGCAAGCGCGCTGGGCTCTGCCTGCCCCTGCAGGTCGCCGTTGCGTCCCAATTGCGGATAGCGTGCTGGAGCTGGAACAGATGCAGGCCAGCGCGGCTGCTCGCCGCCATGCCCTGCGCCAGCGACAGGGCCGATTGCGCGCGGGCCTGCTCGGCCTGCATCTGTTCCAGCTCCAGCACGCTGGCGTCGCCCAGGGACTGACGGCGCTGCAGCGCCTTGACCTGGGCATCGATCAGGTCGAGGTCCTGCTGTGCCAGCACGGCCTCGGCCTGCGCGCGCTGGGCGGAAAACCACGCGGTCAGCATGTCGCCGAGAAACCGCTGGCGTGCCGCGGTCAGTGTGGCCTGCGCAGAGGCCGTCAACGCATCGGCCATGCGGCCATCGGCCTGCGCCTGCGCGGGCAGACGCAACTGGCGGTTGATGAGCAACTGCCATTCGTTGTAGCGTCCACTATCTGGCGCGGTCTCGATGCGGCGTTGCTGCAGTTGCGCCTGACCGGTGAACTCGTGGGTTCCGGCGCGCAGCACCTCGCCGTTTTGCGCTGCCGCCTGCTGCAAGGCCCTCGCCTCCCGCAGCGCGGGTGTGTCGGCCAGGATCTGATCGACCGCAGCGATTTGCGGCAGACTGGGGCTGGGCAGATCGCTGAGGCTGGGCAGAGCGGGCAGGGTGGGCAGAGCGGTTTGCGCAGTGGCGGCAGCGGCGGGTTTCGCCAGACTTCCCTCAGCAGCCCAGGTTGGGGCGGCGGTGAGCGCAAGTGCCAGCGCAGCGGCCAATGCCCGCAAGACTTGTGGCTTGGATAACAAGTTCATCAGACGTTCTCCGTCGATTGAGCCGCAACTTCAGCGTCGCGTTCCTTGCGCGGCAGGCCGAAGCGGGCAAACATCAGGGGCAGCAGCACCAGGGTCAGGGCGGTGGAAGTCACCAGTCCGCCGACCACGACCACGGCCAGCGGCTTCTGGATTTCCGAGCCCGGCCCGGTGGCCGAGAGCAGGGGGATGAGACTGAACGCGGTGATGGTGGCGGTCATCATCACCGGGCGCAGACGGCGCATGGCGCCGTCACGCACCGCCTGCAGCAGCGGCAGACCACGTTGCAGCAGTTCGTTGAAGTGGCTCACCAGCACCACGCCGTTGAGCACCGCAATGCCCAGCAGCGCGATGAAGCCCACCGAGGCCGGCACCGACAGGTATTGCCCGCTGGCCCACAGTGCAATCACCCCGCCCACCAGCGCGAACGGAATGTTGGCGAACACCAGCACCGATTGCCGCACCGAGCCGAAGGTGGTCATCAGCAGCACAAAGATCAGCGCCAGCGCCACCGGCACCACCAGCCCCAGCCGCGCGGCGGCACGCTGCTGGTTCTCGAACTGGCCGCCCCATTCCAGCCGCACGCCTTCGGGCAGCTCCACCTTGGTGGCCACGGCCTGCCTGGCCTCGGCCACATAGCTCACCAGATCGCGTCCGCTGACATTGGCCTGCACCGAAGCGAAGCGGCTGCCGTCTTCATGCGCCACCAGCACCGGGCCCTGGGTGGGAGTGAGCCTGGCGAGTTGCGACAGCGGGTAGGGCGTACCGTTCGGCGCGGTGATCATCACATTGGCGAACGCCTGCGGATTGCTGCGCAGATCGGTGCCCCCGCGCAGCAGCAGCGGGGTGCGGCGCACGCCTTCGAGCACCATGCCCTGCGGCTGGCCTTCGATCAGGGCGCGCAGGTCCTGCTGCAGGCTGTCCACGTCGAACCCGGCACGCCCGGCGGCAAGCCGGTCAACCTGCACCGTGAGGTACTGCACGCCTTCGGGGCGGGCGGCCAGCACTTCCTGCGCACCGGGCACCGCCTTGAGCGTCTGCGCCACTTGTTGCGACAGGTCGCCGAGCTGGGCGATGTCGGGACCGAAGATTTTCACCACCAGGTCGCCGCGCGCGCCAGTGAGCATTTCCGACACCCGCATCTCGATGGGCTGGGTGAAGCTGAAGTCCACACCGGGAAAGCGCTCGAGCACCTTGCGCATGGCTTCGATCACGGCATCCTTGCCGCCAGCGCGCCATTCGGACATGGGCTTGAGCACCAGGAAGGTGTCGGTTTCGTTCAGACCCATCGGGTCGAGGCCGAGGTCGTCCGAGCCGCTGCGCGCGACGATGGACTTGATCTCGGGCACTTCTTTCAACAGCGCCTGCTGCACCCGCAGGTCGAGCGCGGCGGTCGCGCCCAGGCTGATCGATGGCAGCTTTTGCAATTGCACGATCACATCGCCTTCGTCGAGTGTGGGCATGAAGGTCTTGCCCACGCGGGTGTAGGCCCAGCCGGCAGCCACCAGCGACAGCAGCGCCAGCACGACGACGATCCGGCTGTGACCGAAGCTCCAGTCCAGCACGCGCTGATAGCCCGCAGACAGCTTGCGCACCAGCCAGGGGTCGGTGTGCGAGGCGGTCTTGAGCAGCAGCGAAGCCATCACCGGCACGATGGTCAGCGCGATCAGCAGCGAGGCGCCAAGTGCAAACACGATGGTCAGCGCCACCGGGCGGAACAGCTTGCCTTCGAGCCCTTCGAGGGTGAGCAGCGGCAGGAACACGATGGCGATGATGGCCACGCCCGACAGCACCGGCCCCGAGACCTCCGACACGCCGCGCAGGATGCGGCCGAGCCGGTCGGTGGTTGCGCCTCCAGGATTGTGATCCGGCGGACGTTCCGGGTCGTGGCTCATGTGGTTGACCAGGTTTTCCACCACCACCACGGCGGCGTCCACCAGCATGCCCAGGGCAATCGCCAATCCTCCCAGGCTCATCAGGTTGGCGCTCAGGCCAAACCAGCGCATCAGGATGAAGGTTGCCAGCGCCGACAGCGGCAGGGTGATGGCAACCACGAGAGCTGCGCGCCAGTTGCCGAGGAACAGCAGCAGCATCACCACCACCAGCACCACGGCCTCGCCCAGCGCTTCGAGCACGGTGCCCACGGCACGCTCGACCAACTGGCTGCGGTCGTAAAACACCTTGATGCGCATGCCTTGCGGCAGCCGCGGCTCCAGATCGGCCAGCCGCGCTTTCACCCCGTGGATCACCTGCTGCGCGTTGGCGCCGCGCAGCCCGAGCACGATGCCTTCGACCGCCTCGCCCTTGCCGTCTGCGGTGACGATGCCGTAGCGCGTGCTGCTGTCGAGCCCGACCTGCGCCACATCGCCCACCCGCACCGGCGTGCCGCGCACATTGGCGATCACGGTGTTGCGAATGTCGTCTGCGTTGGCAAACGCGCCCTGCACCCGCACGATGCGGGTTTCCTCGCCTTCGTCCAGGCGACCCGCGCCGTCATTGCTGTTGTTGACCTGCAGTGCGGTGCGCAACTGGTTCAGCGACAGCCCCCAGGCCGCCAGCCGTGCCGGGTCGGGCTGCACCGCAAACGCACGCACATCGCCGCCGAGCATGTTCACATCGGCCACGCCGGGCACGGTACGCAAGACCGGGCGAATGAGCCATTGCAGCGCACTGCGCTTTTCCTCCAGAGTGGCTGTCCCCTCGATGGTGAACATGTACAAGTCGGACAGGGGCGTGGTGATGGGAGCGAGCCCGCCCATGGCCGACGCGGGCAGATCGCCGCGCACATTGGCCAGCGCCTCGCCGACCTGCTGCCTTGCCCAGTACACATCGGTGCCTTCCACGAAGTCCACCGTGATGTCGGCAATGCCGTACTTCGAGGTCGAACGCACGATGCGCTTGTTGGCAATGCCCAGCACCTCCTGCTCGATGGGCAGGACCACGCGGGTCTCCACCTCTTCCGGCGTCATGCCCGGCACTTTCATGATGATCTTCACCTGCGGCGACGACACGTCGGGAAAGGCGTCGATCGGCAATGCGCGCCAGGCGAAAATGCCGCCAGCCACCAGCGCCAGCATCGCGCCGAGGGTCAGCAGGCGCTGGCGCAACGCGCCGTGTGTCAGGGACATGAGATTCATGATTGGCACCCCCACGCTTTGCTTGCCCCCGCCAGGCGGGGGATTCGCCCGCTTCGGGCGGCCGTGCGCGGGCTCATGGCGCCACCTCGCCCGCCGCCGCCTTGATGGCCACCACGCCGGTGGCGGCCACCTTGTCTCCAGCCTTCAGTGGGCCGCTGACCATCACCACGTCATTCAGGCGACCGACCACGGTGACTGGAACGATGCGAAAGCCGTCCTGAGAAGGCGCCCGGCCGTCCGAAGCCTTCTCAGCCCCCTTGGGGGGCGGCGGCTGCATCGCAGCGGCCTGGGGGGCGTTCTTCACCACCGCGACCAGAACGGCATCCCGTCCCCCCATCTGCGTCAACGCGGCGGGCGGCACGCGCCACACCCCGGCCTGCGCCGGCAGGCTCAGGCGTGCCTGCACCACGCCGCCGGCCTGCAGGCTGCCGGGCTGCGTCACGCGCACGCGCAGCAGCACGCTCTGTCCGGCGTTCAGCGCGGTGGCCTTGGCCTGCACCACACCCTTGGCCTGCAGTGCCGGAACCTCCACTTCCGCACCCACCTGCAGCGCGGCAGCCTGCTGCGGGCTGGCGTCGATTTCCAGCCACAACTGCCCTTGCTGCGCAATGCGGAACAGCGGCGCGGCCGTGTCGACCCGCTGGCCCGGCAGCGCCGTGGTCTCGGTGACGACGCCGGAGATGGGCGCGCGCAGCATGGCCACCCCGTTGAGCGCGGTGCCGCCTGCGGCCAGCTTCAGCGCCAGATCGCGCTCGGCCAGCATGGCCTGCGCCTCGCGGCTTTGCGCCCGCGCGCTGTCGAGCCGCGCACTGGGCACGATGCCTTCGTTCACAAGCGTGGTGTCGCGCTGCAACTGGCGCTGCGCCAGGTCGTAACGGCTTTGCGCCTCGCTGCGCTCGCGCTGCAGTTGGGCAATTTGCGGGCTGCTGAGTTCGGCCAGCGGCTGACCAGCCTTCACCGTGTCGCCGGGGTTGACCAGCAGGCGGGTGATCAGCCCGGCGGCCGGCGCGGAGACCACGGCCTGTTGCGACAGCGGCACCGTCACGCGGGCGGGCAGGTCGATCTGCGCGGCGGTGGCCGCCTGCACCGTGGCAAGGCGCACGCCCAGCGCGGTCTGCTGATCGAGAGACATGGCAATGACGCCGGGCGCTGCGGCCCGCGCGGAACCGGGCATGGCAAGCAAGGCCAGGCTCAACAGGCTGGCGCAGAGGGCGCACGCCACCGGGGTGCGCGACAAATGAATCTTTGGCATGTGTTTTCCCGGCAGCGCCGGGCTCCATCTGGAACGGGGAAATCATCCGCGTGACAGGTTGCACCTGTGTTTCACGCGTGTTGCAGCGCAGTGGCGCGGCAGCGCGTGCTGCCGCCCAGGCGCGTCAGGCCAGAGTGGGGGGAGGAGCCTGGCCGGGAGGCGGCAGGCCATGGTGAACGCGCGGCAGCGCGCTGTCCGGTGTCTGCGGCCAGTGCGTGGCCGCGGGGGGTGCAGAGGCCGCTTGCAGTGCAGACGCGAGGGTGACGGCAAGCGCTGCCGGGCTGACTTCCAGGGCGGAAAAGGCGTGCGCCAGACGGATCTGCGACAGCCGCGATTGCGCAATGCCCGGGGCCAGTTCGATGTCGCTCGGCTCGGGCGCATGCAGGCTCAGCCCGGCCTGCTGCACGGTGTGCTTGTGGTCGCTGGCGAGGCAGGCCAGCCCGTCGAACTGCGCGCTGGCCTGAACTTCCTGCACGGCCGACAGCGCGTGGATGTGCCAGCCGTTCTGCACCGGCTGCCCCAGATGTCCATGAATGAACGGCATCAGCCCAAGCAGCAGCATCAGCATGGAAAACCAGGCTGCGCGCAGGGTGGAGAGGATGACGGACATGGAGCTTCAGAACGAAATGCACGAATTTGTAACAAATATAACCAGATCGACAATGACCCGCAGATCTGGGGGATTTTGACCGTCTTGTTGCGCGGTGCCGCACAGCGCGTCGCTGCGCTTCGCATTTCTAGAATGCCCGCATGAGCGCCGCGCGCAAACCTTCCCCGCCCAAGGCCTCGGCCGAGCCCGCGCCGACCTCGCGCGGGCCCGATGCGGGCAAGGCGCGCAAGGCCCAGCCGTCCAAGCCCTCGCCGCTCGCCCGGCTGGGCCTGCGCAGCGACTGGGACATTGTGTTGCACCTGCCCCTGCGCTACGACGACGAAACCCGGCTCACCCCGCTGGACGCGCTGCGCGATGGCGCCATCGTCACCGCCGAGGCGGAAGTGATCGACACCCAGGTGCAGGGCCGTGCGCCGCGGCGGCAGTTGCTGGTGCGGCTGCAGGCGGCTGGCCAGTCGCAGGACACGCTGACCCTGCGGCTGTTCCACTTCTACCCCAATCAGCTCAAGCTGCTGCAGCCCGGTGTGCGGTTGCGGGTGCATGGGCAGGTGCGGCACGGGCTGTTCGGCTGGGAGATGGTGCATCCCAACTGGCGCGCCGTGGGCGTTGATGAGCCTCTGCCGCAAACCCTCACTCCGGTGTACCCGACCACGGCCGGCGTGCCGCAGAGTTATTTGCGCAAGGCGGTGCACAGTGCGCTGGGGCGCCTGAACTGGCACGACACCGTGCCGCAGTGCGAGCTGGCGCGCCATCATCTGCCCGACTTGCAGACCAGCCTGCGGTTGCTGCATGCCCCGCCGGCCGCCGCGCTGCCCGCGCTGGAGGAGGGCGTGCATCCCGCGCAGCGGCGGCTGAAATTCGATGAACTGCTGGCACAGCAGCTCGCGCAGCAACAGGCCCGCGCCGCCCGCCAGCGCTGGCAGGCGCCGTCTCTGCCGGACACCAGTCGCGCGGACACGCTGCCCCTGCAGCTGCGCGCTGCCATTCCCTTTTCCC
>JAGDVQ010000091.1 GCA_023255715.1 Thiomonas sp.
GTCAAGGTCGTTGCTTGGTTCGTCGAGCAGCAGCACATTGCCGCCGGAGATCAGGGTCTTGGCCAGATGCAGCCGTCCGCGTTCGCCGCCGGACAGGTTGCCGACGATCTTCTGCTGATCGCCGCCCTTGAAGTTGAACCGCCCGCAATAGGCGCGCGACGGCACCTGGAACTTGCCGACGTTGAGAATGTCCAGGCCGTCGGAAATCGCTTCCCACACGGTCTTGTCGTCGGGCAGGGCATCGCGGCTCTGGTCCTCATAGACCAACTTGACCGTCGGGCCGATGACGATCTCGCCCGCGTCGGGCTTGTCCTTGCCCGCGATCATGCGAAACAGTGTGGACTTGCCCGCGCCGTTGGGGCCGATGACGCCGACGATCGCCCCCGGCGGCAGCTTGAAGCTGAGGTCGTCGATCAGCAGGCGGTCGCCATGCGCCTTGCGCACATTCTTGAACTCGATGACTTCATTGCCCAGGCGATCGGCCACGGGAATGAAAATCTCGTTGGTCTCGTTGCGCTTCTGGTATTCGATGCTCGACAGCTCCTCGAACCGCGCCATGCGCGCCTTGCTCTTGGCCTGACGGCCCTTGGGGTTCTGCCGCACCCATTCGAGCTCCTGCTTCATGGTCTTGAGGTGAGACGCCTCGCTGCGCGACTCCTGCTCCAGCCGCGCTTCCTTCTGCTCCAGCCAGCTGCTGTAGTTGCCCTTGAACGGAATGCCCGACCCCCGGTCGAGTTCGAGAATCCACTCGGCGGCGTTGTCGAGGAAGTAGCGATCGTGGGTCACGGCCACCACGGTGCCGGGAAAGCGGTGCAGAAACTGCTCCAGCCAGTCCACGCTCTCGGCGTCGAGGTGATTGGTCGGCTCATCGAGCAGCAGCATGTCGGGCTTGGACAGCAGCAAACGGCACAGCGCCACGCGGCGCTTTTCACCACCCGACAGCGGCCCGACAAGCGCCTCCCACGGCGGCAGGCGCAGCGCATCGGCGGCCACTTCCATCTGCAGATCGGTGTTGTCGCCCTCGCCTGCGGCGATGATGGCTTCGAGCTGCGCCTGCTCCTCGGCCAGCTTGTCAAAGTCCGCATCGGCATTGCCGTATTCGACATACACCTCTTCCAGGCGCTTCTTGGCGGCCAGTACTCCGCCCAACCCTTCTTCCACCGCCTCGCGCACCGTCTGCTTGGGGTCGAGTTGCGGCTCCTGAGGCAGGTAGCCGATGCGCAGGCCCGCCATCGGCACGGCCTCGCCCTCGATGTCCTTGTCCACCCCGGCCATGATCTTGAGCAGGGTCGACTTGCCCGAACCGTTCAGGCCGAGAACACCGATCTTGGCGCCCGGGAAAAAACTCAGCGAAACGTCCTTGAGAATCTGACGCTTGGGCGGCACGATCTTGCCGACCCGGTTCATGGTGAAAACGTATTGAGCCATCTGGATTTCAGACCTGTTTGTGGTGAAGCTGCACGCCCGCATTCCCTGGGGCAAGCCGCTATTGTCGCTGCAAGAAGTTGGCGATGACGCGCAGCAGCATGAATTCCATTAACATAGCGATCAGCGGCCATGTCCAGTCTCCCAGCCGCAGTCACTTTTGACTCCTGCCGAGCCTCTCGGCCCACTCCATCTGTTGCAGACTGGCGCGCTTCTTCAAGCGTGGTGGCAGAGTCCTGGAGCAGTTCACACACTGCTCCCGAAAGCTTTTCACATGTCTTTTCAAGATCTGGGCTTGACCCCGCCCCTCGTGCGCGCTGTTGCCGAACAAGGCTACACCGTGCCCACTCCCATTCAACAACAGGCCATTCCGGTGGTCCTTGCAGGCCATGACCTGCTGGCCGCCGCCCAAACCGGCACCGGCAAGACAGCGGGCTTCACCCTGCCCATGCTGCAGCGCCTGAGCGGCGGCGAACCCGCCCGCAACGCCAAAGGCAAGGTCATTCCCCGCGCCCTCATCCTCACCCCCACGCGCGAACTTGCCGCGCAGGTGCATGAAAACCTCGCCGCCTACGGGCGGCACCTCAAGCTGCAAAGCATGGCCATGTACGGCGGTGTCGGCATGCAGCCGCAGATCAACGCCCTAGCGCGCGGCATGGACATCGTGGTGGCTACGCCGGGCCGCCTGCTCGACCACCAAGGTCAGCGCAATATCGACCTGTCCGCCGTGCAAATGCTGGTGCTCGACGAAGCCGACCGCATGCTCGACATGGGCTTCGTGCACGACATGCGCCGCATCGTCGCCCTGCTGCCCAAACAGCGCCAGAACCTGCTGTTCTCCGCCACCTTCTCCGACGACATCAAGCGTCTGGCCGGTGACTTCCTGGTCAACCCGCAGCAGGTCTCGGTGGCCCGGCAAAACGCCACTGCCGATCTGGTCGAACAGATCGTGTTCCCGGTGGACCGTGAGCGCAAGCGCGACATGCTGGTCCACCTCATCCGCGAGCGCAACTGGCCGCAGACCCTGGTGTTCACCCGCACCAAGCACGGCGCCAACCGCCTGGCCGAACAGCTCGACAAGGACGGCATCGTCGCCACTGGCTTCCACGGCAACAAAACTCAGTCCGCCCGCCTGCGCGCCCTGGCCGACTTCAAGAGTGGCAAACTGCAGGTGCTGGTGGCCACCGACATCGCCGCGCGCGGCATCGACATCGACCAGTTGCCGGTGGTCGTGAACTACGAACTGCCCAACATCCCCGAAGACTATGTGCACCGCATCGGCCGCACCGGCCGCGCCGGCAGCAACGGTCAGGCCATCTCGCTGGTCTGCGTGGACGAACTCGGCTTCCTGCGCGACATCGAAAAGCTGGTGCGCAACCCCATCACCCAGCAAGTGATCCCCGGCTTCGAGCCCGACCCCAACGCCAAGGCCCAACCCATCGTCATGGGCCGCACCGTGCTGCACGGCGGCGAGCGCCGTGGTGGCGGTGCGGGCGGCGGTCAGGGACAGCGCCGGAGCAACACAGGCAACCGCAGCACCAACCGAAACGGCGCAGGCACCGGCCGCGCCCATGCCGCCTCCAACGCCCCGGCCAGCGCCAAGCCCCCTGCGCAACGCACCTCCGGCCGCAGCGCAAAACCCGCCGCCGGCAACACCGCCAAACTCCCACCAGAACAACGCGCCGACGCCTGGCAAGGCACCCCCTGGGTCGAACTCGACCTGCCGCCGCATCTGCGCGGTGGTCAGGGGAGGGGGCGGCGGACGGCCGCTGGCAGCATGACAAGTCCCGCGCAATCCGGCGGATTCAACAGCGGCCAGC
>JAGDVQ010000159.1 GCA_023255715.1 Thiomonas sp.
TGCTCTGTCCGCCGCGCCGCTGCTGGCGCGGGCGCAAGCGCAAGCGGTAGGGATGGGTGCTGCCGCGGCATTGCCGATTGCGGTGACGCAGGCGCTCACGCAGGCGCGCATTCCGCTGCAGTCCTGCGCCTTCGTGCTGCAGGCGCTCGACAGCCCCGCGCCGCAGATCGCGTTCAACGGCGCGGCGCTGATGAACCCGGCGTCGGTGCTCAAGCTGGTGACCACCTATGCCGCGCTGCGCATCCTCGGGCCGGCGTCTGTGTGGAAGACGCCGGTGTACGCGGTCGGGCCGATCCGTGCCGGGGTGCTGCAGGGCGATCTGGCCTTCGTCGGCAGCGGCGATCCGCATCTGATGGCCGACAACCTGTGGAGCATCGCGCTGCGGCTGCGCGATCTGGGCATCCGCCGCATTCGCGGTGATGTGCTGATCGACCGCCAGGCCTTTGACCTGCCGCCGCACGACCCCGGCGCGTTCGACGGCGATGCCACCGCGCCCTACAACGTTGGCCCCGATCCGTTTCTGGTGAACTTCGGTGTGCTGCGCCTGGGCTTCGTGCCCGATGCGCAGACGCAGCAGGTGCGAGTGACCGTGGAGCCGCCGCTGGCCGGGTTCGATCTGCGCGAGGCGCCCCGGCTCACCACCGCGGCCTGCGGCAACTGGAAGGACAAGCTGCGCGCCGACTGGAAGCAGCCCTTCGCGCCGCGCTTTGCCGGGGCCTATGCCGCGTCCTGCGGGGCGCAGACCTGGAACATCGCGCCCGAGGTGAGCGACAACGCGTATGTGCAGCGGCTGCTGGCTGCGCTGTTCGCGCAGGTGGGCATCGAATGGAAGGGGCAGGTGCGTACCGCGCCGTTGCCTGCGGATGCCACCGAGCTGACGGTGTGGGAGTCGCCGGCGCTGGCGGTGCTGGTGCGTGACATCAACAAATACAGCAACAACGTCATGGCACAGCAGGTGTTTCTCA
Source organism: Thiomonas sp. (assembly GCA_023255715.1). Lineage (GTDB taxonomy): Bacteria > Pseudomonadota > Gammaproteobacteria > Burkholderiales > Burkholderiaceae_C > Thiomonas. The sequence continues at coordinate 966 of JAGDVQ010000159.1, forward strand.
CCCTGGCACTGCAGGCCGGGGCGCAGCGCGCCACCTGGGCCGGGGCGCAGCAGGCGGTGATGCAATGGCTTTCCACCCACGGTCTGCCGATGCCGGGGTTGGTGCTGGACAACGGCTGCGGTCTGTCACGCACCGCGCGCATCAGCGCGGGCGACATCAACGCGCTGCTGCGCGCGGCGTGGAACAGCCCGGTGATGCCCGAGTTCGTGTCGTCGCTGCCGCTGGCCGGGGAAGATGGCACGCTGCGCCGCCACTTTCGAGACCCTGACACCGCTGGGCGCATCCACGCCAAGACCGGCAGTCTCGACGGCGTGCTGTCGCTTGCCGGCTATGCGCAGGCCAGAGGCGGCCAGCGCTACACCTTCGCCGCGCTGGTCAACGACCCGCGCGCCGGTGGCGCCTGGCCGGCACTCGAAGCCTTTGTCAATGGCTTCATGCAGGCAGCCTGAGCGCGGACCCATCCCTTCGAGAGCCCCGCATGGCCTTTCATCCCTCCGATCTCATCGGCTACGGCGCCGCGTTCCTCACCACCGTGTCCTTCGTGCCGCAGGCGTGGCTGACCCTGCGCACGCGCGATGTCTCGGGCATTTCGCTGGGGATGTACAGCCTGTTCACCGTGGGCATTGCGCTGTGGCTGATCTATGGCGCGTTGCTGCGCAGCTGGCCGATCGTCGCCGCCAACGCCGTGACCCTGGCGCTGGCCGCAACCATCTTGTTGCTGCGGCTGCGCTACGGCGGGCGACGCCTAGAATCGGACGCGCCGCAGCCCAGAGGAGACAGCCATGCGGATTCTGATCGCCGAGGATGACCGCGTTCTGGCCGACGGCCTGCTGCGCTCGCTGCGCGCGCTGGGCTATGCGGTCGATCAGGTGGCCGACGGCAACAGCGCCGATGCCGCGCTGCAGTCCAGTTCCTTCGATCTGCTCATTCTCGATCTGGGGTTGCCGCGTCTGTCGGGCTTTGAGGTGCTGCGTCGGCTGCGCGCGCGCGGAACCACGGTGCCGGTGCTCATTCTCACCGCGGCCGACAGCGTGGAAGACAAGGTGCGCGGCCTCGACCTCGGCGCCGACGACTACATGGCCAAGCCGTTTGCGCTCGCCGAACTGGAGGCGCGGGTTCGGGCGCTGGCGCGCCGCGGCATGGGCGGTGCCAGCGCCATCATCCAGCACGGCCCGCTGCACTACGACATCACGGGCCGCGTGGTCACGCTCGACGGCCATGTGGTGGAACTCTCCGCGCGCGAACTCACCCTGCTCGAAGTGCTGTTGCAGCGCGCCGGGCGCCTGGTGAGCAAGGACCAGCTGGTCGAACATCTGTGCGTGTGGGGCGAGGAGGTGAGCACCAACGCCATCGAGGTGTATGTGCATCGGCTGCGCAAGAAGATCGAGGTCGGCCCGGTCCGCATCGCCACGGTGCGCGGTCTGGGATATTGTCTGGAGAAAATCGTGCCCGCTCCGTCCCAGGGTGAGCATTCCCCCCTCCCGACCTCCGCCGTGCCGGGGGAAGGACGGGGTGGGGATGGCCCCGCCGCGGTGCACGCCAAGCCCGATGCCTGAACTGCCGTTGCCGACACGTGGGGCTCGGGACGATGCAGCGCCCGCCCGCAAGCGCCATCCGCGCTCGCTGTTCGGCGAAATCCTCGACTGGATGCTCGCGCCCATGCTGTTGCTGTGGCCGCTGTCCATCGGCATCACCTATCTGGTGGCGCAGGCCATTGCCGCCAAACCCTATGACGCGGCGCTGCAACATACCTTGCTGCAACTCTCCGCGCAGGTGCAGACACTGGGGGCGCAGGGCGCGGTGCAGTCCGCCCTGTGGCAGCAGACGCTGCGACAGCCCCCGGCGGGGGGCATTCTGGGCTACCAGGTTCGCAGCAAGACCGGCGCGGTTCTGGCCGGAGAGGCACGTCTGCCCGCGGCGTGGAGCCTGCCGCCCGCGCATGTCGCAACGCCGATCGCGGTGCAGTGGCGCGACGGCGAAGTGGGTCAACACAGCGCGCGGCTGGCTGCGGCCTGGGTGTGGCCCGCACCGCAAGTCGGGTCGAGGCCCGCCGCGCCGGTGCTGGTGCAGGTGGCGCAGGACATGCAGGCGCGCACCCGGCTGGCGCGCGACATCGTGCAGGGCGTCATCCTGCCGCAATTTGTCGTGGTGCCGATTTTCATTCTGCTGGTCTGGTTCGGGCTGGGGCAGGGCATCGCACCGCTCAACGAGCTGCAATCGCGCATCCGCCGTCGACGTGCCGACGATCTGAGCCCGATCGACGAGCGCGAGGCGCCCGAGGAAATCGCCCCGCTGGTCGACTCGATCAACAGCCTGTTCGCCCGCCTGCAGCAGTCCTTGCAGACGCAAAAGCGTTTCGTCGCCGACGCCGCGCACCAGATCAAGACGCCGCTGGCCGGGCTGCGCACCCAGGCCGAGCTCGCGCTGCGCGAAGCCGATCCGGAGGAACTGCGCGCCAGCCTGCGCCAGATCGGCCGCAGCGTGGAGCGCACCACCCGGCTGGTCAACCAGTTGCTCGCCCTCACTCGCGCCGAGAACCAGGGCGGCGCGGCGCGCGCGGTGTTCGAGACCATCGACCTGCGCCAGCCCGCCACCGAGGCCATGCAGGAACTGGCCATGCTGGCACTCGACAAGGGGCTGGAGCTGGAGTTCGACAGCCCTCCGGTGCCACTGCCCATGCGCGGCAATGCCCTGTTGCTGCACGAGCTGATCAAGAACCTGCTGCACAACGCCATCACCTACACGCCGTCCGGCGGCAGCGTGACCCTGCGCCTGCGCAGCACCGTGGCCGACGGCCCGGGCGCCCGAGCCGTGGTGCAACTGCAGATGGACGACACTGGCCCCGGCATTCCCGAGGCCGAGCGTGAGCTGGTGTTCGAGCCGTTCTATCGCATTCTCGACAACGGCAGCGAAGGCAGCGGCCTCGGGCTGGCCATCGTCCGCGAAATCGCCCGCCAGCATGACGCCGACATCGCCTTGATGGACCTTCCCATCCCCCCGCAGGGCAGTCGCGGTCTTCGTGTGCAACTGCAATTCGTGCGGGTCTGAGCGCGCCTCAGTCGCTGTCTTCCCCGCACTGATGTTTCAGGGTGCCGAGCTGACCATAGGTGACGGGCTTGCCGCTGGCGGCCAGGGCCTTGAGGCCCTCGCGCATGCAGGGGCTGTCATTGGCGAGCTGGAGTTGCGGCGCGTCCACAGGTTCATTCACCAGCCGCTCGCGCAGCAGGCTGAAGATGCCCACCAGGACCACGATGCCGATGACGATGCCCAGCAGTCCGCTGAGCTGCACACTGATTCCGCGTTTTTTGCTCGGCGGCGTGGGCGTTGGGTCTTGCGGGGTGTCGGCCATGGGTCAGCGCAGGGCGGGGTTGAGGGTGTAGGTGCCGGTGAGGCTGGCCTGGGCCAGCACATGACCGGCAAGGGCAGCGCGCAGTTGCGCGCCATTGAACGCGCCGTCCACCGGGCAGCGCGGCAGATCGAGCGCATACAGGGTGAAGATGTAGTGGTGCAGCAGGCTGTCGTTCCACGGCGGGCAGGGGCCGTCGTAACCGAAATACTGCCCGGCCATGTCCTGATCCCCGGCAAACCAGGCGGTGTAGTCATTCACGCCGTGGCGCATGCCGCCATGACAGGAAGGGCCCGGCTTGCCGCGCGGAGAGACTTCGTGGCTGAATTCCTTTTCGTCGATGTGGGTGCGCGTGGGCGGAATGTCGACCAGCAGCCAGTGATAGAAATCCACGCGGGGCAGGTCGGCCGGCACGGTGTGGCCTTCGAGGTTGACGTCGTCCGCGCGGCTGGGCACATCGGGGTCGTGGCAGATCAGCACCAGGCTCTGCGTGCCTGCGGGCAGGTCACGCCAGGCCAGCGGTGGGTTGAGGTTCTGCGACAGCGCCACATGACCGACCACCGCGGGCTTGCAGAACGCATACTGCGGCGGGATGGGCTGGCCGTCGAAAAAGGCGGGACTGGTCAGTTGCATGGACTTCTCCTGGTGGATGCATCAAGGGCGCGCAATGGGGGATGCGGGCGGGCAGTCTTCGCGTGCAGGGCTGCCGTGCGCCTGCTCATTTTCCTCCTGCAGACTTTCCTGCGCGGAAGTGAGCATTTCAATCGTGACCACCATGCCGGGGTGCGCCTCGATCAGCGCCTTCTCCACCGCGTAGCGGCAGTTGGCCGCGCGCTGCAGCGTCCACTGCCCGGGCATGTGCAGGTGCATGGAGACAAAGCGCCGGGTGCCCGCCACGCGGGTGCGCACATGGTCGAAGCGCATGTCCCTGGACCGAAAGCGATCGAGCACGGTCTGCAGTTCAGCCAGATCGGCCTCGGTCATCGACTTGTCCATCAGGCCATCGACCGAGCGCCTGACCAGCGAGAACGCCTCGCCCAGGATGTGCAGTGCCACGATGATGCCGATCACCGGGTCGAGCCACAGCCAGCCGGTGACCGGCACCAGCAACACGCCGATGATCACGCCCACCGAGGTCCACACATCGGTCATCAGGTGCCGGGCGTCGGCCTCGATGACGATGGAGCGCAGCCGCCTGGCGCCGCGCAGCATCCACAGCGCCACGCCCAGATTGATGGCAGTCGCCAGCGCGGAAATGGCGGCACCCAGCGGCACCGCACTGATCGGCTCGGGATGGGTCAGGCGCTGCCCGGCTTCCACCAGAATGAGCACTGCAGCCACGCCGATGAGCAGGCCCTCCACCCCGCTGGAAAAGTATTCCGCCTTGGTGTGGCCGAAGGGATGGTCCGCGTCCGGCGGCGCCTCGGCAATGCGCACGATGAACAGCGCGAACGCCGCTGCCGCGACATTGACGATGGATTCCATCGCGTCCGACAGAAAGCCCACCGAGCCCGTGACCTTCCAGGCCAGGAGCTTGAGACTGATGACGATGAGCGCCGCAAAAAGCGAGGCGCGGAGGTAGGTTCTGGCTTGCATGGTTCGGGCAGTGGGCTGGGCGATGCGTATTGTGCATGGGTGCGGTGTCGGCTGCGCGCCGCGATCGGCGCTGTTTCAGCCTGTCCACGCCTGCGATGACGCGATTGTGAATCGTCATCTTGTCTGGTTAGACTTGCCGCCTTGCCAGCGGCCATGCGCCGCCACGAAACAGAACCATCCCGCACATGGCCTTCAACCTCCCGCCGCTTCCGCTTCCGGTGCCCAATCGGCGCGATCTGATCGCGCTGCCGCTGGTCATTGCGCTGTTTTTCATCATCGCGCATGCCGGGCGGGAAATGGCGGTGCCGTTCCATCTGGGCGAGAACCTGTCGATCTCGCTGTCGCCGCTGGCGCTGCCGGAATACGGCCTGTACACCGTGCTGCGCATGCTCGCGGCGCTGGTGGTGTCGTTCGTGTTCACACTTGGCTACGCCTGGCTGGCGGCGCACAACCGCTACGCCGAGCGCATTCTCATTCCGGCGCTCGACGTGCTGCAATCGGTGCCGATCCTGGGCTATCTGTCGATCACGGTGACCGGCTTCATGGCGCTGTTTCCGGGCAGTCTGGTCGGCGTGCAGCTGGCGGTGATCTTCGCGGTGTTCACCTCGCAGGCGTGGAACATGACCTTCAGCCTGTACCAGTCGCTCAAGACCGTGCCGCGCGACCTGCACGAGGCCGCCACGCTGTACCGGCTCAACGCCTGGCAGCGGTTCTGGAAGGTGGAACTGCCGTTTGCCATGCCCGGGTTGCTGTGGAACACCATGATGTCGATGTCGGGCGGCTGGTTCTTCGTCGTCGCCTCCGAGGCAATCACCGTCTCCGACCAGACGGTCACCGTGCCGGGCATCGGCTCCTACATTGCTGCGGCGATTGCGCACAAGGACCTGGCGGCCATCGGCTGGGCGATCGCGGCGATGATCGTCATCATCCTCGCCTATGACACCCTGCTGTTTCGCCCCATTGTCGCCTGGGCCGACAAGTTCAAGTTTGAAATGACTGCCTCGAGCGAGACGCCGCGCTCGGTGGTGCTTGACTTCCTGCGCCGCACCCGCCTGCTCAAGCTGCTTGCAGTGGTGCCGGCGCGGCTGTGGGAACTCAGCGTGCGGCTCATGCCCAAGGTGCCGCCGCGCCGCGTGCCAGGCAACGCCCGACAGCGCAGGCGGCTTGCCGACGGGGTGTTCTACGCCGCTCTCGGCGTGCTCGCGGTGTGGGCCGTGGTGCGGCTGCTGCAGGTGCTGCCACGCGATTTCGGCTGGCCGATGGTCGGGCATGTCATCGGCCTGGGGCTGATCACCGGGTTCAAGGTGTTCGTGCTGGTGGCGCTGTCGGCGCTGGTGTGGGTGCCGATCGGCGTGTGGATCGGGCTGCGTCCGCGCTGGGCCGAAAAGGTGCAGCCGCTGGCGCAGTTTCTCGCGGCGTTTCCGGCCAATCTGCTGTTTCCGTTGTTTGTGGTGGTCATCGTCCACTGGCATCTCAACGTGGACGTGTTCACCGCGCCGCTGATGATCCTGGGCAGCATGTGGTACATCCTGTTCTCGGTGGTTGGCGCCGCCGCGGCGATTCCCACCGACATGCGCGAGGCGGCGCAAAACCTCGGGCTGCGCGGCTGGCTGCTGTGGAAACGGCTGTACCTGCCGGGCATTTTTCCGGGCTTCGTCACCGGCGCGATCACCGCCAGCGGCGGGGCGTGGAACGCGAGCATCGTCGCCGAGGTGGTGAGCTGGGGCGACAAGACCCTGGTTGCCACCGGGCTGGGCGCCTACATCAGCCAGACCACGGCCAAGGGGCAGACTGCGCAGATCGCGCTCGGCGTCGGGGTGATGTCGCTGCTGGTCATCCTCACCAACCGGCTGGTCTGGCACCGGCTGTACGACCTGGCGCAGCGCCGCGTGCGGCTGGACTGACCCTGCTTTCACTCGAGGACATCGATCATGGCCGTTCCTGTCGAACACGCACCCACCGCCGCCACCGCGCAGGGTGTGGACATTTTCCGCACCGAGCATCTGCGCAAGGCGTTCAAGACCCCAGACGGCGCCGAGCTGCTGGTGCTCGACGATGTCAACATGCACCTGAGCGAGGGCGAAATCCTGGTGCTGCTCGGCCGCTCCGGCTCGGGCAAGTCGACCCTGCTGCGCATGCTCGCCGGGCTGGTGTCCAGCTCGGGCGGGGTGGCGCTGCACCGCGGCCAGCCGATCAACGGGCCGGTGCCGGGGCTGGCGATGGTGTTCCAGAGCTTTGCGCTGCTGCCGTGGCTGACCGTGCTGCAGAACGTCGAGCTCGGCCTCGAAGCGCTCAAGGTGCCGGCAGCCGAGCGTCGCGCGCGCGCGATCGCGGCCATCGACCTGATCGGCCTGGACGGGTTTGAATCCGCCTACCCGCGCGAACTCTCCGGCGGCATGCGCCAGCGCGTCGGTTTTGCCCGCGCGTTGGTCATCAACCCGGACGTGCTGCTGATGGACGAGCCGTTTTCGGCGCTGGACGTGCTCACCGCCGAGACCATGCGCACCGACCTGCTCGACCTGTGGACCGAGCGCAAGATCCCCACCCGCGGCATTCTGCTGGTGTCGCACAACATCGAGGAAGCGGTGCTGATGGCCGACCGCATCATCATCCTTGGCTCCAACCCGGGGCGCATCGTCAACGAAATGCGCATCGGCCTGCCGCACCCGCGCAACCGCGAATCGCAGGAGTTCCGCGATCTGGTCGAGGACATTTACGGCGTGATGACCGCCCGCCCCACCGGGCGCGACGCCGTGCGCAAACAGGCGCCAGGCATTGGCCTGCGGCTGCCGTCACTCTCGGTCAACGCGCTGGCCGGCCTGCTCGAAGAGCTCGACGCGCTGGAAAAGAGCAACGCCAACACGCGCATCAGCCTGCCCGATCTGGCCGAGGACATGCACTTTTCCGTGGACGATCTGTTCCCGCTGATCGAGGGCGTGGAACTGCTCGGTTTCGCCCAGGTGGAAGATGGCGACATCATGCTGCTGCCCGCTGGGCGAATCTTTGTCGATGGCAGCCTGCAGGAGCGCAAACAGTTGTTCGCCCGTCATCTGACCGAGCGTGTGCCGCTGGTGGCGCGCATCCGCGCCGTGCTCGACGAGCGTTTCAACCACCGCGCTCCCGACTCGCGCTTTCTCACCGAGCTCGAAGACCACTTGAGCGAAGACGAAGCCCGCCGCGTGCTCGACACCGCGATCGACTGGGGCCGCTACGCCGAGCTCTACGCCTACGACGACAACGCCGAGGTGTTCAGCCTCGACAACCCCGAAGCGGAGGAATGAAAAACGGCGCACCGAAGTGCGCCGTTTTTTCGAGGTTCAGCCGGGCGGATCAGGGCTTCAGGGCTTGACGGCCTGCGTGGCTTTTTCCTTCAGGGTGTTGACCGCGCCAGCCGCAGCGTCCTTGGCCTTGTCGGCAGCGCCGGAGACCGCATTGGCTCCTGAATGCACGGCTGCACTGGCGGCACCCGCTGCCGCACTGGCTGCGCCGCCAACGGCATGACCGGCTGCGCTGGCCGCGCCCTGGGCCGCGCTGGCTGCATGGTTCACCATGCCACCTGCTGCGCTGGCTGCACCGGCAGCAGCACCATGCGCTGCGCTGGCGGCGGCACCTGCAGCGCTTGCGCCTGCGGCAACCGCAGAGCTGGCGGCTGCTTTGGCTGCGCTCGCTGCGCCGCTGGCAGCTTGTTCCGCTTTTTGGCAAGCCGCCAGCGAAAGCAGGGCGGCGGCGATCAGGGCAATTTTGAATTTCATGAAGACTCCAAGTCGGATTTGGTGGGGGGTGAGACGGATATGCTCCCGTCATCAACCGGAATCTGACCTGATTCTGCGCATTTTCTCAATCCGTACTTGATGAAATTTACAAAATTCCCGCGCTTGCGCGAAACCATGACGTGGTAATTTCGTCACATGACGGGTGTATCGTGCGGCCTCATGTTCCACATTCCGAAAATGAAAAAAACTGTCGATCTGATTTATTTCAATGCAGGCGGTGGCCATCGCGCCTCGGCACTGGCGCTGCAGCAAAGCATCGCGCTGTCCGACCTGCCCTGGCAGGTGCGACTGGTCAACCTGACCGACGTGCTCGATCCGCAGGGCACGCTGCGCAAGTACACGTTTTCACCGGAAGACTATTACAACGCCCGCCTCGCCCGCGGCCTGACCCTGGGGCTGCGACACGAGCTCAAGCTGCTGCAGGGGGCGCTGCGCCTTCTGCATCCCACCCTGCTCAAGATTCTCAAGTTGCACTGGCTGCGCACCGAGCCCGATCTGGTGGTGTCGCTGATCCCCAATTTCAATCGTGCGCTGTATGACAGCCTGACGGCCACACTGCCTGGCGTGCCCTATGTCACCCTGCTGACCGATCTGGCCGATTTTCCCCCGCATTTCTGGATGGAGCAGGGTCAGGACCAGCACCTGATCTGCGGTTCCGCGCGTGCGGTGCAGCAGGCGCTGGACGCTGGTTTCCCGCCAGAAAAGGTCCATGCCACATCAGGCATGATCATCCGCCCGGATTTCTATCGCGCGGCGCAACATGTCGACCGCACCGCCCGCCTGCAGGCGATGGGTTTCGACCCGCAGCGTCCCGTCGGTGTGGTGATGTTCGGCGGTCACGGGTCGCGCAGCATGATGGCGATCGCCGAGCGTCTGCCCGACACCCAGCTCATCTTCATGTGCGGCCACAACGACAAGCTGGCGACCAAACTGCGCGCCCTGCCGACTGCCGCGCCGCGCCATGTGATGGGGTTCACCAGCGAGGTGGCCGAAACCATGCGGCTGGGCGATTTTTTCATCGGCAAGCCGGGCCCCGGTTCGCTCAGCGAGGCGCTGCATCTGGGCCTGCCGGTCATCGTCGTCCGCAACGCCTGGACCATGCCGCAGGAGCGCTACAACACCGACTGGGTGCGCGACAACGGCTACGGCCTGGTGCTGCCGAGTTTTCGCGCCATTGCGGCAGAGCTGCCGACATTCCTGGCCGAGCTTCCGGCGTTTCGTGCGCGGGTTGCAGCGCACCCGAACCGCGCGGTCTTCGAAGTGCCGCAAATTCTGGAGGGCATTCTGCGCAGCGCCCAGGGGGTGGATGCGCAGGCCAGCGAACTGCTTACCCGCCGCCTTTCTGAAAGTGGGCACTGAAGCGTTGCCACCAGAGCTGGCGTTGCGCGGGGGATTGCGCGTCCACGGTGATGTCGGCCAGCCAGCGCTCCAGCACGATCAGGCCCAGCCGCGTGGGCGCCGTGGGCTGCAGGCGGATCGACCACTGACATCCACCGTCTTCGCCGGAAAACTGGTCGGGTGAGGATTCCTGCAGGCCAGGGAACGCGGCACTGAGCTGGCGCGCAAATTCGCTGCGGGTAATGGCCAGGTCCAGCCGGGCCGAGGCAGGGGCCTGCTCGCCAAACATCAGCCGCCCGCCACGGGCGGCCAGATCGCGAGGGTTTCGCCATCGCGCAGCACACGGACGTCACGTTGATCGGGATCGATGTAGACGCCGTCCACCAGCACCAGGTGGACCAGCTTCCACGGCAGGCGAAAGCGTTCGACCACGTCCTGAATGGTGGTGCCCGGCGGAATCTCGAGCGCCATCTGGTGACCCTGCCGCGGTGGCGGCAGATAGTCGGTGAGCGTGGCCATCAGCTTGAGGGTGATGCGCACAGGAGTTCGCAGCGCTGCGTCGGCCGTTGCGGTGGGGGATGCGGGAGAGTCCATGTGGTGGGGGTGTGCACAGGTTCAATGATGGATCGTGTCGCCGCGACGGTCCTGCGCCTGGGCGCGGGCGAGATAGGCCTCCATCAGCCGAGTCGGGTCGTCGAGGAGCTTGTCCTTCCAGCCTCCGAGCTTCACCCGGCCTTCGACCAGCCCGCGCAGCACGCCGATGTGTTCGGTGGTGCCGATGCTGTTGCTGCCCACCATCACATCGCCTTCGAACTGCAGGCTCAGGTGCCGGAAGCCCGCAGGATCGGTCAGTTCCACCCCCTGGCCACCGGGCACGCCCTGCCACTGGCCAAAGCTGGTGGAGATCAGCCCCAGGGTGTCGAGCACGTTGATCTGCGTGACTCCGCGCAGCCTGGCGTGCTTGCCCGCCATGTTCATTGCCGCCACATAGGCCTGATCGACCGCGTTGGGCTGGATGGCGCTCACGATCGGCTTGCCATAGAGGGGGTCGAATGCCTCGGCGCAGTCGCCCGCGGCAAAGATGCCCGGCACATTGGTCTGCATGCGCTCGTCGGTGAGCACGCCTTGCAGGCATTGCACCCCGGAGTGCTCGAGAAAGCCGATGTTGGGTTTCACCCCCGCAGCCGAGATCACCAGATCGGCGGGCAGGCGCTCGCCAGTGGACAGGCGCACCGCCAGCGGCGCGGCCATGTCGGAGGGGTTGGACTCGATGGACTCGATGCGCGCGCCGGTGTGCACGGTCACACCCTTGGCCTGCACCCAGTCGCGGATCATGCCGCCTGCGGTCTCGCCCATCATCCGCGGCACCATGCGGTCGCCCATTTCCACCACGGTGAGTTGCACCCGGCGGCGCACCAGGCTTTCCATGATGATGCAGCCGATGAAGCCCGCACCCAATTGGATGACCCGCGCACCCGGCACGGCGAATTTCTCGATGGCACGGGCGTCCTCCAGCGTCCAGCAGGTGTGCACGCGCTGGGCGTGGATTCCCGGGATGGGCGGCAGCACCGGCCTGGAGCCGGTGGCGATCAGCAGGGTGTCGAAGGATTGGGTGCCGCCCGATTCCAGCGCGAGCGTGCGCGCGGCGGGGTCGAGCGATTTCACCCGGTCGTGGCGCAGGGTGATGCCGAGTTGCTTCCAGTGCTGCGCATTCTTGCGCAGCCAGGTGCCGCGTTCGGTGATGTCGCCGTGCAGCAGGTAGGGGATCGCCATGCGCGAATAGGGCGGCGCGTCCTCGTCGCCAAACAGCACGATCGCGTCGTCCGCCGGAACATGCTTGCGCAGGGTCTCTGCTGCAACGACCCCTGCCGGGCCGTTGCCGATGATGACGTGGTGTTTCATGCTCACTGCCTCGATTGCTGACGGATCTCTCGCCGCTTGCCTCCTCCCCCACGGCGTGGGGGAGGTTGGGAGGGGGAATCGCAGTCGCCCGAACTCCCCACCCCAGCCCTCCCCACGCAGTGGGGAGGGGGTTCAAGTCAGAGCCCCAGCCGCGTACGGGTCTCGGGCTTGAGGGTGCCTTCGGGAGTCCAGCCGCGCAGTTCGTAGTACTTGGGCAGCATCTCCGGCAGGTTGTTGACCAAGCCCTTTGCCGGGCCGGTCTTGGCGGGCTCGGTCAGCAGGCGCGGCGGCAGGGTGTCGTCCTTGGCGGTGAAGCCGGCGCGGTTGTTGTAGTCGCGCTCCATGTTCCAGATGCGCTCGCCAATGGTGTTGAGTTCATCCATGGTGAACTCTTCCAGGCAGGCGGCGGCAAGCTGGGGCTGGACGTCGGCAAGGGTCCAGGCGAAGCTGGTGAAAATGCAGATGCCGGCCGAGTCGAACACCGCGGTGGCGTCCTGGAAGGCTTTCACCAGTTCAGGCTTGCCCGCAGTCACCAGCGGATCGGTCTTGACCGGAATGCCCAGCACCTCGGAGGCCACGGTATAGCCACGCAGATGGCAGGCACCGCGGTTGCTGGTGGCGTAGGCCAGGCCCATGCCCTGGATGCCGCGCGAATCGTAGGCCGGGAATTCCTGGCCTTTGACGCTCATGCTGAGTTCCGGATGGCCATACTTGGCCGTCAGCCGCTTGCTGCCCAGCGCCAGCTCCTTGCCGAAGCCCTCGCCGCGTGCGGTGATTTCGGCGAAGTAGGTCAGCGCCTTGGCCGAACCGAAGGGGGCCTCGATCCCCAGCTGTTCCTTGGTCAGCAATCCGAGGTCATAGAGCTCCATCACGGCACCGACGGTGGCGCCGAAGGAAATCGGGTCCATGCCGTCTTCGTTGCAGATGAAGTTGGCATAGGTCAGCGCCTCCAGGTCGTTCACGCCATTGGCCGAACCCAGCGCCCAGGCGGCTTCGTATTCCAGCCCACCCGACGCGCCCCAGTACTGCGGCTTGTTCTCGACGCTGAAATGGGTCTCGTCGATCTTGCTGATGCGCCCGCAGGCGATGGTGCAGCCGAAGCAGGCCTGGTTGGTGACCAGGTTGGGCTTGCCATCGGTCTTGCGCGGCTCGTGCATGGCTTCGCCGGAGATATCCTTTGCGCCTTCGAACTGCACGTCGCGGTGATTGCGCGTGGGCATCGCGCCGATTTCGTTGATCACGTTCATCAGCACCTGCGTGCCGTACTTGGGCAGGCCCTGGCCGGTGACGGCGTTGTCGTGCAGCACTTTCTTGCCCGCATTCACCGCCTGGAAGAAGGCCTTGGGATCGCGCACATTGCCCACGCCCTTGGTGCCGCGCACGGCAATGGCCTTGAGGTTCTTGCTGCCCATCACCGTGCCCACGCCGCTGCGCCCGGCCGCGCGGTGCAGATCGTTGACCACGGCCGCGTACATCACGCCGTTTTCACCGGCGCGGCCGATGGAGTTCACGCGGATGAGCGGATCCTGGTGGTGGTTCTTGATCCAGGGCTCGGTCTCCCAGACGGTCTTGCCCCAGATCGGGGACGCGTCACGCAGTTCGGCCTTGTCGTTCTCGATGTAGAGATAGACGGGCTTGGCGGACTTGCCTTCGACAATGATCATGTCCCATCCGGCCATCTTCAGCTCGGCGCCGAAGTAGCCGCCCGAGTTGGAGCAGGCAATCGCCCCGGTGAGCGCGCCCTTGGTGATGACCGAATAGCGCCCGCCGGTGGACACCATGGTGCCAGTCAGCGGCCCGGTGGCGTAAATGAGCTTGTTGTCGGGCGACAGCGGGTCCACCTTGGCGTCGACTTCCTCGACAAAGTATTTGGTGGCCAGCCCGCGCTGGCCGATGTACTCGCGTGCCCACTGCATGTTCAGCGGCTCGCTCTTGACAGTGCCTTGCGTGAGGTTCACGCGCAATAGTTTTCCTGCCCAGGTCATGTTCGTCTCCTTGTGTTGTGCGATGTGCGCTCAAGCCGCAACGTTCTGGTTGCCCAGCTTGTCGGCCCATTGCTGCATGCGCGACAGCCCGGTCCAGCTCGCATCGACATAGGTGATGGCGCCGGTGGGGCAGGCTTCTGCGCAGGCCGGCTCGCCGCCGCACAGGTCGCACTTCTGCACCTTGCCGGTGTCGGCGACATAGTTCACCGTGCCGAACGGACAGGCGATGGTGCAGACCTTGCAGCCCACGCACACGTCGTCGAGCACGATCTTCGCGCCAGTGGCGGCGTCGAGTTTGATGGCCTCCACCGGGCAGGCGTGCAGGCACCAGGCTTCGTCACACTGCGTGCAGGTGTAGGGCACCTTGCGGCCGGTTTCATGGAAATCGAACACCTTGATGCGGCTCTTGGAGGTGTTGAAAATTCCGTAGTTTTCGTACGAGCAGGCCATTTCGCATTGCAGGCAACCCGTGCACTTGTCCGGGTCGATATGCAGGGACTTTTGCATCTTGCATCTCCTCGATTGTTATGAAGTGTTCCGCCAGCAGACCGCGTTCAAACCCTGGAAAACAGGGGTCAACACCGCCTTGACCGGCTCAATATAGGCCGAGGTTCCAAGGGAAGATAGGCCCGGAATTCGAGTGCTTGAGTAACGCACTCGGATATGTGCCGCCGCGTTATCCACCTGCAGTGCAACGCGGTTCAAGGACGCCAGCGTTCAGGCTGCCATCACCTTGCGGGCGATGCGCGCGAGCGGACGTTCGATGACATGCTCCATGCGGTGTGGCAGGGCCAGCGGCTTGAGCAGCATCTTCACCGCCTGCTCCATCGGCAACAGCGCGCCCACGCGCCGGTACAGCCGCTGGCACACCTGCTCGAAGGGCACGTCGTCGGCCTCGTTGGGCGCGTGGCGGAAGGCCCAGACATAACGCAGGGCGATGTCTGAATCGCTGGTGCGCAGTTCGTTCAGGCGGCGCTTGAGCGCGCCGAAAATGCGCGCGCGAGAGAGGCCGCGCTCGGCATTGAGTTGCCTGAAATAGCGATAGAAGTGCTTGTAATGCTGCACTTCGTCGATGCGGATGCGCTCGGCCAGATCCTTGAGCACCGGCTCGGCGGTGAGGTCGCGCAGGGTCTGGTAGTAGGTCGCGGTGCCGGTTTCCACCACGCAGCGGGCGACGAGTTCCAGCGCGCGGTCGTCTTCCAGTTCCTCCACGGTGCACAGGCGCGAGTAATCGGCGAAGAACGCGGCGTAGGCGGTTTGCCAATCGAATTCGGGCCAGACGGTCTGCACATAGGTTCTGAGGGCGCGACCGTGCTGCAGTTCCTCGGGCTCCCACTGGCTTTGCAGCCAGTCGGCAATCTGCGGCTGGGTGTCGAAATGCGCAACCAGATTGCGGGTGTAGGTGTGCGAGCCCGATTCAACGAACGAGGCGCTGACCAGCAGATAGAACAGATCGTCGTTGTCGTGGACTGCCTCGATCTGGATGCGTGAAAAGTCGATCCAGTCCAGGGTCCAGTGCGGGGTCTCACGGGCGCTGGAATGCGCCTGGGCAAGGGGCAGAGAGCGTTCCATGCTGAATCTCCCAGGGTCTGTCATGTTCCAAGAATAGACTGAAAAATCGGCGTCACAGTTTCATCTCCCGGACGGAACGCGCCTAAACTTGTCACCAAGTATGACCCATTCATTCTCGCCAAGGAGCATGTCATGATGCACAAGAAATCGCTTGCCGTTGTGTTGTCTGCCAGTGTGTTTGCGCTCGGGCTTGGCGGTTGCGCCAACATGAACGAGTCGCAGAGAACCACCGCCTCCGGCGCCGGAATCGGCGCTGCGGCGGGCGCGGTGATCGGCGCGCTGACCGCAGGCGGCAACACGGGTCGGAGTGCTGCGACCGGCGCAGTGGCCGGAGCGGCCGTCGGCGCCCTGGGCGGCTATCTGTGGAACCAGCACCTGGAGAAGCAGAAGCAGGATCTGCAGGCGCAGGCGCAGGCGTCTGGCACCGGCGTGCAGGTCACGCAGACGCAGGACAACCGCCTGAAGATGAATGTGCCGGCGGATGCCGGCTTTGCCACCGGAAGCGCCCAGCTCAATGCGCGCATGTATCCCATCCTGGAGAGCCTGGCCACGGGGCTGAACCAGAACCCGGCCGAAACCGTGCAGGTGTTCGGTTTCACCGACAGTACCGGAACCGATGCGATCAACTATCCGCTGTCCGAGAACCGGGCGCTGACGGTGAAGAATTTTCTCGTGTCGCGCGGCGTGGCGCCGCAGCGCATTTCCACCCAGGGCCTGGGCCCGCAGAACCCCGTGGCGAGCAATGCCACGGCGCAAGGCCGCGCGGAGAACCGGCGCGTGGAGATTTACGTTGCGATGCCGGCCAAGGGCTGATCGAACGATCGACGGCAGCTCCTGACAGCGGCCCCTTTCAGGCCGCCGTGGGCCATTGTGCTGCGGGGGTTGCCTCCACCTCCTGCACTGCCCTGCACAGCGCTTCAAAACACCGCGGGTCGAGTGCGGTGCCGACGGTCTTGGACATGATCTGCAGCGTTTCGGGGATGGGCACCGCGCCGCGGTAGGGTCGGTCGGCGGAGATGGCGTCGAAAATGTCGGCTGTGGTGATGATGCGGGTTTCCAGGGCGATGTGCTCCGCAGCAAGCCTGCGTGGATAGCCGGTGCCGTCCAGCCGCTCATGGTGCGCGCCCGACACGCGGGCCAGCTCGGAAAACGCGCTGATCCGGCCCAGGATGCGCTCGGTGTAGGTGGCGTGCATCTGCACGGCTTCCCACTCATCCGGGTCGAGCTTGCCCGCCTTGTCGAGAATCGCATTGCTCACGCCGAGCTTGCCCACGTCGTGCAGCAGCGCGCCGCGGTACAGCCAGCGGCGACGCGCTGCGGGGATGTCGAGCTGCGTGGCAATGTGATCGGCGTACAGCGCCACGCGCGCGCTGTGCCCGGCGGTGTAGGGGCTTTTGGCGTCGACGATCTGGCCGAAGGCCGCGGCGATTTCGTCGAGATAGTCTTCATCCAGCGGCACGCAGCATTGCGCGGGCTCCAGCGCCAGCACCTGGCTGCCGAGATCGGGGTCGCGCAGCGCTTGCCAGAACGCCTCGCCCTGCGACAGGGCAATGAAGGCGTCGACCAGTTCGGGGTCGAACCAGCTGCCGCGGCGGCGGCGCACTTCGTCGCGCGCCGCGGCCGGGCCGCCTGCGGTGAAAAACACATCGACCACCTGGGCCAGCAGGGCCATGCGGGCGTACAGCGGAATGTTCTCGCCGATCAGCCCTTCGGGCTTGCCGCTGCCGTCCCAGTGCTCATCGAGGCCGTGGATGCCCTGCGCCACGCTTTCCGGAAAACGCAATTGCCGCGCGATGTCGGCGCCGCGCTGGCAGCGGGTCTGGATGAGTTCCTGCGCGATGTCGCTGCCGTTGCGAAAGATGTTGAGCGTGGCGCGAAAGCGCTCGGCCAGACCGCTGCGCAGCCCGGTGTGATCGAGCACGAAGCGCAGCACATGCGGCAGGCTGCCGTCGAGCAGCTTGAAGTCGCGCTTGAACTGCAGGTCGTCGGCGAGGTAGAGCTCGCAGATGCGGGCCGCATTGCTGCTGCATCCCAGGTCCTTGAGCAACAGGGTGTAGTACAGCTCCCACTGCTGCTGTGCGGCAAGGCCAATTTCGCGGCCTACCGACATGCCGATCCAGGCACAGCGCACGCAGTGACCTTCGGGCTGGCCCTCGGTCATGTCGAGCGCATGGCTCAGGGCGCTCATCAGTTCGGCGAGTTTCAGATCATTCATGCGCCGAGCATAAAAGCGCAGCATTTCCCCTGTTTGTTGCACCGCCGCATCCATCGAGCAAAAGTGTGACATTCCTCACGAATTCCGGGAGTACGCCCAGCGCATGCGGGAATGCCGCCCTCCCTACAATGGTGCTTTACCTCCCAGGCCCGCCCGCGCCGGCCGCCGTTCCCGATGAACGCCCCTGCACCACATGCTCCCCAACTGATCCCCGCGCTGAGCCAAGACGCGGCGGATGCACCAGCCCGCCTGCGCGAAATTCCCTACAACTACACCTCGTTTTCCGACCGCGAAGTGGTGATGCGCCTGCTGGGCGAGCAGGCCTGGACGTGGCTGAACCAATTGCGGCAGGAGCGGCGCACCGGGCGCTCGGCGCGCATGCTCTACGAGGTGCTGGGCGACATCTGGGTGGTGCAGCGCAACCCCTTTCTGCAGGACGACCTGCTGCAAAGCCGCAAGCGCCGCGCTGCGCTGATCGGCGCGCTCGAACACCGTCTGCGCGAAATCGACCGCCGCCGCGACGACAGCGCACACAGCGACGGCGAGCATGCGCAGCGCGACGCGCTGGTGCGGCAATTGCTCGACCGCGCCCGCGCTGCGGTGGCCGCGTTTGCCGCCTGGTTCGACGAAGCTGCGGCGCTGCGCCAGCGCGCGCGCCGGGTGCTCGGACGCCACAGCGCGCAGGGCGCGATCCGCTTCGACGGCATGGCGCGGGTGTCGCACGTGACCGATGCCACCGACTGGCGGGTGGAATATCCCTTTGTGGTGCTCTGCCCGGACAGCGAGGACGAAATCGCCGGGCTGGTGCAGGGCTGCATCGAACTTGGCCTGACCATCATTCCGCGCGGCGGCGGCACCGGCTATACCGGCGG
>JAGDVQ010000137.1:0-10609 GCA_023255715.1 Thiomonas sp.
CTGACCAGCCTGTGCGCCTGTCGGGCTCGGTCGAGCGCGTGATCTTGCACAGCGAGCAGACGGGGTTTGCTGTGTTGCGCATGAAAGTGCGGGGGCAGCGCGAAATGGCCACTGTGGTGGGGTCGGCTGCCCGCATCAGATCAGGCGAGCAGAGCGCAAGCATCGGTCACCGGAGCCGCGAAGCCCGCACGTATTGTCCTTGTTTTCTGACGGACGACAGGGCGTCCGCCGCGCCGGAAAAGTTGATTGACCGCTAGCCAGCCGCAGTTCAGCCCAACATCATCGACTTTTGCCGCCCGCACTCCTAGGCTCTTTTAGTTGGTCCGCCGCCGTTGTTCACCTCTCCTGCCGCTGGATAACTCATCCACCGAAAAAACAATTTGTGTCCAGATCACCTTCCATCCGAAATCACCATGCGCCTGACCAACGACGACCCAAAACTTAACCAATTACTCGCTTCTTTGCCCGGACCTGAATGGTCACGTTGGAAATCGCAACTTGAGTGGGTGAAGCTCGAACTGGGGCAGGTGCTGTATGAGTCGGGTGGAACACAAAGCCATGTCTATTTCCCCACGACGGCAATCGTCTCGCTGCTGTATGTCCTGGAAAACGGCGCCTCTGCCGAAATCGCCGTGGTCGGCCGGGAAGGACTGGTTGGCGTGTCGTTGTTCATGGGGGGACACTCCACCACCAACCGTGCCGTGGTGCAAAGCGCTGGCGAAGGTTACCGGCTTAGCGCTTCGAGCATGCAGACCGAGTTCAACCGAGCGGGGCCGGTCCTGCACCTGCTGCTGCGCTACACCCAGGCGCTGATCACCCAAATGTCGCAGACAGCCGTGTGTAATCGGCATCATTCACTCGACCAACAGCTCTGCCGCTGGTTGCTGCTGAGCTTGGATCGGCTCGACGGTAATGAACTTGTGATGACGCAGGAACTGATCTCCAACATGCTCGGCGTGCGCCGCGAAGGCGTGACCGAGGCGGCACTCAATCTACAGCGCGCCGGGCTGATTAGCTACGCACGCGGGCACATCAAAGTACTCGATCGAGCTGGCTTGGAACGGCGGACTTGCGAGTGCTACGCCGTCGTGAAGTCGGAGTACGACCGACTTCTCCCCGCGCATTTGATTTACTGAAAGTCACGACGTAAGCCCGCCGTCTGTAGAGTGTGCTTGCAAAAGCCGGACGTTCCTCGATCCGGCTGCTCGGCGAGGGCAGAAGCCCTCCGGAAAACATCGGAATTGACTCGCTATGTGCGTCAGCAAACCGACTGGATCGTGATGAGGGCGCATGGTGCGGCGATCGACTCTACTGAGCACGCCCGACCCTCCCTGGACACAGCATGCATTGCTGTGCAGATCGCCCTCACATGAAAACCGGTTTGTCCACTCCTCAAAATCATCTTATAGAACGTCTGCCAAGAACTGAGCGCCAGCGATTGCTCAAGCTCTGCGAGCCTGTCGATCTGACTGCTGCTGACGTCATACGCAGGCCGGGAGAACCGGCCTTGCATGCCTATTTCCCGGTAGAGAGTTTTGTTTCCATAATGCAGCAGACTGATGCGTACCCTCCGCTGGAAGTCGGCATGGTCGGACGCGAAGGCATGTTGGGAGCAGAGCTGGCCTTCGGCGTGACAAGCACGCCGCTATTCGCCGTAGTGCAGTGCTCAGGCCGCGCCTGGCGGGTTGTGCGGGACGATTTGCTGCAGTTGCTTTTAGACAGCTCAGCTTTGCAGCACCTCCTGCAGCGCTATGTTTTTGTGCTGATGGCGCAACTCTCAGCAGCCGTAGCCTGCCAACGGTTTCACTTGATCGAAGCGCGATTGGCGCGCCAATTGTTGATGCGTCAGGATCGCACTAATTCCGACACGCTTCACGATACCCATGAAAGCCTCGCACGAATGCTCGGTATCCGGCGCGTCAGCGTGACCGTCGCTGCCGGGGAACTGCAGCGCAATGGGCTCATCGCTTATCGCCGCGGCGAACTCCAGGTGCTGGACCGCATGGGACTGCGGGCTAAGGCGTGCAGTTGCTACAAACAGGATCAACAGACCTACAACGCATTGATGACTGATCTGTTCAAACGCCACGAGATTTGAGTGCGTTGGTTTCATGTATGCAGCGCGGCATGTTCGCTAACGCACAGACACCAGGCTTGCAGTCCGATACCTTTAGCAAATGCTCAGGCGGTGCAGCAATGCGCAACAACAAGCCTGAATGTAATTGACTCGAGCATTGGCTCCATAACGCGAAGGACGCAACATGAACTGGGAACGCATCGAAGGCAACTGGAAACAGCTCAAGGGTCAAGCCAAGGAGCAGTGGGGCAAGCTCACGGACGATCAACTGAGCGAAATTGCCGGCAAGCGTGATCAGCTTGCAGGGAAGATTCAGGAGTCTTACGGCATCACTAAAGAGGCTGCAGAGCAGCAACTCGACGCCTGGCAGAAAAGCCGGAAAGACAGCGATCCTGCGATCTGAGTCCAGGCTACTTCTGGTCGGGTCTGCCCGCGCAGTGTTTCAACCCCTGGACACTTTAAACGCGCCCGTGGCAGCGCTGGAAGAGGCCGGGCGAACCTACAGGTCGCGCTTTAATTTGCACCGTGCAGTGGAACCAAATCCATCGTTTTGTTTGCTTCATCAAGCACAAAACACCGCACCGGAGGCAGAAAGAATAACAACCGCACGTGAGCCAATGCGCTCATTAGTACCAAACGGAGCATGACCATGTCACTCGGCACCATCTTACTGATCATATTGATTCTGATGTTGATCGGCGCTATTCCAAGTTGGCCACACAGCCGCAACTGGGGATATTTTCCCAGCGGCATCCTAGGCCTCATTGTGATCGTCGTACTGATCCTGTTGCTCACTGGCCGCGTGTAAGCGCTCATCGATTTTTGCACGCCCAATTTCAATGATCTTCTCCCGGCTGCGCGCCGGTCGGAAATTTTCAATTCTCAATGAAAGCTCCACCATGCAATCCAAAAAAATTCTGTATGCCCTGATGCTGGCCGCTTCGCTCGTCACCTTCACTGGCTGTGCCGCCACTGACCGCCACGACAGCACGGGCCAGTACATTGACGACACGGCAATTACCACCAAGGTCAAGGCCGCCATCTTTGGCGACCCTCAGCTCAAGCTGTTCGAGATCAAAGTCGTGACCTTCAAGGGCGTTGTGCAGCTCAGTGGCTTTGTCGGCACACGGGAAGAAGAACTGAGGGCAGTGGCCCTCGCGAGCAAAGTCGACGGCGTGAAAGCCGTTCAGGACAACATGAGCGTGAAGTAAACGCTCGACAGACAGTCTGTCGAATTTCTGCGTAAGACCACGCAGTTCTTTGCTACGGCGGGCCGCATTCTGCGACACGCTACAGCGCCGATGCGGCCATCAGGCCGCACACCAGCGGCTCGGCCTCAGCTTTGGCCTTGACGACATCCCTCCGGCTATAAAAAGAAAGAACACCACCATGAAGCATCATTCCTCCTGCGCAATTGCCCTTGCGGCCGGACTTGTTTTGAGCACTACCGTCATGGCACAAACCATGCCGAAGAGCATGTATGAGACCCAGTTGAGCAAAATTGCCCAGGATTACAAGGCAGCCTCTGTCAGCTGCAATTCCTTGTCGGGCAACGCCAACGACATTTGCATTGCCGACGTGACGGGCAAACGGGATATTGCCCAAGCCAACCTCGAAGCCCTCTATGCGCCCACCGAGAGGAATCGGTATCAGGCCCGCGTGGTCAAGGCCGAAGCGGACTACAGATTGGCAAGTCAGCACTGCGATGTGCTGGCGGGAAACGCCAAGGATATTTGTGTGAAAGAGGCAAAGGCCGCTGAGATTGCGGCCAAAGGCCATGCCAAGGCTCTGATGACCACGGCACAAGCACACGCTGCCGCGAAAACTAAGTCGAATGAAGCAAACCTGGATGCCGACAAAAAGGCCGGCGAAGCGCGTGCGACCGCTTCTGCGAACGACACGGAGGCGAATTACGCAGTTGCCAAAGAGAAATGCCAAGCCTTTGCAGGAGATGCCAAGGATCTGTGCCTTAGCCGGGCAAAAACCCAATTTGGCAAGTAAGCCGTCGACATTCCACGCTTCAAGCAAGATTATCTACCACGATCGGAAAGATTACCTCATGAATCAAAGATTAAGCATTTTCCCTGCCCTTGCTGCAGTCTCGTTACTGTTGGCGCTTGGCGGTTGCGCCGGCATGTCGTCGCAGGAGAAAAGCACCGCGATCGGTGCAGGCGTTGGAGCAGTCGGTGGCGCGGTACTGTCTGGTGGCAGTGGAATTGGCACGGTTGGTGGAGCCGCTGTTGGCGGTGTGATCGGCCACGAGATCGGGAAATAGGCTGGACGCAGCAACGATATCCCGTCGCCACTGACCCAGAAGCTGGGGGCGTTCGGGCCGTGAATCCAGGCGGCGAGTTGCATCGTCTGTTCCATAGACCGATTTCCGACAAGGACACTGCATGATCCATTCCACCAAACACGCTGTGACGATTACCGTCATTAGCCTGTTCCTCATGACGCTCACCGGCTGCCAGAAGCCGGAAGGCCCAGCACAAAAGGCGGGCAAGGCTATCGACCAGGGAGCCGCCAAGGCTGGCGAGCAGATACAAAAAGCCGGCGACAGCCTAGAAAACGCCGCCAAAGACAGGCCATAGGCGGTCTTGCAAGACTGTGGCGCAGCGCACAGGCTGCCCCGCATGCTGCGGCTGCATTCACGAAAAGTCTCGCTTGGCGCCGCGCCGTTGGCGCTTTGCACCTCGCCAGATCAGATAACGCTGCATCAACGGTTGAGCAGTCAGGCCATGCGCCACGATGGACGATGCCACGGTCCACAAGGTCAGTGAGACCAGGGTATCAGCCACCGGTCCGTTAACTCCGAGATGCAAAGCCAGCAGCAGATAAAACACCGAGCCGATTCCACGGATGCCAAACCAGCTCATCAATGCGCGTTGGGGCTGCGACAAACGTTCTCCGATGGTTGCAGCCAGCACCGAGATCGGCCGCAGCAACAAAAGAAGTACAGGTACGAACCACCACGCTGCCGGCAGGGGCGGGGCATATGCCAGCATCGCGCCCACCATCAGCACCATGCCGAGTTCGGCCAGCTTTTCCAGCTGCTCGTTGAAGCTCTGAACCGAATGGCGCACACGCATGCGCCAAAGCGGTATGTCTGCCACGATGCCGGTATTGTCGGTAACGGATATTGCAGAGAGGCCCCTGACGGCAGGCGCCGCATTCAGGTGTGGTGCTTCTTGAACGCGTTGCAGGGCAAGACCTGCAGCGAATACAGCCAGAAATCCCGATGTCAGGCTGATCTGGGCCAGTCCGAACACCACGGCCACCAAGCCAAGGCCGAGGAAGACATCGAAGCCGACCGCCTCGCCACGGCGGCTGCGCAGAAAAATGACTAGCCGTCCGATCGCTGCTCCGAGCAAACCCCCGATCAGTGCGCCGCCCACGCTGGACCAGATCAGGTCCATACTCCACCAGCGCAGAAACCCCGGCCCAACCCCATGCAGCCCGAGAATGCCCAGGCCGAGCATGACAAAAGGGTAGGCGGCGCCGTCATTGAGACCTCCCTCACCGGCGAGACTGAAACCAAGGCGGTCTGGCTTGATGCCGACATCAGATTGCACGCCCGACGCGAGCACCGGATCAGTCGGTGCCAGCATCGCCCCCAGCAAGACGGCGGCTCCAAGTGGCAAGTGCAGCAGCCAGATGCCGATGGCGGTGATCATTGACACCATTAATGCCATGGAGAGAAAAGCCAGACGCAGCGGCAGTAGCCAGCGCCTATCCCTCAAGGGCACGCCAAGTTGCAGACCCACAGAAAACAACGAGATGAGCAGCGCAAGTTCGGCAAGCCGCGACAACGTTTCTGCATGCAAAAACGGATCGGGGCGTAGGACATTCATCGCACTCGGTCCAAGTAGCCAACCAACACCCAGATACACCATTGCGCTGCTTATGGGTAGTCGCCCAAGTACCGTTCCGGCAAGAGCGATTGTGACAAGTAGCACACCAATTAAAAGACTCCAATCTGCAAAGGACATCACAGCCGTTCACGAGTAGTTTGGATGACGCGGACGATCCTTCGATAGTCGTCGATCACAGCCAAAACGCACTCAGCCGCCGACGACCTCTGCGCCAGATCTGAGGCGCGTGTTGTAGCCGCCTGTGTTTTCTCGCTGGCTTCGACGGGAATGACAATTTTTGAGGACATGTTGTGCTGGTGCTGGAAATCGGCAAGCACCAGAAGGATGCGAAATGCTGCAGGAATAGACGCTCGGCAGCGAGGCGGGCCTACCAGCGCAGGTAGTTGTTCATGCTGCCGCTTTGCATCTGCATGCTGCGTGTCTGGCCGTTATGCACGCCCACGACGATATAGCTGCCGGCTGGCAGCTTGAGGTAGCAGAGCGGCCCATCCGCAATAAAGCTGGCCACATTCTGACCGCCGGACTTGATCTGAATCGGAACATCAGCGAGATAGGCACCGCCTGGCCCGCCCACCATCCAGAATCCAATGTTGAATTCATTGGACTGTGCCTGCAACCGTTTCAGGCTTGCGACGTCCGCACCACCGCAGCGATAGCTGCCCATTTGATGTAGCGCCACCGGGACGGGCTTTTGCTGCGGCACCGGTGTAAAGCCCGAAACCCGTGACACCCCCGCAAACTGAGAAACAAGTTTCAGCAG
Source organism: Thiomonas sp. (assembly GCA_023255715.1). Classification (GTDB taxonomy): domain Bacteria; phylum Pseudomonadota; class Gammaproteobacteria; order Burkholderiales; family Burkholderiaceae_C; genus Thiomonas. The sequence goes on from JAGDVQ010000137.1 coordinate 6,710, forward strand.
GACACGGCGCGGCGTCAGGTCGTGAGACATGATCCTGACGTGCGGCTTCTGGGCAGCATATGTGGGCTGAACAGATGAATCAGGCCTTGCAGATACACGCATGGGCCGCCAGGCCGCCAGCGCACACGGTTTTTCCAGCGTGCGCACCAGAAACTCTGTGGCGATCCTGGGGAGCTGCCCGATCTTGCGCAGTGAACTAGTGGCGCTTGCCGCGCAGCATGCACACCAGATCGGCGGCCAGCGTAACGCAGAGCAGCGCGATGATGTCCTGACTCGATGAGATGTCATGCGGACTGGAGTCCGACCCGACTCAGGCAGCCTTCGGCCCCCTCAATGGAAGCTAGATCCAGCTTCAGCTGCGGGGTGTTGCTTGCCGTACTGGCTTTGATTCTGTGCTTGGGCTTCGTCATTTTTTCCGGGGATGCATCGTCTTGGCCTGTTTCAAGGCATGGCCAGGGGCCTGCTGCAGACGAGATACAGGTCGAACCAGCAAGGCACTGAGGGTGCTGTCGAGCAGGTTAGGACCGCGCTGAACGTGCGTCTGTACGCCAGCGCACAGTGTCAAATCGAACTGCGCCCTCACTGTCGAGTTCTGCTCAGCTGAATTCCGGGAGCGTGCTGCATTCCGCCATGTTCGATGGCGAACAGACCAGCACTCCCTGCGCCGCTAGGCTCGTCAATGGCCATGCGACCTTGGCTCATGTTTTCAGCGGCATCGACATCGCCGCCAGCGATTCTTGCGCACCGAGGGGCATGGATGCTGGTGCATCCTCTCCCCCCGCACTTTGAGAACAAAACATCATGCAGCAAGAAACCGAATGGCTCTGTATCGATGCGGATTCCCATCCACTGGTGGCCGCCAACCAGCGGCTGTCATTGGAAATGCATCAGACCCTCAATGACTTGGGTCGGGTGGAGCGGGAGCTGGAACTGGTGTCACGCGCAGCAGAGCGCGACGGGCTTACTGGTTTGCCCAACCGCGCCTTGTTCGCCGACCGGTTCAAGCAAGCTGCAGCCCTTGCTCATCGCAACGGTCATCGTATGGCACTGCTGTTTCTGGATCTCGATAATTTCAAGATCATCAATGACACGCACGGCCATCGAACTGGCGACTGGGTGCTCAAAAACACAGCGGATTGCCTGCTGTCTGCCGTGCGTGAGAGCGATACGGTCAGCCGTCATGGCGGCGACGAATTTCTTGTCCTTCTCAATAAAATCAGCCAATCGGGCGACGCGACACTGGCCTGTAACAAAATCGAAGCTGCGCTGGAACAGATTGCAAGCATTGACCACCGACACGCCGGCCTGACCACAAGCATCGGGATCAGCATCTACCCAGACGATGGGGTTGATCTGGACAGCCTGATTGATCACGCAGACATTGCCATGTATCGCTGCAAGATGCAAGTGCGGGAGACGCTGGCGCTCCGTGCGCGTGCCGGTTCCGCGAATGGTGGTCGTGGCGATCCGGTGGCTGCTCATCAAATCCACCCAGCGCAACCAGCGGACACCATAAACGCCGGATTGCAGGCACTGCAGGCGCAATTGGACCAAGCCTTTCATCACCTTTTGGGCGCTGCAGCCAGCGCGGAGCAATTTCGCGTCGCAACGATGCGCGCGCATCGGCTGCAAGCAGAATCTCTTGCCTGCATCAAGCAAAAGCTCGGCGAGTCACTGGGGCTGATCCGCGCGGGCAAGGCTGTGGCGCTGCAGACATCACCCGCGCAGAAATTACTGGATCTGGTGCCCTTGCACGCTGATGTGGAGAGGCATATCGCCAACGCGCTTGATCTGCTCGAAAGCATGTAGGGCTCCAAGAATCTGATGCAGCTGCGTGTTGAACGTCTCTCACGCGAGTTTTGTCAAGGCACTGTTCGCTAGCGCACAGACCCTAGGCAACAGATCGCCTAACTTGTGGATTCGCCTGAGTCCTCCGATTCGGCAAGAAGGATACACATGAACCTCCACCTCAGCATCGCACCGCTCGTTTCCCTGATTGCAGGTATCTTGATACTCGCCATCCCGCGTTTGCTGAACTACATCGTGGCCGTCTACCTGATTCTTATTGGCCTGATCGGTTTGTTTGGTGTCAGCGGCGTGCCGTTTCGTTAAGGCAACGCTGAATAACCCGTTGAGTTCAGCGCCCTTCGTCCTGTTGCGCATTCCACTGATCGCGGACACCCATTTCAGGCTGATCGCGGACAGTATTCCGGGGGATTGCGGACACCGTGGGTGGGGTGTCTGAGTGAGGCGAATGGTAGAGCAGCTGTCCGCCATCAGTTTGGAATACTGTCCGCGATGAACGTGCGTCCCGTGCGTCGCCATGCATGACGCTGCGAAATCAAGAGTTTTGGTTCCGCCGGTGTCATCGGGCCAGGAGCATTCCACCATGATTAAGACTCACGCCGCAATGCCGCGCAACATCCTGCCGAAGCTGGCTTTCCTGGTCGCCGGAGTGCCATTGTTCATGGTTGGCACCCAAGCTCACGAGCAAAAACCCCTGCCGGATGCACCGCATCGAATTGTCAGCCATCGTTGTGGCGGCGTGGGAGATGACAGTCTGAAGCAGTTGAAGGCTCAAGCCGAAAACTTCAATCTGGGATTCTGGATGGTGGGCGGGCCGGGTGGCGCCTACCTGGCAGATGTTCAGATCCAGATTCAGTTTGGCGCTCTGACCGTAGCCAGTTTCAATGCGAATGGTCCCCTGTGCTACGTCAAGCTGCCCGCGGGTCGCTACACCGTGACGGGTACGCATAGTGGCCAGACCCGCACCATGCAGATGCAGAGCGGCAGTATGAACAACTATTTGCGTTGGTAGAGCTTGCGCCCATTGCCGTCGGCTGGCGGCGAGCCTGATTCGAGGCCGCCATCGTGGGCGTCCAATGGACCGTGGCCTCTCGATATCGCCCAGACGAGGTGCCATCGCCCACTGGCAGAGCCGGTGCATCAACGGCACGAGTCGCCGGCCCATGTCTTGGAGCGTTCATTTTGCTCCCCGTGAATCCGTTGCCTTCCTTGGTCTGCCCCGCCCGCGCCGACCAGGGGCCTCCTCCTGTCTGGCCGGTGCTGACGTGGCAGGCGGTGCAAAGGCGTCAGGCTCAATGCCACCAGTGACTTTGAGCCAATGGATCAGGTGATCCCTCGCCACGACGCGACTTCCTCCGAGTTTGAGGGTCTGCAGCGGCGGGACGTCCTGACCGAGATCGATGAAGCCACCTCGCAGCCGGTTCTCGAGCGTCCTGCCGGCGGGCATCCCAAGCTCCTCAAGTTCGTAAAGCTTCAGAAATGCTTTCTTCAAGATTTCCATCACCCCTCCCCACAAAGTGACGCGCGTATTGCGCTCTCATCCTGTTCTAGGAACTCAAACGCTTTGCCCAGAAAGATCAAGAAAAGTCGGGGCCGAAAATGCACATCCGACCCTCGTTCTAGGCTGGTGTGTGTTTTCGCGCGAGTCTGCTTGCGTGTGGGAATCCTGTGGGAAAAAAATCGGGAAGAATCGGGGGCGATCGGGTGCCTTTTGTGGGAACCCAGTGGGAATTGAGTGGGAATTCATTCCCACTGAGACAGAAAAAAGCCACACCTTGTTGATGTGGCTTGTTCTGTAAGTCATTGATTAATTGAATTTTTTTGGTGCCGACTATCCGAATCGAACGGATGACCTACCGCTTACAAGGCGGTTGCTCTACCAGCTGAGCTAAGTCGGCGTGGGCGTTTGAGGACGCCGGGTTGCGCAAAGTCGGTGTGACTATTTCACGCGGGTCAGATGCGTGCCGCCCGGTCTGGGAGCCGAGGGTGGAGGCTCTGGCGAGGGATCGCTCTGACTGGTTGCTGTTGATTTTACCGGCCTCAGACGGGGTGGCGGACTGGATGCATCTTGTTCGCTCTGATCGGCGGCAACAG
>JAGDVQ010000137.1:10709-19146 GCA_023255715.1 Thiomonas sp.
CTCAGACGGGGTGGCGGACTGGATGCATCTTGTTCGCTCTGATCGGCGGCAACAGGGGCATTGTCGGCTTCGCCATCAGAGGGGGCGTCGTGACCCGTCTCCAGGGGAAATGCCATGCCTTGGCTGTTTTCGCGGGCGTAGATTGCAGTGACCTGTCCGATGGGCACCAGGATGTCTCGTGCGACACCGCCAAAGCGGGCCTTGAAGCGGATGTCGTCGTTGCCGATGTGGAGCGCACTGGTCGCGTCGAAGCTGATGTTGAGCACGATTTCGCCGTTCTTCACGAACTCCATCGGCACGCGCGCACCGGCGCCCACCTGGACCGCGAGGTAAGGCGTCAGGCCGTTATCCGTGCACCATTCGTAGATGGCGCGAATCAGATAGGGCTTGGTGGAACTGATGTTTTGCGTGCTGCGGTCCATCATGCGAATGCCAGCTTACTTGCGCATGATCTTTTCAGACGGCGTGAGCGCTTCGATGTAGGCCGGGCGCTGGAAGATGCGCTCGGCGTATTTCGCCAAGGGCAGGGTCGACTTGGGCAGGTCGATGCCGTAGTGATCGAGCCGCCACAGCAGCGGAGCGATGGCCACGTCGAGCATGGAAAAGTCTTCGCCCAGCATGTATTTGTTTTTCAGAAAAACAGGCGCGAGTTGCGTGAGGCGGTCGCGGATCGCGGCGCGCGCTTTTTCCAGGGCCTTTTCGTTGGACTTGGTGGCGCGCGATTCCAGCGTGGTGACGTGAACGAACAATTCCTTTTCGAAGTTGAACAGGAACAGGCGCACGCGGGCACGGGCCACCGGATCGCCTGGCATGAGCTGCGGATGCGGGAAGCGCTCGTCGATGTACTCGTTGATGATGTTGGATTCGTACAGAATCAGGTCGCGCTCGACCAGGATGGGCACCTGGCCGTAGGGATTCATGACGCTGACGTCTTCGGGTTTGTTGAACAGGTCGACGTCACGGATTTCGAAATCCATGCCTTTTTCGAACAGCACGAAGCGGCAACGCTGCGAGAACGGGCAGGTCGTGCCGGAATAAAGCACCATCATGAATGCAGACTCCTAACAAAAAACAAAGGGCCGCCCCGAGATTTTTTGACCCCCTCGGCGGCGGGCCGGGCTAGGCCCGACCTGGGGGCTGAAAAAACAGAACGGGGTGGCGGAGCCACCCCGGAGATTCGGATTGGGCGCTGAGCCCGGGGTTCGGGCCGTTGCCAGTGCTACGTCACATCTTTCCAGTATTCGGATTTCAGTTTCCAGGTGATGAAGCTGAACAATCCCAGGAAGATGAGCACGATGACTCCCAGGCGCTTGCGGAACAGTTGGTCGGGCTCGGCCATCCACTGCATGTAGGCGACAAGGTCGGCAACTGTTGAATCATACTCGCTTGCCGATTCAGCCCCCTTGGTCAGTTGGGTGTAGCCGACAAAGGTCTTGAGCTTGACGGCGGGGTCTGCAGGATCGGGGCCGACCTGGAAGTTGGCCGCGCGTTCGCCCTGCAGCATCCATAGCGGGTTGGGCATGCCCACGCCCGGGAAGACCAGGTTGTTCCAGCCGCTCGGGCGGGTGTCGTCGCGGTAGAAGGTGCGCAGGTAGGTGTAGAGGTAGTCCGTGCCGCTGCCGCGGTGCGAGGCCAGTGCCTTGGTGATGATGGACAGGTCCGGCGGTTCGACGCCAAACCACTTTTCGGCCTGTGCTGCGGTCATGGCCACACGCATGGTGTCGCCGATCTTGGCATCGCCGAACATCAGGTTGTGCTGAATCTGGTCATCGGTCAGGCCGATATCGCGCAGGCTCTCGTAGCGCATGTATTTCGCGGAATGGCAGCCCAGGCAGTAGTTGACGAACAGGCGGGCACCGTTTTGCAGTGCCAGGATGTTGTTTACCCGATAGGGCGCGTGGTCGAGGGGAATTTCTTGCTCTTCAGCAGCGGCGCTGGCAATGCCTTGCAGCATCAGGCCAAGCAGCAGCCCCAGACACAGTCGGTGCAGGATGGATTTCATGGGCGCGCGCATCAGTGGGCTTTGAAGGTCAGGCGTTGCGGCACGGGTTTGAACGCGCCCAGTTGGCTCCACCATGGCATGAGGAAGAAGAAGCTGAAATACAGCAGCGTGCAGGTCAGTGCCACCGCATAGGCCACGGGCGAAGGCGGCTGGATGCCAAAATAGCCCAGCACGACGAAATTGATTGCAAACAGGATGTAGATGGCGCGGTGCCAGGTCGGGCGGTAGCGGATGGACTTGACTGGAGAATGATCCAGCCAGGGCAGAAAAAAGAAGATGATCACAGCACCGCCCATGCTGACCACGCCCCAGAATTTGGCGTCCACGGTGGCCAATGCCCAGAACAGCAAGCCGCCGCCGACGGCAAACAGGGCGGCACGCGTGGGCCTGGCGCGATGCCGCCACAGCGCAAACAGCGTGGCCACGACAAGCACGGCCATCCAGATGTGCACGGTGTTGCTGGTGGTGGCGCGCAGAATGGAATAGAAGGGCGTGAAATACCAGACGGGCGCAATGTGCGGCGGGGTCTTGAGCGGATTGGCCGGGATGAAGTTGTTGTGCTCGAGGAAATAGCCACCAAACTGCGGTGCGAAAAACACCACGGCGCAGAAAATCATCAAGAACACCGACAGCCCGAACAGGTCGTGCACGGTGTAGTACGGATGAAAGGCCACGCCGTCACGCGGAATGCCGCGGCCATCCTTGTTGTCCTTGATTTCCACGCCGTCCGGGTTGTTCGAGCCGACCTGGTGCAGGGCGATGATGTGCGAGCCCACCAGGCCGATGAGCAGCAGCGGAATGGCGATGACGTGGAAGGCGAAAAAGCGGTTGAGCGTGACGTCGCTCACCACATAGTCGCCGCGAATCCATACCGCCAGATCCGGGCCGATGAAGGGGATGGCGGAGAACAGGTTGACGATGACCTGCGCGCCCCAGAACGACATCTGCCCCCAGGGCAGCAGGTAGCCGAAGAAGGCCTCGGCCATGAGACACAGAAAGATCAGGCAGCCGAAAATCCAGATCAGTTCGCGCGGGGTGCGGTAGGAGCCGTAGATCAGCCCGCGGAACATGTGCAGGTAGATCACGATGAAAAACGCCGACGCCCCGGTGGAGTGGATGTAGCGAATCAGCCAGCCCCAGTTCACGTCGCGCATGATGTACTCGACCGAGCCGAACGCCAGGGCGGCGTCGGGCTTGTAGTTCATCACCAGGAAGATGCCGCTGACGATCTGGATGGCCAGCACCACGATGGACAACGAGCCGAAGTAGTACCAGAAGTTGAGGTTCTTCGGCGCGTAGTACTCGGTCAGGTGCGCGCTCCACAGCGAGGAGAACGGGAAGCGCTTGTCGATCCAGCCGCGCAGCCCGCCGTGTTCAGGCGCGGCATGCGCTCCGTGCAGCGATTGATCTGCCATTGAGGTGTCTCCTGTTGGTCTTGTGGGGAATGCGGCGGAACGTTGAACTGGCCTCAGGCCTGCTCGTGCTCGCCGATGCGCAATTTGGCGTTGGTCACGAACATATACGGTGGCACGACCAGGTTGTCGGGGGCCGGCATGTTCTTGAACACCCGACCGGCCAGATCGAACATCGAGCCGTGGCAGGGGCAGAGAAATCCGCCATCCCAGTCGGACGGCAGTGAGGGCTGCGGCCCGGGCGTGAAGCGGTCCACCGGAGAGCAGCCCAGGTGCGTGCAGATCCCCACGACCACCAGATATTCCTTCTTGATCGAGCGCCACTGGGTCTGGGCCCAGACCGGGGTGGGGAAGGCGGTGCGCTTGGAATCCGGGTCAGCCACGAGGGGCTGGGTTTCGTTGAGCGACTCCAGCATGGCGGGCGTGCGGTGCAGAATCCACACGGGCTGGCCGCGCCACAGGACCGTCATTTTTTCGCTGGGGCGCAGGGTGCTGATGTCCACATCGACGGGGCCACCTTCGGCGCGCGCCTTGGCGGAAGGCGCCATGGAATCGACAAAGGGAACGGCCGCACCCCCTGCTGCCACGCAACCGGCGCAGCCTGTTGCAATCAACCATGTGCGACGCTTTGAATCCATGTCCGTACTCCGCGAAAGATGGCGCATTGTTCCCTGCGCAGACCCGCTTGGACATTAGGAGAACCCTCTATAAGCACGCACTGATTTAGGCGCTTGTCGTTGATGAATGTCAAATGGAACCCTGCTGCGTTGCAACAATATCAAGCCCCGGGCAGGAGTTGCCACCGCTTGATGGGCGGCGCATGCGGCGTTTGCGCTCAGTGCCCTGACTGTGCAACGTCGACCTGTGGCTGCGCCTGCGGCAGTCGTGGCCCGGCAATGGACAGCGGGCGGCGCAGGGTCATGCGCTTGGCGTAATGGCCTTCCATGCGCTCCAGAACCCCGGAGAGAAAGCGCACGGCGTCGACGATGTGCGGCCCCTTGTTCAGCATGGCGCATTCGGCGCGGATGCTCATGGCCGCATCCGTCACTTCGGGGCGCGAGGGCTGGCCGCTGCGGGCCAGGGTGTCCAGGATCTGGGTGGCCCAGATCACCGGCAAGTGCGCCGCCTCGCACAGCCAGAGGATTTCCTCCTGCGCCTCGGACAGACGCTCGAACCCGAGTTCCACCGCCAGATCACCGCGTGCCACCATCACGCCCACGCGGGGATGCGCCAGCGCCTCGAGCAGGATGGACGGCAGTTGGGCGAAGGCCTGTCGGTTCTCGATCTTGAGCACGATGCCTGCATCGCTGCGCCCGAGCGCGGCAAGCTCCGCACGCAGCGAGGCCACGTCCTGCGGGGCGCGCAGGAAGGACAGCGCGACCAGGTCGACCTGTGCGGCCATCGCGGCCAGATCGGCGCGGTCCTTGTCGGTCAGCGCCGGGGTGTCGAAGGTGGTGTCGGGGAAATTGATGCCTTTTTCCGCCTTGAGCTTGCTGCCGTTGGGGGCGGCATGGGTGATGCGCAGCCGCATGACATCCGGTGCGCAGGTCTCGATGACGGCGCCGATGCGTCCGTCGTCCAGCCAGACCGACTGTCCCGCGCGGGCGGAATGGAACGCGTCCGCCAGGGTGCAATGGATTTGCGGCGGTTCGGTGAAGGTGCCCCGCGCGTTGCGCACTCCGGGGCGGCCAGGCCGGTTTTCCTTGAGGAGCAGCAGCGGATCGCCGACGCACAGCCGCAGTTCGCCGGGCACCTCGGGGATGCCCTGGAGAGTGCCGGTACAGAGGATGTTGCGCCCCTGTTGCAAGGCAAATGCCATGTCCTCTTCCAGATAGACAGAACGATCGAAGGTGAACTGCATCAGATCGCCATCACGCTGCAGCAGCGTGCCGTCACGCACCCGCTTGCGGGCGTCGGTGACACGCAGACGCAGTGCGGGCGGCAGGACGTCGGGCAGTGCGGGGTGCAGGCTGGTGGCCAGCAGAACGGGCTCGACGGCGCTGTTCTGCGGTGCCGGGTTGGCGCCGAACCACAGGGCAAGCCGTGCCGCTTCGACCGTCTGCCCGTGCAGATCGCGCCGTGGCCGCAGATGCAGCACCCGGCCTTGCGGCGGCAAGGCGCCGGTGCGTGACTTGGGGCCGGCCAGATCGATCTGGACCAGCGGCGCCCGCTCCTGCGCGCCGGGTGTGGCGCGAATCAGCGCGGCCATGCGCTGCCAGATCGTGGCATCGTCATGCGCGCAGTTGATGCGCGCCACGTCCATGCCGGCATCCACCAGGTCGCGGATGCCCTGGGCGTCCTGCGCGGATTGCGTCGCCAGAGTCACCATGATGCGCACGTCGCGCTGCGGCCGCGGTGGGTTGAGCAAGGCGGTCGCGTTGTCCTGCAGCAGCTGCGCGCCCTGGCCATGCGAGCAACAGGGGACTGGACGATGGGCGTGGGGCTGGCCGAGCATGTCTTCCAGCCGCGCGGAGAGGGTGTCCAGCGCGGCGAGCACATGGGTCTCCATGCTGCCCAGGGACGACAGACCAAGCTGGGCCAGACGCAGTTGCAGCGGACGAAGATCTACCTGCCGCACCGCGAGATAGTGCAGCAGATTGCGTGCACTGGCCTGCCGCGCAGCAGGCAGGGCGGCGATCCGCTCGGCATGCGCAAGTTCCTGCTGCAGCGCCGCGGTGCGGAGTTGGCGGAGGGCAGCGAGCAGGTCGCCCGGAGGCAGCATCGAGGGTTCAGCAGACATGCCGCGTTGGTAACACGCGGAGATGACTGCGCTGTGTCACTCCAGATCAGGATCGCACGAGCGTGCGCAACGGCCGCTCATGGCCATCACGGCCTGCCGGGTGGATTGCACAGGCATACACACCGAGGAGTCGCTCGACCTGTTCGCGAGCGCAAGGCCTGACCAGGGCCTTCAGAACTGCTCGTCGTCGCGCAGATAGCGCCAGGCACCGAGCGGCAGCGCGCCCAGCCGCACCTGGCCGATGCGTACCCGCTTGAGCCCGGTGACGCGCAGGCCGACGAGCTCACACATGCGGCGAATCTGGCGCTTCTTGCCTTCAAGCAGCACAAAGCGCAACTGCTGCGGGTTGATCCACTCCACCTGCGCTGGGCGCAGCGGCTGGTCGTCCAGCATCAGGCCGTGGCGCAGCAAGGCGAGCTTGCTTTGAGGGAAGGCGGCCTGCACATCCTCTTCCCCCGCGTTGCCCGCCGGCGCGTCGCGCAGGCTGACGCGCACCAGATATTCCTTCTCGACTGCGCTGTCCTCACCGATGAGCTGGCGGGCGATGCGGCCGTCCTGCGTGAGCACCAGCAGGCCGGTGGAGTCGATGTCCAGCCGCCCCGCCACGGCCAGATGCCGCAGGTGGGCGGGCGAAAACTGGCGCGGCGCGTCGCACTCTTCCCAGCGGCTCTCGGCCTTGATCAGCGCAATGGCCGGGGTATAGCCATGCTCGGCCTGCGCGCTGACATAGCCCACTGGCTTGTGCAGCAGGATGGTGGCCTGCGCAGCCTGCTGATGCTGCGCCACCTTGCGAATGGCAATGCGCGACGCCGGCAGGTTGGCCGCGACCTTGGTGCCCAGCACTGCCGGGGCGCCATCCACCAGGACCCAACCCTGTTCGATCCAGGCATCGGCCTCGCGCCGGGAGGCCAGGCCGAGTTCGGACATGCGCTTGGACAGTCGCACAGCGGTGTTCGGGTCGCCTTGGGCAGCGGAAGAGGCTGCCGCCTTGAAAGGTGTTTGGCAGCAGGAAGGGGCACTGGCGTCGGCGCGCAGCGGGCGTCCGGGCCAGGCGGAAGCGGGGCGGGGTTTGGTGCTCACTGGACTGCCTTGCGCGCGCTGTGCTGTGGATTGCGCGTCTGGGAAGGGTTCGACGGGTTCATGGGTCGATGGTTTGCGGAGCGGGCGCGCGTCGCAGGCGGGCATGCATGCCGATCGCCAGTTCCCGCAGCGGCAGTTGCGAGAGAACGAGTCCACTGAAGACCAGCGCACAGCCCACGAGGGCGCGGGCGTCCAGCGTCTGCTGCAGCACCAGCCAGGCGGCCAGCGCGGCGAACACGCCTTCCATGCTGAAGATCACGGCGGCATGGGCCGCAATGGCGTCGCGCTGCGCCACCACCTGCAGGGTATAGGCCACGCCCACGGACAGCGCACCGCCGTAGACAATGGTCCACGCGGCACGCCGCAGCGCATCGAGGCTGATGGTCTCCACCAGCACACCGGTACCCAGGCAGAGCACGCCGCAGACCACGAACTGCACCACCGCGAGTCGCAGCGGATCGTGACGCGGCGCCACCCTGCCCAGCAGGAGGATCTGCCCGGTGATGAACAGCGCGCCGCCCAGTTCCAGCCAGTCGCCATGCCGCACTGAGTAACCGCTGCGCACACTGAGGAAGTACATGCCGAGCATGGCGAGCAGTGCGCCCAGCCACACGCCAGCGCCGATGCGCCGTCCCCACAGCAGCCCGAGCAGCGGCACGAGCACGACGTAGAGCGAGCTGATGAACCCGGCATTGGCCACCGTGGTGAATTCCAGCCCGATCTGCTGCAGCGAGATGGAAACGGCCACCAGCACGCCAAGAAGACCACCATCGCGCAACAGACTGCGGGGGGTCGAGCCGGGATGGGCAGCGGGATCGGGGCGTGGGCGCATGGCCATGAACGCCATCACCACGGCGGCGCCGAGCACGAAGCGCAGACCGGTGTAATAGAACGGGCCGATCGTGCCGATGCTGGCCGTCTGGGCAACGAAGGCCGTGCCCCAGATGAGCGAAGCCAGCAGCATCAGGGCGCTGGCACGGAGTGAGGCGGTGGGCTTGGGCATGGCAGAAAACAAAAAACCGCCGCGCAGGACGCGCAGCGGAATGACGTGATGATAGGCGCGTGCCTGCTTACATGCTGCGCCGGTACTGTCCGCCCACTTCGAACAGCGCCGTGGTGATCTGCCCCAGGCTGCAGACGCGCACCGCGTCCATCAGCACGGCGAACACATTGCCGTTGTCGATGACGGCCTGCTGCAGGCGG
>JAGDVQ010000090.1 GCA_023255715.1 Thiomonas sp.
GGCGCAGATCGCCTGCGCCGCGCACCCGGACGAGCAGCGCCGCGCCGATGCCAAGCAGCGCGAACAGCAACAGCACGACGAGCAAAAGCAGGAGGAGTTCGAGCGACATGCGATGTCAGGCGGTCACGGGGGTCAGCGGCGGGCGGCCCTGCAGCACCGCCATCAGGTTGTCCACCGCGAGTTGCGCCATCGCGCGGCGGGTCGGCATGCTGCTGCTGGCGATATGCGGGGTGAGCACGCAGCGCGGCGCATCGAGCAGCGCGGGATGGACCTGCGGTTCGCCCTCGAACACGTCCAGCCCGGCGGCGCCCAGATGCCCGCTGTGCAACGCCGCAGCCAGCGCGGCCTCGTCGACCACGCCGCCGCGGGCGATGTTGACCAGCGTCGCTCCCGGGCGCATCAGCGCGATCTGCTGCGCGCCGATCAAGTGATGCGCCTGCGGGCTGTACGGCATCGCCAGCAGCACGTGGTCGCTTTCGCGCAGCAGCCTGGGCAGGTCGCGGTACGCGGCGCGGCATTCGGCCTCGATCTGCGGCGGCAGGCGGGTGCGGTTGTGATAGAGCACGCGCATGCCGAAGCCCAGCGCGGCGCGGCGGGCGATCGCCTGGCCGATGCGCCCCATGCCCACGATGCCCAGCGTGCTGCCGTGCACATCGGCCCCGGCGAACAGATCGACGCTCCACTTGCTCCACTTTCCCGCGCGCAAATAGCGCTCGGCATCGCCGATCTGGCGCGCGGCGGCCAACAGCAGCGCGAAGCCGAAGTCGGCGGTGGTCTCCGTGAGCACATCTGGCGAGTGGGTGACGATGATGCCGCGCTCGGCACAGGCAGCCAGATCGATGTGATCGACGCCCACGGTCATGGTGCTGATGACCCGCAGATCCGGGCAGGCGTCGAGCAGCGCGGCGTCGATGCGCTCGCTGCCGGTGATGAACGCGCCGTGCTTGTCGGCAAGGCGCTGGCGCAGCACCTTCGGCGGAGAAATCGCGTCATCCGGCGTGGTCTCCACCTCGGCAACGGCGCGGAGTGGATCGATGATGTCGGCAAACACCGCGCGCGCCACCAGCACGCGCAGCGGCCCATCGTCAGGAAGGCGGTTCATCGGAAAAACACCACGGTGAGTAGCACAAAGCACGGCAGCAGGACGGCAAACGACCAACCCATATAGCCGAAAAACGACGGCATGCGTACCCCGCGGTGTTCGGCAATCGCCTTGACCATGAAATTGGGCGCGTTGCCGATGTAGGTGACCGCGCCCATGAACACCGCCCCTGCCGAAATCGCGGTCAGCGTCGTGGCCTGCGCCATCAGGTGCGCTGCATTGCCGCCGGCGAGGTTGAAAAACACCAGATAGGTCGGCGCGTTGTCGAGAAACGCAGACAAACCGCCGGTCAGCCAGAAGTACGCCGCGGCGATGGGCTGGCCCTGCGCATCGGTGGTCAATCGCACCAACGCGGCCAGCGCACCATCCGGCCCAGCGCGCAGGATGGCGATCACCGGGATGATGGTGAGAAAGATGCCGAGAAACAGCTTGGCGACTTCGATCATCGGCGCCCAGGTGAACTGGTTTTCATGCCGCGCCTGCCACGGCGTGGTCGCCAGTGAGAGCAGCGCAATGCCGATCAGCGCCGCGTCGCGGGTGAGGTTCTGCAGCTCCAGTTGCTGCCCGAGGAGGGTCACGGTCACCCCCGGCTTCCAGATGCCACTGTGCAGCACCGCCAGCACGATGGCCAGCAGCCACAGCAGATTCCATGCGCCGATGAGGCGAATCGGCGCGTCGGGCGTGGGGTCGCGCAGCTTGCGCTCGCCTTCCTGGCTCCAGTACCAGCGGTCGAGCAGATAGAACAGCGCCAGCAGCAGCGCGCACAGCAATGCAGTCGGGGCGAGCATGTGCCGCAGCGTCCAGAAAAAATCCACCCCCTTGAGAAAGCCGAGGAACAGCGGCGGGTCGCCCAGCGGGGTGAGCGCGCCGCCGGCGTTGGCGACCAGAAAGATGAAAAACACCAGCACATGCGCGTTGTGGCGCCGCGCGTCGTTGGCGCGGATGACCGGGCGCACCATCAGCATCGCCGCGCCGGTGGTGCCCATGACGCTGGCCAGCACCGTGCCAATGGCCAGCAGCAGGGTGTTCTGCGCCGGGCTGCCGTGCAGATTGCCGCGCACCGCAATGCCGCCGCTCACCGTGTAGAGCGCGGTCAGCAGGATGACGAAGGGCAGGTATTCGTGCAGCAAGGTGTGCAACGCGGCATCCCAGGTGGCATGCGGGCCAAAGCGCACGGCATACGGCACGAGAAACAGCGCGGCCCACAGCGCGGCGATCTTGCCCTGGTGGTGGTGCCACAACTGCCCGGCAAACAGCGGCAGCAGCGCGATGGACAGCAGCATCGCGGCAAACGGCAGCCCCCACCACAGGCTGAGGGTGGACGGATCGGGGCCAGACGCGGCGAAAGCGGTCGCCGGCATGGCGCTACTTGCCGCAAGCAACGGCACCCATCGCCGCGCAGCGCGCAGGCGCTCAGTGCGCATCGACGATCACCACGTGGACGCGATACGGCCCGTGCGCACCGAGCACGATGGTCTGCTCGATGTCCCCGGTGCGCGACGGGCCGGACACGGTGGACAGCGCCCGCGGCAGTTCGCCGAGTTCGGCGCGCAGCAGCGCATAGGCGTCTTCCAGCGTGGGCACGATGCGCCGCGCCGGCACGATGGCGACGTGCGTTTCCGGCAGCAGATGGGTGGACGCCGGCGTGGTGGGCGAACTGGCCAGCAACAGCGAGCCGGTCTCGGCCACGGCGCAAAAGCAGCCGGTGATGCCGAGCAAGTCAGTTCCGCACGGCCGCTCCGAAGGAACTGACTCCCCCTCGGGGGGCGACGCGCGCAGCGCGTCAGGGGGCTGTTTCAAATCGGCATCGCGCGGCGGGCGGAATTCCAGCGCCAGCCCGGCCTGCACCCAGGGAAGACCCGCCAAGGTCTCCCAGGCCACGCCCTGCAGGCCCAGGGACTGCTCGCGCAGATACGCCGCCACCGCCTGCGGCACCGCGTCCAGATGGGTGGCATGCGCCACCGTGGTCTGCAGCGACAGCGCCTGCGCCTTGAACGCGGCCACCAGATCGTCACCCAGCCGCGGCTGCGGGCCGCGCACATGCCGTGCGATGTCGGCCTCGGCATCCTGCACCTCCATCGCACGCAGTGCCTCGGGTCGCCCTTGCCGGGCACGGATCTGCGCCAGGATCGCGGCGCGGGCGGAGTCGGTGTTCATGGGGGCGTCTGGATAAGGGTTGTCGGTGTACGCAGAAAGATCATTGTTCAGACCTGAAGATTGAAGCCCAGATCGACTTCGGATGCAGGCTGACCACGCAGGCCCCAGTTCTCAAGCGGCGGCTCGATCAAAACGATCAGGATGTCCGATGCCTGAATGCCAAGCAGACCCAATCTGCCGACGATGCCCTGGTACAGCCTGCGCTTGGCTTCGAGCGACCGGCCCGGAAAGAGCAGGAATTCCACAAAGGTGTAGTTTTCTGTCTTGCCTGGAGGGATAGGGCAGTGCTCAGGCTTGTGTTCAATGTAGCGGATCTGCTTGTCATCTTCCGGCACCTTGAGCGCCTCGATCTGGGCTTGGTAAACAGCCTCGATCAAGGCGGCGACCCTCTCGGGAGGATGCGAGCGGCACACTTCGATTTTTGCGATGGGCATGATTCATCTCCTCTATAGGCAACTGCAACGGCTCACCCATCCTCCGCATCATGCTCGACGAGCTGGCTGTCCGGAATCTGGAACACCTCGCGCAAATAGGCGAGGTATTTGGGGTCATCGCACATGTTCTTGCCCGGGGCGTCGCTCACCTTGGCCACCGGCTGACCGTTGCAGCGGGTCATTTTGATCACCATCTGCGGGGCCTCATGGCCGAGGTCGTGCATCAGATTGGTGCCGATGCCAAAGGCCAGACCGACCCGGGCGTGGAACTGGCGGTACAGCGCAATCACCTTGGGGATGGTGAGCATGTCGGAGAACACCAGGATCTTGGTGCGCGGATCGACGCGGTGCCGGGTGTAGTGCGCAATCATCTGCTCGCCCCACGAAAACGGGTCTCCCGAGTCGTGCCGCGCGCCGTCGAACAGCTTGCAGAAATACAGGTCGAAGTCGCGCAGGAAGGCCTGCAGACCATAGACATCGGCCAGGGCGATGCCGAGGTCGCCGCGGTATTCGCGCGCCCACATGTCGAAGGCGAACACCTGGGTGTCGCGCAGCCGGGGCCCCAGCGCCTGGCAGGCCTGCAGGTATTCGTGCGCCATGGTGCCCAGCGGCGTGAGGCCCATTTCCTTGGCGAGCAGCACATTGCTGGTGCCGGCCAGCTGCGGCCCCAGCCCGGCCTGCAACCGTGCGAGCACCTGCGCCTGCCAATGACGGGAGTAGCGACGGCGGGTGCCGTAGTCGGCGATGCGGCAGTCCTGAAGCTCGGCGGTGCGCAGCAGCGCGATCTTGTCGTCGACGCGCTGCAGCCCGGCGCGCTGATCGGCGTCGGCATGGGCGTGGCGGGCATGGACCTCGCCGACGATGGCCAGCACCGGCACCTCGAACAGAATGGTGTGCAGCCACGGGCCACGGATGATGATGTCGATCTCGCCTCGGGCACGCGCGGCCGGGTCTGCCGCCGGGGTGGCGCTGATGCGCTGGCGGTTGAGGCGGAACAGCGCAAGAAAATCGACAAAGTCGCTTTTGATGAACCGCAGGCTGCGCAGAAAATCGAGTTCGTCGGGCTGGAAATGCAGGGTGCACAGCGCGTCGAGCTCGGCATCGATTTCGTCCAGCCGCGACACCAGATCGACACCCGGGGTGCGGCATTTGAAGCGATATTCCACCTGCGCCCCGGGAAAGTGATGCAGCACCACCTGCATCATGGTGAACTTGTAAAGATCGGTGTCGAGCAGCGAGGTGATGATCATGGCGTGTTGCGGTCGCGGCGCTGGCGGGCGAGCGCCCTGGCCCAGAGCAGACGGAGTGCGGCGCGTTCGCGCTGGTCCTGCGCGGTGTCTGCCGGGGCGCGGCGGGCGCGCTCGAGCAGTTCGAGGCCGAGACGCGCTTGCGCCTCGAGCGCGCCGTCGCGCAGCGTGAGATCGAGCGGGCGGCCGGTGCCGGGCAGGTTGTCGAGCTTGCCGTCCTGCACCGCCTGCGCGATGCGGACCTCGCCGATCCAGGCCAGCGCATTCATTGGTCGACAAAGCGGGCGAAATCGGCCACCGGTGCGCGCTCGGTGACCAGGGTGTTTTCGATCGCAGCGGGATCGGCCCAGCCCAGCGCCATGCCGCACACCACCTGCTGCGCGCTCGCATCGAGCCCGAGTTCGTCCTCGATGATGCGATGGAACTGGTTGAACGCCGCCTGTGGGCAGGTGTCGAGCCCGCGGCCGCGCGCCGCCACCATGATGTTCTGCAGGAACATGCCGTAGTCCAGCCAGCTGCCCTGCTCCATCACCCGGTCGATGGTGAAAATCAGCCCGACCGGCGCGTCGAAGAACACATAGTTGCGGCCATGCTGCGCGTGCATCGCGGCCTTGTCGCCTTTCGCAATGCCGAGCAGCCCGTACAGATCCCAGCCCACCTTGCGCCGGCGGTCGATGTAGGGCGAGCGCCATTCGGAGGGGTAGTAGGCGTAGTCCTCGGTGTGCTGCGCGGCCTGCGCGGGATCGTCGTAGGCGGCGAGGATGCGCGCGGACAGCCGCGCCTTGGCCGCACCGCTGAGCACATGCACCTGCCAGGGCTGGGTGTTGGTGCCCGAGGGCGCGCGCGCGGCCACCTGCAGAATGGCCTCGATGGTCTGGCGCGGTACCGGCGTGGGCAGGAAGCGGCGGATCGAGCGGCGCGAGGTGATCGCGGCATCCACCGCCGCCTGCATCTGCGAACGGGGCGCCTGAGACGCAACAGGCTCGGCGGCGCGTGGCGCGGGGGGATGGGTTTGGTGCATGCGGGTCTCGAGACTTTGGCGTTTGCGCCAGTCTATCCGCCGTGATGCAGACAGGGGGTTCCACCGGGTTTGGGGGTGGGCAATCGCGCGAGGCGGGCCCATCATGGTGCGAGGTCTTGTTGTGACAAGACATGACACGCTGCAAGGAGACATTGCGAGATGAAGCGCATCGCCCTGTTTGCCGACGGCACCTGGAGCAAGCCCGACCAGAATGACGGCCACACCCCAACGCCGACCAATGTGGTCAAGCTCTCGGTGGCGGTCGCGCCGCAGGATGCGTTCGGCGTCGATCAGGTCGTGTTCTACCAGAAGGGCCTGGGCGAACAGGGCGGGCTGTGGGACAGGCTCACTGGCGGCGCGTTCGGCATGGGCATCTCGGCCAATATCCGCGCGATCTACCTGTTTCTGGTGCAGAACTATGCCCCGGGCGATCAGCTCTTCCTGTTCGGTTACAGCCGCGGGGCCTACACCGTGCGCAGCGTGGCCGGGATGATCCGCAATTGCGGCATCCTGCGGCCGCAGTTCGCCGATCGCATCGGCGACGCCTACGCGCTCTACCGCGACCGCACGCCCGACAGCCACCCGGATGCGCCGCAGTCGGTCGTCTTCCGCGAGGCCTATTCCTGGCCGGATGCGCCGATCGAGCTCATCGGGGTGTGGGACACGGTGGGCGCGCTGGGCATTCCGGTCACGCCGCTGCGCTTCTGGACCAAGCATCTGTATGAATTCCACGACGTGGCACTGAGCAGCCATGTGCGCTACGGCTATCAGGCCCTGGCGCTGGACGAGCGGCGCAAGCCCTTCACGCCCACGCTGTGGCAGACCCAGAGCCATGCCACCGATCAGGTGGTCGAGCAGGCCTGGTTTCCCGGCGTGCATGGCGATGTCGGCGGTGGGCAGACGCTCACCGGCCTGTCCGACGGCGCGCTGCTGTGGATGGCCGACCGCGCCAGCCGCTGCGGCCTGGCGCTGGACGCATCGCTGCTGCCGCCGCACGGCGACCCCGCTGCGCCAATGGGCGACAGCATGACCCTGTTCTACCGTCTGCTGGGCCAGCGCGAGCGCCAGCCGGGGCAGACCAATCCGGTCGGGCACGAGGGCGTGCATACCTCCACGCTCAGCCGCCACTCGGCGCTTTCGGACTACCGCCCGCCCGCGCTGGAGCGTTTTCTGGCAATGCGGCCGGTGACCTACCTGCCCTGAGGCACCGCAGCGGGCACGGCGGCGGGGGACGCCGCCGCGGCCGGGCCAGCCGCTGACGCTGTGCCCAGGCCCAGCTTGAGCACCACGTCCTTCTGCGCCCCGTTCTCGTTCTCTGTCCTGGCGGCGGGGCCGATCTGCACCCGCGCGGCCGGCAGTGCACCCGCGCCGGTGGTCAGTGCCGCAGCCACGGCCCTGGCCCGCGCCTGTGCCAGCGCATCCAGTGCGGTCTGCGGAATGACCACGGCCTTGGCCAGTTGCGCCAGCAGCGCACGCTGCAGCGGGTGTTCCTCCTTGCTGTCCTTGGGCAGCGATTTTTTCAGTGCGTCGAGCGCACTGGTCGGCTGCTGGTCGAGGAAGAGCGCATCGATCGCATTGCGCGTGCGCGCGCTGCCCAGATCGAGCGGGCCCGGGTTGGCGTCGGGCGGCACGGTCACGCCGAGCCGGGCCAGCACCTGCCGCCGCACGGCGGCGTCCTGCAGCGCGGCGGTATCGAGCGCGGGATCGAGGGCTGGTGGCACCTGCAGTTCCAGACGGGGACGCTTGGCCAGCGCCTGCGCGATCTGCAGCAGCTTTTCGCGCTCGGGCGGCGACAGCTCAGCGCTGCCAGGCGCGAAATGCACATCCTGCGGTGGCTGGCCGCTTCCGCCGCCGAACAGCGCACCCAGGGCGCGGAACGGCGCGGTGACGATCTTGGTCAGCACGTTGACAATGGCCTGCCAGATGATGCCGCCGTAGCTGAACTTGGGGTTGTTCAGGTCGCCATGCACCGGCAGGTTGATGTCGATCACCCCGTCGCTGTTTTCCAGCACGGCAATGGCCAGATCGAGCGGCAGGTTCACCGCGCCGGGGCTGTCGACATGGGGGCCGAGCTTCAGGCGGGTGATGGTGAACTGGTTGTCGCCCTGCATCTGCGCCTTCTGGATCTTGTATTCCAGCCGGGCATCGAGCCGCCCCGACTCAATCGTGCGCCCGGCGAACTTGCCCGAGTACGGCGAGATCGCCGCCATGTCGAGGTTGCGCAGATCGAGCGTGACGTCTGTGGCGTTGGTCGCGCGGAAGGGCTGCAGCCGCCCGCGCACCTTGGCCTGGCCGTAGTCGTTCACCTGGCCGTCGAGTTCGATCTGCGCGCTGCTGTCCGGCGCATCGGACAGGCCGTTGATCACCCCGGAGAGTTTCTGCATGCGCACGCGGAAGTCCGGCTTGATCGACTGGTCGGTGAAGTCCACATCGGCGTCTTCAATCGCAGTGCGGTCGATGCGCAGCGCCAGCGGCAAGGGCTTGTCCTCGCCGTGCTGTGCACTCGCCGCGGGTGCCGGCACTGCCGCCGGTTTGCGGGTCAGCAGAATGGCCTGCACATTCAGGGTGCGGTCCGGGTTGAGGACGATGCGGCCATAGGGCTGCACCGCCTGCAGATCGGTAATGGCCACCGACAGCGGCGCGGTGCCCACGGTCATGCCGCTGGCGGCGAGCTTGCGCCAGCCGAGAAACGGCGTGCGCCCATCGGGTTCGACCAACGCGAGGTTGTCCACCTGCGCGGCGCCCTGATAAGTCACCTGCGGCGCGGCGCCCTGGCCTGCGCGCAGGCGCACCGTGCCATTCGCCGAGGCCGTGCCACTGGTGAGCAGCAGCCGCACATAGGGCTTGAGCAGACTGCCGAACGGCAACAGCGCGAATTGCTGCACCTGCACCTGCAGGTTGCCGGCCAGCGGCTGCGGTGCGATTTGCCCGCGGGCGCTGAACTGCCCGCCCTGCTTGAGCGCAAAGCGCAGCTGCACCGGTACGGGCTTGTGCAAGTCGAGGCTGAGGTTTTGCGCGCTGGCCTGGCCCTGAATCAGGTCGAGGCGGATCGGCTCGGGCGCGGCGCGGTCGGTGAGCTCGGCAGACAGATTGCGCAGCGTCAGGCTCTTGAGCGCGACATCAGGGGACGTGGAGGACGGAGCTGCCTTGCCGGGCTTCACGGCAGCCGCCACCGGCCTGAACGCCCGCGCCCAGTTCAGCCCGGATTGATCCAGCAACACCTGGGCATGCAGCCCGTCCACGCTCAGCGCCCCGGCCTGGATGCGCGGCGCGCCCGCGCCGGGAAGGTCGATCTGGGTCGGGCCGAGTTGCAGGCTGCTCCAGCGCGCCAAAGGCTGGGCGCTGCTTTCCGCCTGCATCGCACCGAGCTTCAGCCGCAGATCGCTGGCCTGAAGCTGCGCCGGGCCGCCTGTGGGCAGGGTGGCCCGGATCGCGGTATCGATCGTCGCGTCCTTGAGTTGCAGGTGCAGCGGCGACTGAAAACTCTGGTCGGTGTAGTCCACGGTCTGCAGCCGGGTGGCGACGCGCTGCACGGCCACAGTCCAGCCCGCCGCCGGGCTTGCTGCGGTCTTGCCCGACGCCGTCGCCTGTGGCGCGGGCGCCCCCGCCTTGGCCGCATCGGTGCGCATGGCCTTCAACAGATCGATCTGCCCGTCCGCAAGCCGCGCCAGCCGCAGGCTGGCGGCGTCGAGCTGCACCGCGCCGAGCTGCAGGTGGTGCTGCGCCAGATCGGCCTGCAGCGCATCGACCTCCAGCGTGGGCAAGTCCAGCCAAGGCGCTGCCTTTCCCTGCTGCGGCTGCACCCGCAGGTCCTGCAGCGCGGCCTGCGGCAGTTGCAGGGTCTGCTTGGCCAGATCGACCGTACCTGGCTGGGTCTGCAGACTGGCCGCCTGCACTGCGGCCTGGCCGATCTGCCCGTGGACTGCCAGCAGCCGCAGCGGCCCGAAGCCCGCCTGCCGCTTGCCCCAGTTGAGCTGCGCGCCCTGCAGCTGCACCGCCTTCAGCGCCAGCGCGTTGGCCCCCAAGGTGGCCTGCAGATCGTCGAGCGCCAAGCCCTGCAGCGACGCGGTCTGCGCCGAGCCGTCGATGCGGGCCCTGTTCAGTTGCAGGGTTTGCCATTGCAGATCCGCACCCGCCGCCTTCGCGCGGAGAGTCCGAACCTGCGCGCCCAGATCGTTGACTGCCCATTGCACCCCGGTGTTGCCCAGCACCACGCTGTAGGCCGCGCGGATCGCCGCGGTGCCGCTGGCGATCTGCACGGATCTGGCCAGATTCGGCACCGCGCGCGCCGCAGCCGCCAGATCGAGCCCGGTGAGCTCCGCCTCGCCGCCCGAAACCAGCGGGTTGATGCCGATGTAGCCCTTCCATCGCAGCGTGGCCTTTTGCTGTGGCAGCAGCAGACTCAGCGCGTACTGCCCGCGCGCCTTGGGCAGCGTGGACAGGTCGCTCACCTGGAGGTTCAGCGGAGTGAGAACGGTCTCAAAGGGATGATCGCGGTTGGCGTCGGCATAGCGCAGTGTGCCGCCTGCGACCACCAACTGCTCGATCACCACGCGGGGAATGGTGTCCGAGGGTTTGGCCGGCTTGGGGCCACGTCTGAGTGCATGCACCAGCGCATCCCAGTTCATCGCACCGCCCTGCGCAATGCCGACGTCCACCTGCGGCCGGTCGATGCGGATCTCGTGAAAGGTCCAGGCCCAGCGCCACAGGCTCTGCGGCGCGAAATCGACGAACAGTCGGCCGAACCCGGCCAGCGGCACGCCCTGCGGCGTGGTCAGGCGCAGGTTGTCCACCGTCAGATCGAGCCGCAGCGGATCGAACGCCACCTTGCCGACAGTCGCTCGGCTGTCGAGTTGCGACTGCGCCAACCTGGGGATGTAGTGCGCGGCCAGCGGCCCGACAGCCAGATAGCCCAGCGCCACATAGAGCACGAACAGCCCGGCAGCGATCAGCACCGGCAGGCTCAGGACAATGCGGCGCAGCCTGTTCCAGATGGGGTGTGCTGTCGTGGACATGCGGGCTCTCGAAATCGGCGATGCCCTGCATTATGGCGCGTCAGGACACGGTTTCGGCATCCCGGCCCCGTAGCGCAAGCCGGGCAGTCGCTCCGCTCCATCCCGTTTGATCCGAGGTGCCGATACCATGGACGAACCGTCTCGCAACATCGCCCCAGCCCATGCCCGATGCCACCCCCGCCTTCGTTCAGTACGTCGGCGCTGCGCTGTTCGCCATTGCGGTGATCCACACCTTCTCGACCAAGTTCTTCGAGCGCCTGGCGCACCACCAGCCGGCGCACGCCGGGCTGTGGCATCTGCTCGGCGAGGTCGAGGTGGTGTTCGGCTTCTGGGCCATGGTGCTGATGGTGTTCCTGTTCTTCGCCATGGGCCAGCATGACGCGCTGGCGTATCTCGATTCGCGCAACTTCACCGAGCCGCTGTTCGTGTTTGCCATCATGGTGGTGGCGGGCACCCGGCCCATCCTGCAGGTGGCAGGCGATGTGGTGAATCTGCTCAGTCGGGCGCTGCCGCTGCCCGGTGCGCTGATGTTCTATCCCCTGGTACTGATCGTGGTGCCGCTGCTGGGCTCGTTCATCACCGAGCCTGCGGCGATGACCCTGGCCGCGCTGCTGCTGCGCGAACGCATCTTCGGCGCAGCGGTGCCGCTGCGGCTGAAATACATCACCCTGGGCGTGCTGTTCGTCAACGTGTCCATCGGCGGCACGCTGACCCATTTCGCTGCGCCACCGGTGCTGATGGTCGCCTCGACCTGGCAGTGGGACCTGGGCTTCATGCTCACGCAGTTCGGCTGGAAGGCGGCCCTTGCGGTCGGCATCAACGCGCTGGGCGCGACTCTCCTGTTCCGCCGCGTGCTGGCCCGGCTGCAGACCCACACCGCCCACGCCGAACAGACCGTGCTGCGCGCACCGGCAAGCGTCATCCTCGTGCATCTGCTGTTCCTGGTCGGGGTGGTGGTGTTTGCTCACCATCCGCCGGTGTTCCTGTCGCTGCTGTTGTTCTTTCTCGGCTTCGTCACCGCCTACGCGCGGTACCAAGACCCGCCGATGCTCAAGGAAGCGATGCTGGTCGGCTTTTTCCTCGGCGGTCTGGTGGTGCTGGGTGGCTTGCAGCAGTGGTGGCTGCAGCCCCTGCTCACCCGCATGGATGCCACTGCCGTGTTCTTTGGCGCCACGGCGCTGACTGCGATCACCGACAATGCGGCGCTCACTTACCTCGGCTCGCTGGTGCAGGGCCTGAGCCCGGAGTTCAAATACGCGCTGGTGGCCGGTGCGGTCAGCGGCGGCGGGCTGACAGTCATCGCCAATGCGCCCAACCCCGCTGGCATCGCATTGCTGCGCAGCCAGTTCGACGACGGCGCGGTGCATCCGCTGGGCCTGCTGGGCGCGGCCCTGCTGCCCACCGCCGTGGCGATGAGCTGCTTCTGGCTGCTCTAAACACTCTCTTTCGCCTCCCTTCAACCATGAGCACAAAGACCACTGCAAACACGACCGCGACCTCCGTCACCTTCCTCGGCCTGGGCGTCATGGGCGACCCGATGGCCGGGCATCTGGCCCGCGCCGGGCACCGGGTCACGGTCTACAACCGAACCGCCAGCAAGGCGCATGACTGGGTGCGACGCAACGGCGGCGCGTCCGCGCCGACGCCGCGCGAAGCTGCGGCGAACGCCGCATTCGTGTTTTGCTGCGTGGGGAATGACGACGACCTGCGCGCCGTGACCCTCGGCCCGGATGGTGCCTTCGCCGGCATGCAGCCCGGCACGGTGTTCGTCGACCACACCACCACATCGGCCGATGTGGCGCGTGAGCTGGGCGCCGCCGCGCGCCAGCAGGGGCTGTGGTTCATCGACGCCCCGGTCTCGGGCGGGCAGGCCGGCGCGCAGCATGGCACGCTGACCGTGATGTGCGGCGGCGATGCGCAGGCGTTCGAGCGCGCTCAGCCCATGATTGCCGCCTACGCCCGCGCCGTCACCCGCCTGGGCGACAACGGCGCCGGGCAGTTGTGCAAGATGGTCAACCAGATCGCGATCGCCGGTGTGGTGCAGAGCCTGGCCGAGGCGCTGGCCTTTGGCGAGCGCGCCGGGCTCGATCTGCACACCGTGCTGCAGGTCATCGGCAAGGGCGCGGCGCAGAGCTGGCAGATGGACAACCGCGGCCCGACCATGATCGAAGGCCGCTATGACTTCGGCTTTGCGGTCGATCTGATGCGCAAGGACTTCGGCCTGTGCCTGAACGAAGCCCGCAGCAACGGCGCGCGCCTGCCAGTGCTCGCTCTGGTCGATCAGTTCTACGCCGATGTGCAGGCCGCAGGCGGCGGTCGGCTGGACACCTCGTCGCTGCTGCTCCGCCTGCGCGACGCCAAGCCGCGCGATTGATCCGGCGCAAAGAACATCGGGGACCGAATCGATCGGCGTCGGTCGTCAGTCTTTCGCGCGCATCGCCAGCAACGCGGCGCCGACGATCAGCAGCGCGGCCAGACCGATCCAGAGAGTGAACGCCCGCCCGGTGACGAGAATGAGCAGCAGCGTGGAGGCCAGCGGGGTGATGTAGCTCAACACCCCGATGGTGCGCGGGTCGCCGAGCTTGAGCGCGCGGTCCCACAACAGAAATGCCCCGCCCAGCGGCCCCAGCCCCATCAGCACGATCAGCGCGCCATCGCGCAGGGTCAGATGCACGGCGGGTTCGAGCAGCGCATGGCAACCCAGCGCCAGCCCGCCCGACACCAGGCCGAACAGCCCCAGCGCCGCGGTGGGAAACCCGCGTCCAGCCTGCGCCATGCGGCGGCTGCCGAGTGAAAACGTCGCCCACACCAGCGCCGAGCCCAGTGCGGTCAGGTAACCCCAGGCCCAGGCCGCGTTGAGCGAGCGCCCGCCCAGGATCGCCAGCGCCGCACCCACAAAACCCAGCCCTGCGGCCAGCACATGGACAGGCCGCAGGCGCAGCCCTGGCAGCAGCAGCGGCGCCAGCACCACGATGAACAAGGGCCACAGATAGTTCACCAGATTGGCCTGCACCGGCGGCGCCGAGCGCAGCGCGATGAACAGCAGAAAGTGAAATCCGAACAGCCCGTAGACGCCGAGCGCAAGCGCCGCGCCCGACACCCGCCACTGTCGCCAGCGCCTCCAGGTGGGCAGACTGCCGACAATCAGCGCCAGCCCGGTGAGCGCAAACGCTGGCACATGCGACAGCGCCACGCCCAGCGTGGCCAGACTGGCCCACAGCGCAATGGCGCCGAGGGCGTAGAGGTTGGCTTGGGCGGTGCGCTGCATCCGGCGGATGGTAGTGGGTGAATCTGTCACAAATGCGTCACGATGGTCACGCAGACTGCTGCCCAGTCTTCTTCACCCGCCCGTGTCCAGTTCCACCAAACACTCCGTCCTGTCGTTGCGCTTCGCCTCCGCAGCCGCATCGTGCCAGGATGACAACAGCCAGCCGGTCGATGCCGACGGGGCGCTGCACCGCCTGCAGACCGGCGACGCCTGGGCCGTGCTGGCCGCCAGTGGCGAGGATGTGCAGGCGCTGACCAACTGGCTGATGCGCCTGCGCCAGCGTGTCGGTGGCAGGTTGCCGGGGGTCATCGTCTTTCTGCCGGACTGCGCCTCACCGGGCGCCATGGCCGCACTGAAAGCCGGCGCAGACGCCTTGCTGCCCCTCGACAGCCCACCGCTTCTGATCCGCACCCAGCTCGCCCGCCTGCGCGAACGCATCGCCCCGCAACCCGAGGGCAGCATGCAACTGCTGCCGTACCTGCAACTGGACGCCCAGACCCGAAAACTCCACCTGCAGGGTAGCCCGCAGCTGCACCTCCCGACGCAGCAGTTCCATCTGCTGTGGACTCTGGGCGCACGGGTCGGCGAGGTGCTGAGCACCCAGGAACTGCGGCTGGCCATGGACATTCCGGCGCGGGCGCACGCCGATACGGTGCACACCGCAGTGGCCCGATTGCGCCGCCTTTTGCGTCCCCTGGGTCTGCATCACCGGGTGCAGACCGTGCACGGCGCGGGCTACCGCTGGGCCGCAGCGGACATGCCGACAAGTCACGATTGACCGGCATCGCTGTGTGAATCGCACCAATCGGGCAGCGGCAGAGAAGCATTCGCACTGTCAACATTTGTGTACATCTTCGACAGCGTCGGACAGATTTCGGTCAGGTTCCTGCAACCCTTCGGACATATCCGAGGAATGGAATGACGGCATTCGTCAACCCACTCCCGCCGATCGTCCAAAGGAAGCAAGCCGCCATGTCTCGCCATCGCCCCGCCTTCAAGCAAACGCGACTCACCCAGTCCATCCTCGCCGCCCTGCTCGCCCTGCCCTTTGCCGCTGCCCACGCCCAGACTGCCCCGGAAAGTCTCGGCACGGTGCAGGCCGGCACACAGGGCAATGACCAGACTGCCGCCGAGCGCGAAAAGGCCAAGCAGGACAGCGCGCCGCAGCAGGCACCCACGCAAGGCTCGCTCAAGGCGGCGCAGCCGCAGTCCATCATCAGCAAGCATTACATCGACAACACGCAGTCTCAAACTGCAGATTACAGCGACATCGTCAGCATCGCGCCGAGCGTGGTCGACATCGAGCCCAACGGCCCGGGACTTGGCAACAGCAAGGGGCTGAGCATTCGGGGGTTCACCGATGGCCAATACAACCTGACCTGGGACGGCATCCCGGTGGGAGACGCCAACGACTTTACCCACCACTCGGCTGAATACTTCATGCCGCAGGACATCGGCAGCATCACCGTCGATCGCGGCCCGGGCAATGCCTCGACCGTGGGCTATGCCACTTTCGGCGGCACGATTGCGCTCTCCACCATCGAACCGTCGGACAAGGCGTCGGCCCGGGTCTACGGCAGCATCGGCAGTTTCAACACCAAACTGCTCGGCGCCGCATTCAACACTGGGCTGATGAAAAACTGGGGCGACGCCCGCGCCTATCTCGACTATCGCCAGCTCAAGAGCGACGGCTATCTCACCGGCGCCAACATCGACCGCAAGAATCTGTTCTTCAAGCTGGAAAAGCCGGTCGGCGACAACACCCTGCTGACCTTCGTGTCGATGTTCAACCGCAACAGCGGCAGCAACGCCGCCATCGTCGGTGCAACGTCCTCTCCATACGTTGCCCCACAGAAGCCGCCCTACACCAGCAACCTGCCCGGCCAGATCCAGCAGTTCGGGCCGAACTACGGTCTGAGCAGCAATCCGCAAAGCCAGGCGTACACCGGCTACAACTACGACGACTTCCAGACCGACTTCGAATACCTCGGGCTGAAGTCGACCATCGGCAATGTGCAGGTCGACAACAAGCTCTACACCTACGCCTACTACCACAGCGGCTGGAACGGCCTGGACCCGAATGGCGGCGGCTGCGACTACGGCCAGGTCAACTGCCTCAACCCCGACGGCAGCTTCCCGAAGGGATACGACACGCCCAACGGCACGGTCTATGGTGCCAACAACATTCCGGGCCAGCAGATGTACCTGAACTATCGCAACTGGGGAGACCTGCTGCGCCTCAAGCAAGCCCTCGGCCCGGGCGAGCTGCACTATGGTCTGTGGGCAAACTACCAGACCTATCACCGCTACCAGGCGGAGATCGACTTCTCCAACAACGACGCGTTCAACGTCAAGCCCGGCAGCGTCTATCCGAACGGCTACAGCAAGGCGATCGACCGCCTGATCAACGGCACGTTCACCGTTGCCCAGCCCTATGTGCAATACGACTGGAACATCACCAGTCAGCTGCAGCTGCGCGGCGGGGTGAAGTATGTCTGGTTCCAGCGCCACGACAAGGCACCGATCGAGCAGAAAAGCAAGGTGCCGCTGGATTACAGCCAGACCTGGAGCAAGCTGCTGCCGGCCGTGGAGCTGCACTACGCCATCGCGCCGAACTGGAGCGCCTACGCGCAGGCGGCCAAGGGATACCTGGCACCGAACGAAAACCTGTACTACATCCCCAATCCGTCGCTCGGAACAAGTGGTGTGGAGCCCGAGCAGACGACCAACTACCAGATCGGCACCACCTGGCGCAGCCAGCGCCTGACCCTGTCGGGTGATGTGTACGCCATCGACTTCAGCAATCAGGTGCAGCAGGTCAAGGTGGGAAGCAACACCTTTTTCACCAATATCGGCGGCACCAAGTACCGTGGCGTGGAAGGCGAGGCGACCTATTACGTCGGCGGCGGCTTCAGCACCTACGCCAATGCGTCGTACAACCGCGCCCGGCAGGATTCCAACGGCCTGCAATTGGCCAAAGTCCCCGACAAGACCGCAGCGCTCGGCCTGATCTACAACCGCGGCCCGTGGTATGCCTCGCTGATCGGCAAATACATCGGCAGCAACTACGGTGCGATCGACACCAAGAACAACAACACCCCGGTGTATCAAATCCCATCGTCGACCATCGTCAACGCCGCGGTCAACTACACCGTCGAGAGCGCCGGCATGCTGCCGCACGGCACCAAGGTCGGGGTGCAGGTGTTCAACCTGTTCAACAACACCAAGATCAACAGCTACGCCGGCAGCACCGGAAACGGCATCCCGCTGTTTTACACCACGGCCGGCCGCAGTGTGATGGTGAACTTCTCCGTACCTTTCCAGTGATCAGCGCGTCAGCCGGGCTTCGTCATGCTGTCACGAAGTCCGGTTAGCGTGTGCGTTTTTCGTCTCAAATCCGGAGTTCTCCATGTCGTTCGACACCCTCATCCACCTTGCCCAGACCTCGGGCGGGATTCTCTACATCATGGCGCTGCTGCTGTTCGTCGCGCTGGCGGTCAGCGTGGAGCGCTTCTGGGCGATTTCGCGCATGCTGGCGTCGGCCAAGGGCTGGGTGCGAGAGCTCAAGAGCCATGCGCATGTGGACGCCAAGCAGCTCAAGGACAAGGTCGAGGCCGACGCCGACTCGCCCGCGGCGCAGGTTGTCGCCGTCGCCCTGCAGCATGATCTGGCCGACCCGCTCGACCACTTCTCCGACCGGCTGGAAGAAGCGGTGATGGATCAGGCACCGCGCATCGACCGCGGGTTGTGGATGCTCGACACCATCGTCACCCTGGCGCCGTTGCTGGGGCTATTGGGCACCATCATCGGCATGTTCAACACCTTCTCGGCGCTGTCCAACCCCGGCGCGGCGACGCAGGCGGTCACCGGCGGCGTCGGCGAGGCGCTGCTGGCCACGGCGGCAGGCCTGTTCATCGCGGTGCTCGGACTGGTGGCGTTCAACGCGCTCAACCAGCGCGTGCGTCTGGTGATGCACCAGTTGGAGCGCATCAAGCTCATGCTCTCCAACCGCATGTATCCGCATTACCGCGAAGGTGGCGTGCGCCCGGTGGTGGTGGCACAGAACGGTCAGGCCGTGCGCCCGGCAGTGCAGCCGTCCACCGTGCTGCAGCAGAAGATGGCCTGACCCTGGCGCTGCTGTTCCCGAACCTCTCCAGGTCGCGTGCGCTGGAGTTCGCACGCTTGGGCTGCGGCGTCACTGCCGCGGCATTTTTGCTGGACCGCCCATGAAATATTTTGAAGCCAAGAAGGCCCGCATCGAGATCATTCCGATGATCGACATCATGTTTTTCCTGCTGGTGTTTTTCATCATGGTGACCCTGCACATGATTCCCGATGCCGGCATCACCTCGCGCCTGCCCACCAGCAGCACCGCGCAGAGCATGCCCAAGCCGCAGATCACGCTGGCCGTGGACAAGGACGGCGCCATCCATGTCGACAGCAAGGTGCTGACTGCGCAGCAGCTCACCGCGCTGCTCAAGAGCAAGCCGGACACGGATGCACTGCAGGTCACCATCGCCGGTGAGGAAGATGTGTCGCTGCAACAGCTCATGACGGTCATGGATGCCTGCCGCGTTGCCGGAGTCACCAAGATCGGGCTGGCGGCGCGGCAGGATGGGGGCAGCGGCCAATGAGCGCGGTGCTGCAGCACGCGCCCGCTCCGTGGCGCGACGACGAGGACGGCAAACACTGGCCGGTGGCGGCGCTTGCGGCGCTGCTGCTTGAAGTTGCGCTGATCGGCGCCGTCGTCTGGTGGAGCAACCACCCCGCGCCGCCGCCTCCACCACCGCCT
>JAGDVQ010000052.1 GCA_023255715.1 Thiomonas sp.
GCAGCGGCTGCTGCTGCACCAGTGGGTTGGCGCACGCGCCGGCAACCCCGGGTTTCTCGACGACTATGCCGAATTCGCCCGCGCCTGCCTTGCGCTTGCCGCAGTGCAACACGACCCGCGCTGGAACGCGCGCGCTCGCACCCTGACCGAGGCGATGCTCGCCCGCTTTGCCGCGCCCGACGGCAGCCTGCGCTCCACGCCCGCGGCGGATGCCCTGCCGTTTCCCACTCCACTGCAGGGCGATGTGCACCGGCCTGCCGGGCAGAGCGCGGCGATCGCGGTGCTGGTGACGCTGGCGCAGCAGACCGGTCAGCCGCATTGGGCCGAGGCAGCGCGGCGTGCGCTGGGCTCGATCGCGCTGCAGGTCGCAGCCCGCCCGCTCGACTGGCCCGATCTGCTGCAAACCCTGGACAGCGCCGCAGGGCGGACGGTGTTCACGGTTGCGGCGAAGGTGGACAACGCGCGGCCCGCAGACTGCGCCGGGCTGCCGCCGGGCGCGTGTTCCGCCGACCAGGTGCAGACGCAGTTGCAGCGCGCCGGCTCGGACTGGGTGCTTCAACTGCGCATCGCGCCCGGGTTTCACATCAACGCCAACCCCGCGTCGATGCCCCATCTGATTCCCACCACCGTGCTGCTCGACGGCAAGCCGCTGCCGGGGGTGCGCTATCCGCCGCCGCAGCCTTTCCGCCCGGCGTTTGCGCCGCAGGGTATCGCGGTGTGGGAAGGGCAGGTGCGGCTCGCGCTGCCCGCGCTCACTCCCGCGCAACAGGGCGCGCTGGCGCTGCGGCTGCAGGCGTGCAATGCCACCACCTGCCTGGCGCCGAGTGTGATGCGGGTTGGGCAGGGCGCGTCTTCCCCACCCCAGCCCTCCCCACATGTGGGGAGGGAGTGACCGAAGCCTGCGGGCAGCGCTGTTCTCACCTCCCCCACAAGTGGGGGAGGCTGGGAGGGGGACTCGGCGTGGCCCAACCCCTCACCCCAGCCCTCCCGCCGAGCGGGAGCGGGGGCGCGGAAATCAGCCCTGCAGCCGCGGCACGCCTGCGCGCTGCAGCCGGTCGTCGAGCTCGCCCAGCGTGGCGTTGATGCCGTTGGCGTTGGCTTCGATGGCGCTGCGCAGTTCGCGGTCGAGCTGATCGACTCTGGCCAGCAGCCGCTCCATGTCGGCGCTGTGCAGCTGCCGCAGTTCATCGAAGCGCGAGGCCTCGGCGGTGTCGGCCAGTTCACGCTGCGCCTTGAGTTCCTTGGCCACGCGGCGCGATTCGCTCATCATCGCGGCCTGCAGCACCACGACATAGATCAGGAACACCGCGGCCAGCAGCACGATCAGCCCCAGCATGATCAGCCCCAGCGGCGCCTTCACCGCGGTGAAGCCCAGGGTCAGATCGGTGGGGGCCATCAGGACGCCCCAGTTCAGCACGGAAAAGATGCCGATCAGCACCAGAACGACGATCACCAGCCCGCTGCGAACATTCATCTCGGCTCCCTCGTTGTTGCATGTGTTCGGTACAGTGTAGGCAATGATGCACTGCGGCATGCGCTTTGCTTGTCTCTGGGCATCCCACAACCGGAGTCCCTCCCATGAGCCAAAGCATTCCCGCCACCCTGATTGCCGGAGACGGCATCGGCCCCGAGATCATGGACGCCACGCTGGCGGCACTCGAGGCGCTGGACGCGCCCTTCGAGTGGGATGCGCAGGTGGCGGGTCTGGGCGGGGTGAAGGCTGCGGGCGACCCGCTGCCACCCGCCACGCTGGCCAGCATCCGCACCACGCGGCTGGCGCTCAAGGGGCCACTGGAAACCCCCTCGGGCGGCGGCTACCGCTCCAGCAATGTGCGCCTGCGCGAAGCCTTCCAGCTCTACGCCAACATGCGCCCGACCAAGACCCTGATCCCTGGCGGGCGCTATGACGACATCGACCTGCTGGTGTTCCGCGAAAACGTCGAGGGCCTGTACATGGGCTATGAGCACTACATCCCGATCGACGGCGACCCGCACGCGGTGGCCATTGCCACCGGGGTCAACACCCGGCAGGGCGCGCGCAACATCCTGGACTACACCTTCCGCACCGCGATCGCGCTGGGGCGCAAGAAGGTGACCGTGGTGCACAAGGCCAACATCATGAAGGCGCTGACCGGCATCTTTCTCGAAACCGCCTACATGCTGCACAAAGAAAAATACGCCGGGAAAATCGCGCTCGATGACGTGATCGTCGATGCCTGCTGCATGAAGCTGGTGATCAACCCCTGGCAGTTCGACACCCTGGTGACCACCAATCTGTTCGGCGACATCCTGTCCGATCTGGCCGCCGGGCTGGTGGGCGGGCTGGGCATGGCACCGGGCGCCAACATCGGCGAAGACGCCGCGATTTTCGAGGCAGTGCACGGCTCGGCGCCCGACATCGCCGGCAAGGGCATTGCCAACCCCACGGCACTGATGCTCGCCGCCGCGCTGATGCTCGACCATGTCACCCTGCACGACAAGGCGCAGCGACTGCGCCAGGCGATCCACGACGCCCTGAACATCGACCACATCCGCACCGGCGATCTGGGCGGCACCGCCAGCACCAAGGTCTTCACCGATGCGGTGGTGCGGCGCATCCGGGGCGGCTGAGCGCGGTTCACAGCCCGGTGAAGCGGCTGATCAGCGAGAAGTAAAGCCCGCGCGGCAGCAGGCGCAGCAGCTTGAGCCACAGCGTGAAGCGGCGTGGAAAGTGAATGTCGAAGCGGCCCGCCTCGAGCCCTTGGAGCAGCGCCTGCGCGGCCTGTTCGGGCGTGATCAGCGCGGGCATCGCAAAGGTGTTCTGCGCAGTGAGCGGGGTTTCGACAAAGCCGGGATTGATCACATGCACGCCGATGCCCAGCGGGTGCAGGTCGAGGTAGAGGGTTTCGGCCAGATTGATCAGCGCCGCCTTGGTCGGGCCATACGCCAGTGCCTGCGGCAGGCCGCCAAAGCCCGCCACGCTGCTGACCAGCGCGATGTGCCCGGCGCGCTGCGCGGTGAGCACCGGCAGCACGGCGGCCAGGGCGTGCAGCGCGCCGCGGTAGTTCACATCGTCGTGCTGCAGGGCGCTGGCCAGGTCGAAGGCGGTGGCGCGCATCGGGCGGTAGGTGCCGGCGCAATAGAGCAGCAGATCCAGCCCGCCCCAGTCGCGCTGCAGGGTCTGCATCGCCGTCTGCACGGCAGCGGCGTCGGTTGCGTCCAGCGGCAGCGGCAAGGCGCCGTCGATGGATTGCAGCGCCTGCGCACTGCGCGCCGACACCGCCACCCGCGCCCCGCGCTGCAGCAGCGCGATTGCCGTGGCACGGCCGATACCTGTGGATGCGCCGATCACCCAGACGCGGCGGCCATTCCAGCCGTCGATGTGCGGGTTCAGGCTCACGGCTTGTTGAACGAGAGGAACACGCTGCCGACCTTGAAGCCGAACTTGGTGATGACCGAGTGGTTGAGCAGCACATGGTCATCCATCAGGTACATCCAGTCGTCGAGCTGCACGTTGTAGACCGTGCCATCCACCGGCAGCGCCAGGGTGTAATGCCAGTTCAGCGCATTGCCTGCGGCGCGGCCAATGGCCTCGCCCACCACATCGCCTGCGGTGCCGACATAGCGCTTCTCGCCATCCTTTTCCGGCAGCTCGCGAATGGTCCAGATGCGTTCCTGCTTGGCGCCATCGTTGTAGATGAAATGCTCGTCGAGCGTGCCCACATCGCCTTTCCAGGACGCGTCGATGGTCACGTGGAACCGCCGGGTCATCTTGCCCGAGCGGTCGAACACAATGCCCACCGCCGTGATGCGACCGTTGAAATACTGCTTGAGATCGAGCGTGGGTGTCTGGCCCCGGTAGGCCAGTGGTGTGATGCTGGCGCAGCCCGACAACAGGCTCACGCCGAGGACTGCGGCCAGCAGCCACCAGCGGCGCAGTTGCAGCCAGGAAGAGAACGCGGATTTGGACAGCATGAGAAATCTCCGTTGACGGTTCAGGGATGGAGCGCAGCGCCGGTCTGGGCCGACGTGCCGCGAACGAAATGGCGCCAAAGCAGGGCCGCCGAAACCAGCTTGAGCGCCGAGGGCAGCAGGCAATATGCCACCACCAGCGGCGGCAGCACTCCGGCCGCCAGGCCTGCAGCCAGTGCGAGATTGAGCTTGGTGGCAAAGTTCCACAGGCCGAAGTAACTTCCTTCGAGCTGATCGCCATGCCCCGCGGCGCGAATCACCCCGGCCAGCAGTGCCGGGGGCATGACCAGATCGGGCCCGAGTGCCGCGCCCGACAGCACCACCACCAGCGCATAGCCCCAGCGATCGCCCGGCTGAAGCAGCGCCGCCCAGACAAAGGCCGCCACCGCCAGCCCCATGCCCAGCAACCAGCAGCGTGCCGCACCCCAGCGCCGCACGGCGCGCAGCCACAGCGGCACCAGCAGACCCGCAGCGGCAAAGTAGGCGAACAGATAGGCGCCCGACAGGTCTGCGGCGTCCAGCCGGTCGCGGATGAAGAACAGCACCAGCGTGGCCGGTATGGCCGCGGCGATGCCGCTGGTGACGAACACGGCCAGCAGCGCAACAAAGCGCGGGTTGTGCAGCGGCACGAACAGGGTGCGCCAATGCAGCGCGGCGTGCAGCGCATGATGGGGAGACGGCGCAGGCGCGCGCCAGACCAGCGTCAGGCCGACGACCAGGGCGACGGCGAACACGCCCACCAGCAGGGGCGCGCCGCCAAGTTGCGGCACGATGGCCGCAAGCAGCACGCCCGCCAGTCCCAACCCCTCGCGCCACGCCACGGTGCGCGCAAGCTGCGCTTCGTTCGCGCCCAGCGTGGCGCCCCAGGCCTGATGGAGGATGGACGCCGCGCTGAATC
Source organism: Thiomonas sp. (assembly GCA_023255715.1). Classification (GTDB taxonomy): domain Bacteria; phylum Pseudomonadota; class Gammaproteobacteria; order Burkholderiales; family Burkholderiaceae_C; genus Thiomonas. Next base: position 4,850 of record JAGDVQ010000052.1, read on the forward strand.
CAAGATAGGTGAGCAGCAGCGCCGCGGTGAACAATGCCGTGAACCACCCGGATTGCGCACTGAACGGCAGCAGCGCAGGCAGGGCGAACAGCGCGGCGAACCCCAGGAACATCAGCGCGCAGGCCGCCAGCATGGCGGGCTTGGTCAGCCCGCGCAGCAACAGCTGATCGGCCAGCCGACCCAGCAGCGGATCGAACAGCGCGTCTGCAAACCGCGTGAGCAGCAGCACCATACCCAGATACGCCAGCGGAACGGCGTAGCGCGTGGCGTAATGTTCGGGCAGATAGACATACAGCGGCAGCGCGACGAAGGCGAAGGCCAGACTGGGCGCACCGTAACGCAGCAAGGCCAGCGCGTGCAGCGGCTGCGCTGCTGCGCGGTGCTGGGAGGCCGTGGCTGGCCGGGCAACCGAGGTGGCGTTCATGGCATGCTGGCTTTGGTGCCGGCGTTTGCGAGCAGATCGTCGCGCAGCCCCGGCGCAGGGGTTTGCGGCGACAGCCAGATGGAGAAGAACGCGCGTGCGAAAGCGGCACCGGGCACGGCGCCGCGCAGCGTGCCATTGAAGTAGAAGCGCGTCTGCGCGGTCTGCGCGCCGGATGCCGGGGTGAACACGCCGGTCAGGGTGTCGCCGTCCTGCACATCGGGAAAGAGTTGCTGCATGGCCTGCAGCCAGGCGGCGCGCTGCTGCGGGCTGCCTTCGCCGAGCTTGCGCATTTCCTCCTCGGACCGCGCCGCGATGTCAGCACCCTTGAGGCTGCGCGCGTAGCGCAGTTGCAGTGCGAACGGCGCGGTGGCGAGCGAGGTTCCCAGCCCCTGCGACCCGACCCACAGCGTGGCGGTATAGACCAGGAAGCCGAAGTAACGGAACTCGCCCCGCCCCGAGAGTCGGGCATCCGGCAGCAGTGCCGCGACGCTGGCCGGAACCTCGGGCGCTTGCTGCGCCACGGCGTGCAGGGGCAAGGCCGTGGCGGCCACGGCCAGCAGCAGATTGCGGCGCGACACCCGCAGGGCGGATTCAGCGGGCTGCGGCATGGCGCAGGGTGAACTGCAGCACATTGGTGGAGCCCTGGCTGAACCCGGCCTCGCAATAGGCGAGATAGAAGGTCCACAGCCGCACGAAACGCTCGTCGAAGCCCTGCGCCCGCACGGCGTCGAGCTGGGCAGTGAAGCGCTCGCGCCACAGCGCCAGGGTGCGGGCATAGTCGGGGCCGAAGGCGAATTCCTCGATCACTTCCAGTCCGGCAGCCTTGGCCTGGGCGATGAAGGCGCTGCGCGACGGCAGCATGCCGCCGGGGAAGATGTAGCGCTGGATGAAGTCGGTGCCGCGCCGGTAGTCGTCGAACAGCGCATCGGCGATGGTGATGGTCTGGATGCAGGCGCGTGCGCCCGGCTTGAGATGCCGTGCCACCGTGCGGAAGAAGCTCGGCCAATACGCCTCGCCCACGGCCTCGAACATTTCGATGGACGCGATGCCGTCATAGCCGCCCTGCGGTGCGATGCGGTCGAGATCGCGGTAATCGCACAGTTCCAGCCGGGCTGGCACAGCCGCATCGGCAAGTCGCGTGCGGGCGTAGTCGAGCTGTTCGGTGGACAGGGTGACGCCATCCATGCGCAGTCCGCGCTGCGCACCGGCCTCGGCCAAGCCTCCCCATCCGCAGCCGATTTCCAGCACGTGCGCTCCGGGCTTGACGCCAATCTGGTCGAGCACACGGGCGTATTTGGCGCCCTGCGCCTGCTCCAGGGTCTGCGCGGCGTCGCTGCTGAACAGCGCGCTGGAGTAGGTCATGCTCGGGTCGAGCCAGAGCTGGTAGAACGGATTGCCGATGTCGTAATGCGCGTGGATGTTCTCGCGGCTGCCCGCCCGGCTGTTGCGGCGCAACAGGTGGCGCAGGCGGTCGCCCAGGGTGCCCAGCACGCTGCCGTGCAGCGCGCGGGCAATGACCTCGCGATTGGCCACCAGCAGCTTGAGCAGCGTGGGCAGATCGGGCGTGTCCCAGGCGCGGCGCATCCAGGCCTCCGCAAAGGCGATGTCGCCGCGCTTGAGCACCTCGCCCATCACCGCCCAGTTGTGCAGCATGACCTGCGCATGCGGGCCGTTGTCGTCGGTGCCGAAGTGCCGCCAGACACCGTCCGGGCCGTGAAAGTCGAGACGGCCGATCTGCAGACGTTCCAGCAGGCGCAGCACGCCGCGCGCTGCCAGTGGCGGCTTGCGACGCTTGCTGGCCAGCCCTGGAGGATGCGCCGGGTCGAGGGAGAGCGGAGACAGGGTGCGGTCGCTGGCGTTCATGATCGGCTTGCGAATTGGTCGGGAGGAAGGGGCTTGGAATGAAACGGCACGCGCTTGCGCCAGAGCTTGAAGGCCTGCCAGTGAATCCGCGCCATGACGCCGAAGCTGTGCATCGGATGGCGCAGCAGGGCCAGCCGGGCGCGCGCGGCGGTGAGCGGCTGCAGCACGCCGCTGATGCTGGTTTCGATCAGCGGGCCGTTGGCGTCGTCGTGGTCGATGCGCAGAATCAGACGGTCCTGTGCCTTGCCCGCGCTGCGCAGAAAGCGGAAGCGGTAGCCGCCCTCCACGGTGCAGAACGGCGAGACATGGAACACCTTGGTGGCGCGGTACTGCGCGCCCCATTGCAGGCTGCGCTCGCCCGGTTGCGGCGTGAGGATGTAGCAGTGGCGTTCGCCGAAGGTGTTGTTGACCTCGGCCACGGCGCAACGCAGGCTGCCGTCGGCGCGCTCGCACAGCCACAGACTCACCGGCTTGAACACATAGCCCCAGATGCGCGGGAAGGTCTGCAGCCAGATCTCTCCGTCGGCGTCATGGATGCCCTCTGCAGCCAGCAGCCCTTGCAGCCAGCGCAGGCTGTTGCTGCCGCCCTCGCCGTGGTCAGAATCGAAAAAGCTCATCGCGCCGAACCGGTTGCGCGCAATGGGCAACAACTCGGGGCTGCGCTCCAGGCTGCGCATGGGCAGCAGCAGGAACATGGCGCGGTAGCTGAACGCATGTTCGGTGGGCCGCAGGCGCCGGTGCCGTACCGGCCCGCTGCCGATCAGCGGGTGATGCAGCACAGTGGCGGGCATTGCAGACATGCCACCCTCCCTCATGCGGCGATGGCGGCGCGGGCCGGCAGGGCATCCACCCCGCTCAGCAGCGCCTGCGCGGCAGCGTAGCCCGATTTCAGGCCGTCCTCATGAAAGCCGTAGCCACACCAGGCGCCGCAGAAATAGCTGCGCTGCTTGCCCTGCAGCTCGGGCACGCGTTGCTGCGCGGCAATGGCGGCCTGGTCGAAAATGGGATGGGCGTAGTGGATTTCGCGCAGCACGGTGTGCGGCGCGGGCTCCCGCAAGGGGTTGAGCGACACCACGATGGGCTTTTGCGTGGGCAGCGGCTGCAACTTGTTGAGCAGGTAGTGCAGGCAGACGGTGCCCGGCTGCGCGCCGTCGGCAGGCGCGCTTTCGTAGTTCCAGGCCGCCCAGGCCTTGCGCGCCCGCGGCAGCAGCCCGGTGTCGGTGTGCAGCAGCGCGCGGTTGGGCTGGTAGTGAATGGCGCCGAGCACGGCGCGTTCGGCGTCGCTGGGGGTGTCGAGCAGGGCCAGGGCCTGGTCGCTGTGACAGGCAAAGATCACCTGGTCGAACCAGATGGCGCCGTCTGGCGTGTGGAGTTCCACGCCGCTGTCATGCCGCACCACGCGCTGCACCGGGGTGCGCAGGCGGGCATCGGGGAAGTGGGCCAGGATGTTCTGCACGTACTGCCGCGCCCCGCCGCGCACGGTGAACCACTGCGGGCGGTTGTTGACTTGCAGCAGGCCGTGGTTGTCGCAGAAGCGCACCAGCGTCGCGATTGGAAAATCGAGCATCTGCCCCGGCGGGCACGACCAGATGCAGGCGGTCATGGGCAACAGATACCAGTGCAGAAAGGCGTCCGAGTAGCCTTCGCGCCGCAGGTAGTCGCCCACGGTCTGGTCTGGGTTGAGATCGGCGTCGGGCAGGCGGGCCAGCGCGGTGGCTGCGCGGTTGAACCGCAGGATGTCGCGCAGCATGCGCCAGAAGGCCCGCTTGCCCAGGTTGCGCCGCTGGGCGAACACGCTGTCGAGGTTGGACCCGCTCCACTCCAGCGTGCTGCCACCCGCCTGCGGCACCTGCACCGAGAACGACATGTCGGAGGGGGCCAACGGCACGTCGAGCTCGGCAAACAGCGCCTGCAACCGGGGATAGGTGCGTTCGTTGAGCACCAGAAAGCCGGTGTCGACCGCAAACCGCGGCTCACCCGGCAGATCGACGTCCACGGTATTGGTGTGGCCACCGAAGTGCTCACCCGCCTCGAACAGCGTGACCTGGGCGTGACGGCGCAGGGCCCAGGCTGCTCCGAGACCGGAAATTCCCGTACCGATGATGGCAACGCGCATGGTTGTCTCTCCTCTTGCCGCTTCAGGTCTTGCGGCCTTCCACCAGGGCATACGCGGAATGGTTGTGAATGGATTCAAAATTTTCCGATTCCACGGTGTACGCGGCCACGCGGTCGTCGCGCTCCAGTGCCACGGCGACGTCGCGCACCAGGTCTTCGACGAACTTGGGATGGTCGTAGGCACGCTCGGTGACGTACTTCTCGTCCGGGCGCTTGAGCAGCCCCCACAGCTCGCACGAGGCGGCGGTTTCCGCAATGCGGATCTGCTCGTCGAGCCCCAGGTCGCCGCGCAGCGTGGCGCCGATGGTGACGTGCGAGCGCTGGTTGTGCGCGCCGTAGTTGGAAATTTCCTTCGAGCACGGGCACAGGCTGGTGACCGGCACCTGCACGGTCTGAGTCAGCGTCAGCACCCCGGCCTTCTGCGCGGCGTGCAGCGTGACCTCATAGTCCATCAGGCTTTCCACCCCGGACACCGGTGCCGTCTTGCGTGCAAAGTAGGTGAACTGCGCGGTGATGGCGCCTTCGCTGGCCTGCAGGCGAACCAGCATGTGCTGCAGCAGCACACCGAGCTGCCGCGCATCGAGCGGCTCCTTGTGCGCCTCGAGCATTTCGATGAAGCGCGACATGTGCGTGCCCTTGACCTCCGGGGGCAGCGCCACGGTCATCTCGAAGGTGCCCACGCTGGGCTGCACGCCCTGCATGGATGCGATGTGCACGGGGTAGCGCACACCGCGCACACCCACTTGCTGAATGGCGATGTTGCGGCGGTCCGGGGTGGCCTGCACATCGGGCAGAGTGGCGGCAGCGGCTTGGGCAAACAGTTTTTCCGGGGCGTTCATGGCATACCTTTCAAGGGCGGGTCGAGGGGAGGCGGCAGCAGTTGAATCAGGGTTTTTGCGCAAGCAAGGTCTTGATCTTGGCAACAAAGTCCTTGTTGTCCGGTGAAACCAGACTGGGATAGACCCCCACGACCTTGCCGTCACGGCCGATGAGGTACTTGTAAAAATTCCACTTGGGCTGATCGCCGGTGGCCAGGATCAGCTGCTCGTAGAGCGCGTTGGGCTTGGGCTCGGTGACATGCGAGGGCGCGAACATCGGGAACTGCACGTTGTAGGTGTCCTTGCAGAACGCAGCGATCTTGGCGTTGTTGTCCATTTCCTGGTGGAAGTCGTTGGACGGAAAGCCCAGCACCACCAGGCCCTGCTTGCCATACTCGCGGTACAGCGCTTCCAGCCCCTTGTACTGCGGGGTGAAGCCGCAGTAGCTGGCGGTGTTGACCACCAGGACCACCTTGCCGGCGTATTGGCACAGGCTTTCCGGCTTGTCATCCTGCAGGCGGGGAAAGGTCTTGTTGAGCAGCGACGGACAGGTGGCGGCTGCCGCAGCAGGCGCCGCGGTGTCTGCTGCCTGGGCGAGCGGGGCAACGGAGAACAGTGCGGCCGAGGCCACGACGGCTGCTGCGAAACGGGGGGACAGGGTCAGCTTCATGAACATCTCCAGTGCGTGAGATTGGTTTGTCTAGGACAATGATGCTTCAGAACAGGTTGCACGCAAAACCGTTCCCCGTTTGTCCTAGACAGCAGAAGGGTTATCGGCCAAGCGCAGATCGGCCTAACATATGCGTACGCTTGGAATGGCTGCATGGATTCAGGTCGGGTGCCATGTCACCGGCTGCCTGTGCAGCCTTCCCTCTCTGTTTTGTCCAGGACATGTTGTTTCTCACCGATGAATGACCGCACCCTCAACATCGCCTTGCAGTTCGGCATTGCCGCCGTGGAGCGGGACACCGGCATTGGCAAGGACACACTGCGCGTCTGGGAGCGGCGCTATGGCTTTCCACAGCCGCAGAGAGATGCTTCGGGAGACCGGCTCTACCCGCTCGATCAGGTCGAGCGCCTGCGCCTGATCAAGCGCCTGCTCGACGGCGGTCGCCGTCCGGCGCAGATCGTGCCACTGTCCATGCAGGAGCTCGACGCGCTGGCGCGCGAAACCCCCCTCAGCCCTGCTGCCACCGAGGCCGACCCACTTGCGGAGGGCGCCCAGACCCCCGCGCCCTCCTCGCACAGCGACGAGGTGAACCACTACCTCGCGCTGCTCAAGCGGCATGACGGTGAACTGCTGCGCCGCAGCCTGCAGCAGGACGTGATGCGCATGGGCATCGGCCGGTTCATCTCCGAGGTGATTGCGCCGCTGACCGTCGGCGTGGGCGATGCGTGGATGCGCGGCGAGCTGGAAGTGTTTGAAGAGCACCTCTATTCGGAGGTGCTGCAGCGCGTGCTGCGCACGGTCATCAGCGCCATTCCCCAGGGCGATGAGGCGCAGTCGCGTCCCAAGGTCCTGCTCACCACGGTGCCACAGGAACCGCACACACTGGGCCTGCTGATGGTCGAGGCCATGCTGGCGCTGGAGGGCTGCCGCTGCGTGCAGCTTGGCGCGCAGATGCCTCTGGGCGACATCCTCAAGGCGGTGCAGGCGCATGCCGCCGATGTGCTGGTGCTGAGCTTCTCACCCATCCTGCAAACCGCGCAGGTTCTCGATGCCCTGACGGAACTGCGCAGCCGCATGCCGCAAGCCGTGGACATCTGGGTGGGCGGCTCTCATGTGGCGCTGCGCAGGCGGCTGCCCGAGGGCATTCGGGTGACAGGCGCGCTGAGCGATCTGGGCGAGAGCGTGCAAGACTGGCGCCAGCGCCATCAGCAACCGCCTGCCGCCAGCATCGCCCAAACGCAGCCTCAGTCGCGCGACTGAGACGGGCTCTGCTCGTTCAGCTCCGCTGCCGGCGCGGCACTGGCTGCTGCGGCTGGATGTCTTCCGGTAATGGCCTCGAGCAGCGAGGTGCGTCCGCCGGCCTGCTCCTTCAGCCCCAGCGCCTCGGCGTACACCGAGCGCTCGTGCAGCAGGCTGCCGATCACAGAGGCCACCACGCAGGCTGGCATGGCCGCGAGCACCACGTTGTAGTTGCGCGTGATCTCGAACACCATGATGGCCGACATTGCCGGCGCGTGCGTCGTCGCCGCCAGCAGGCTGCCCATGCCCACCAGCACCCACAGCGCCTGCGCATGCGAGGCGTCGGAAAGCAGCAGAGTGTGCTGCACCATCAGGCCGATCGCGCCGCCGAGCATCAGCGTGGGCGTGAGCACGCCGCCGGGAATGCCCGCGGCGCTGGCCGCGGTGACGGCGATGATGCGCAGCACGAACACCAGCACCAGCGTGGACAGCGCCCAGTGATCGACCAGCATCGACTGCACCACGCTGTAGCCATTGCCCCAGACCTCCGGACGGATGGTCGACAGCAGCCCGATGAGCAGCCCGGCCAGCCCCATGCGCAGCGGCAGGAAGTCGATCAGCCGCTGGTAGCGCTTGCGCGCCGAGTCGAGCAGCCACAGGAAGGCCGGGCCGAGCAGCCCGGCGAGCAGACCGATGAACACCGCGTCGAGCAGATCGGCAAAGCCCACCACCGGAATGGTGTGCGACAGATACAGCGGCCCGGTGGCGAACAGCGCCTGCGTGGTCAGTTCGCCCATCACCGCGGCGACCAGCACCGCGGCGATCTCGCGCAGCGCCAGTCCCCCGAGAATGATTTCGGCAACGAACAGCGTGCCGGCGATCGGCGCGTGGTACGCCCCGGCAAAACCGGCCGCCGCGCCGCAGGCGACGATCAGTCGGCGGTGCGCCGCATCGGTCTTGCCGATGCGCCCCAGCAGCGACGACACCAGCGCGGCGAACTGAATCATCGTGCCTTCGCGGCCGATGGTGATGCCGCTGCTCACCCCGACCAGCGACGACAGCGTGCGGGTGAGGTTGGGGCCGAGCGGCAATCTGCCGTCGCCCACCAGCACTGCCTCCATGTATTCCGGCCCGCGCGGGCGCTTGATCCAGCGGTGCCCGGCCCACATCACCAGCCCGCCCAGCGTGGCGCCTACCGTGGGGATCAACACCCGAGACCAGGCCGGCAGCCCGGCCGCTGCAGCGACCAGATGCTCCTGCTCGGTGTACAGCCGCATCACGGCGTACATCGCCTGGCGGAAGCCCTCCACCGCAATGGCGCTGATGAACCCCACGACCGCGCCGACCAGCGTCATGGGCACCATCGGATCGAGGTTCTGCCAGAACAGGCGCAGACGGCCTGACAACGCGGAGGACACGGGACAGCTCGCTTTCTCGATTCGACGCAGGGTGCCGAATCAATCGAAAAATGAATTTGAATTGATCAAAATCATATCGGCCCCTTGCTGAGGCAGGCGTGAAAAAACGTGAACGCGCGGGGCCATCTGCGCGCGCATCCAAGAGGCTAAGCTCTCGCCATGCATTTCCTCGACAAAATCGTCCCTCACGACCAGCTCGATGCCCGCGTTGCCGCGCTGCCGCGGCCGGTGGTGTTCACCAACGGCGTATTCGACATCCTGCACCGCGGCCATGTCGTCTATCTCGCGGCGGCGCGTGCGCTCGGCGGCAGTCTGGTGCTCGGGCTGAATTCCGACGCGTCGGTGCGCCTGCTCGGCAAGGGGCCCGAGCGCCCGCTCAACCCGCAGGACGACCGCGCTGCGGTGCTGGCCGCACTGGAAAGCGTCAGCCTGGTCACGCTGTTCGAAGATCGCATGCCGCTGGCGCTGATCGCGCGCGTGCGCCCCGATCTCTACGTCAAGGGCGGCGACTACGACATGGCCGCGCTCGCAGAGACCGCGCTGGTGCAGACCTGGGGCGGTCGCGCAGTGGCGATTCCCTTTGTCGAAGGCCGCTCCACGACCGGCCTGGTGCAACGCATTCGCGGGGCGCTGACATGACGTCCAGCCTGCCATCCGGCCTGTCCGTGGCCATTCCGGGTGCCGAGGTGCTGCACCTCAAGCACTTGCTGATCGATTTCAACGGCACCCTTGCCCACGACGGCCAGTTGATCGCTGGCGTTGCCGAGCGACTGGTGGCGCTGCACCGAGTGCTGGAGGTGGAGGTGCTGACCGGCGACACCTATGGCACCGTGGCCCAGGCCCTGTCCGGCCTGCCCGTGCGCCACACCGTGGTGCTGAGTGGCGCGGACAAGACCGCCCGCGCCAGACATCTGCTGGACGCGGGCGTGGCAGCGATCGGCAATGGTCGCAACGACGTGGACATGCTGCGCACAGCCACTCTGGGCGTGGCCGTGCTCGGCCCGGAATGCAGCCATGCGCTCACGCTGACTGCGGCGCAACTCGTCGCCCCCGACATTCTTGCCGCGCTCGATTTGTTTTTGCTTCCCCAGCGCCTGATCGCCGGTCTGCGTCCCTGAAGTTTGCCTCCGCCTTGCGCCACATCACCCAGACCTGTGGGATGCGGGCTAACATCAGTTAGAGGTAGTCTGTTCGTTTCATTCCACTCAGGAGTCCACCATGACCAAATCCGTCCAAGAGATCAAGTCCGACGTCGCCCTCGTGATCGACCACGCCGAAGATCTTCTCAAGCAGGCTGCGGCCAGCAGTGGCGAGCAAGCTGCCGAGTTGCAGCGCCGCGGCATGAAGCTGCTGCGTCAGGCCGCCGAAAAGGCGCAGGATCTGCAGGACGCCGTGGTCGAGCGCAGCAAGGCCGCCGCGCAGGCCACAGACGACTATGTGCATGACCATCCGTGGAAGGCCATCGGCGTTGCTGCGGCCATCGGTCTGGCCGTTGGTCTGCTGATCAACCGCAGTCGCTGAACCGTTGTCACATGGCCGAGAACGGGCAGCCCACAGACACCGAGGGCGTCGGGGCAGCGTGGCAGCGGCTGCTGAGCCGCGGGAGCAGCCTGCTCCAAAGCCGCCTTGAGCTTGCCGCCCTTGAGCTGGGCGAGGAACGCCAGCGCCTGCAAATCCAGCTGCTGCTCGGTCTGCTGGCCATGTTGTTCGGTCTGCTTGCGTTGGGCAGCCTCACCGCCCTGCTGGTCATCCTGTTCTGGGATCTCGGACACTGGCAGGTGCTGACTGTGCTGACCTTGCTCTACGCCGGCGTGGTCGCTTTTTGCGTCTACCGCCTGCGCGTGGCACGGCGCAACGCGCCCGTCCCCTTTGCAGCCACCCGCGCCGAATTCGCCAAGGACAGCGCAGTGTGGCGCAGCCGCTCCTGAGAACCGATCGAATGTCTCAGCCCCCATCCGATCCGAGCCACGCTCTGCCCGCTGCAGTTCGCAAGCAGATTCTCGTGGCGCGCATGGCCGTGGAGCGCGTGGAGTTCGTTCAGGCGGTCGAGCAGTTCAAGCAGCAGGCCCGTCCGGGCCAGATGCTGCGTCTGGCGTTCGCCAGCACCAGGCTCGGCACAACGGCCCCGGCTGGTGCCCTGCTGGGCGTCTTGCGTTTCACCCGCAGCCATCCCTATCTCGGGTCGCTGCTGGGCTCCGCAGGTTCTGTCTTGCTGCGAAATCGCATGGCGCGCTCGCTGTTTTCGCGCCTGCTGAAAGTCAGCCTGGCAGGCGGGGCCGTTTACGCAGCCATCAAGCTGCTGCGCAAGAATTCCGCGCCCGATCGACGCTGAACTGGTCCGCTGGCGTCGTCTCGCTGCCATGTCGCCATGAAAAAAGCCCAGACTGATCTGGGCTTTTTTCATGCATCTGGTGGGTTGTGACAGGCTCGAACTGTCGACCTACGGATTAAGAGTCCGCGTTTGTACAAAATCGATCACGTTTCCCAGCGCACAAGAACGGACATCAACGGACGATGATGTTTTCATAAGTTATTGAAATGTCAAGAGAAAAATAGTCATTTCCGCGTATTCCAGTTGTCGCTATAGTCCATCTGTGTGCGTTGCCATCTTGCCGAAAAGGTGGAAACGAAGTGGAAATGGAGGCGGCTATGAGTTGGATGGACAACGTGCGTGCGAAGCCTGGTGCATTCGTCACGGTGGAAAAACTCGCGCAAGGTGGAACCCTGCAAGCGCGCGTGGACCGTGCGGGTGCCTGCACGCTCTATTACAGAGCCAAGCGCGATGGGCAAGAGGTGCGAGAGCGCATTGGTCTGTTCGATGCGACGCATCCCCCGCGGTCCCTGGACGCCAGTGCCAAGGGTGGGTACTCCCTTGCGGGCGCACAAGCGAAAGCCGTGCAACTGGCCGTAGAGCACAGGACGATCGCGGGAGGATTGGCGGCGAGAAAGCGCGAGCAAACGGCCCAGCGCAAGCATGCTGACGCTGAGCGGGTGGCGATCCAAGACATGACCGTGCAGGCCCTGTTCGATGACTACGCGGCCTTGCAGGCGCAGCGCGGAAAACTTGACCACCAAGACGCCAAGACGACACTTCGACGGTTCATCACGGCCAATCCCGACCTGGGAAGCAAGGTGGCGAGCCTGGCGACGGCCCAAGATTTTGTGCCGGGCTTGCGGGCGCTGCACGAGGCCGGCAAGGTGCGCGAACCCGGCAAGGTACGGAGCTACGCACATGCTGCCTATCAAGTCGCCTTGTTTGCCGCCACGGATCCCGCCATCCCTGGGCGATTCGAGCACTATCGCATTGGCATCAATCCCCTGACTGCAATTCGTGCCACCCCGGCGCGTGCGGACAAGCGGCCACTCACGGTGGACGAAATGCGGACCTACTGGCGCATCGCTCAAGAGACGCCCGGGCATCGCGGTGCGCTGATGCGATTGCACCTGTTGCTTGGCGGCCAGCGCTCCGCGCAGTTGCTGCGCTTGCGCCGCGACGATGTGCGGGAGGACCACATCGTCTTGGACGATGGCAAGGGCAGGCGGCCCGAACCCCGCAGGCACGTCGTGCCTCTATTGCCCACCGCGGCTGCCGATCTCGGGCTGTTCGGTGGCACCGGTTTCGTGTTCGCTGTCGACGGCGATACGCCGATTCGTCCAGAGACTGTGCATGACTGGGAGGCGGACGCGGTAGGCGAGAGGATCAAAGACTTTCAACCCAAGCGGCTACGCAGTGGTGTCGAGACTGCGCTGTCCGCAATGGGCGTCAGCAGCAAAGTCCGAGGGCATCTGCAAAGCCATGGGCTGGGTGGCGTGCAAGATCGGCACTACGACGCTCACGAGTACTTCGAGGAGAAGCTCAGCGCCTTGCACATGCTGTTCGACTTGCTCAGCAGCGAGGTCAGGACGAATGTGCTGCCGCTACGCAGGGCCGGATAAGGGCCGGCGCAGCGGGGCGCGTCGCCAGCAAGTGTGTGGCTGCCGAGCGCGAAGTGAACCGCTGTGCCGACGTCGCGCTGAAGCGCCTTTGATGTCAATTCTGCAAGGTCCGGTGCGGATGCCCGACCGACGCCGATGGCGCATGCTCCGGTCAGCACATTGCCTTGAACTGACTCAATATTGCATCGGCGCCAACAAGTATGCACATACAGATCACTATAGTCGTGCATGATCCTCTCGAACGCCACTCGCAAGCAGCACTTTCTGTCGCAAGCCGAGCAGCGGCTGAACTCGATTGATCGCTCCTTGCCGACCGACAGGCAGCGCATCTACGAGTTAAAAGTACTGGATCGAGGCGAGATTCAGTTGTCACCGCCCGAGAGCCTGCGCATCGAGAACAACCTCTCGATGCTTGATCTGTTCAGCTTCGACGTCGACAAGAAGCAACCGCTGCGACAGAACTTTGAGGCGCTGTTCCGGCGGTACGAAGACGACATGCGTGCACACACCGAAGGGCTGTTGAGCAAGCTCGCGAAAGGTGACTCTGCTGTCAGCAATGAGGTTATGAACCTGTACGCGGCGAAGCTCCTGAACTTCGCCAGGAATCCGTACTCGGTACCGAAAATTCTGGACACTTTCGGCCTGTTCGCGAACTTCACCCCTACGCATCCGGCGATACAAAAGCTCTTCATCGACGTGCTGAATGGACGCCGAAAGCATCAGAAACACCTCTGCAAACAGTTCGGGATCACGAACACGCAGTATGAGCAATGGCTGCGGATGTTGTTCAACATGCTGATCGAGTTGGCGCCCGGATTCCCGCCTTTGTTCGATCAGGTCGTGCAGGCCGTCTTTACCTCGAAGGAGTTCACGATTAGCGTGTTGGTCAGCACGTACGACGAGGCGAAGTGCTTGTTGTCGGATCGCGGGTTCAGCACGAACATCGCGTCGGATCGTGCCTACGGCTTCGACTTCAATCTCTGTGACCGTGCGTTCATCCGGTACATCGTGCTGGACCGGAGGTCGATGAACGTGCCGTCCTGGATGCCGCAGGAGTCCATCGATCGGTTTATGAGCTCCGATCTTCCGGTTCAGTTGTACCGCGCGCACAACGACCTGAACTTGCTGCGTAGCTTCAACGTGAACGTGATCAGCCAGTGCCATAGCCGAGTGTTCTGCGCCACTGACAAAGACCTCGTGTTCTGACGTGCGCGCCCTTGGTGCGATCGGGCCAGGACAAGGGGACGACCTGAGACAACAGGTCCGGTGCATGCTGGCTGCGCTCGCGGCGCTGGCTATTCCGATGACGTCGAGCGCGCACTCGCCATGGGCCCGTCCAAATGCTTGCAGACCCGGTCGGTCTGGAAGAAATGGCCCATTCTTTTGGCCTATTCTCGCGAAATAGGCCATTCATTTGGCCCATTGCGCCGAAATGGCCCTTTCTTTTGGCCCATTCTTTCGAAATAGGCCATTGAAATGGCCCATTTCCAGGGCGGCCGCTCTGCGCCTCCACTGGATCTCACCGCCCAAACCGCTGGGACAGTTGCACCCAACGATCAACTGGCTTGCCCGCGTAGCCCCCTGCCGAGGTGATCTTGCCGCCCGGAGCCTAGAGGCGTCGCCGGCGCAGCGGCGGTGGCAAGTGCCTTGGTGGTGGGTGGCGCGCAGCACCTTGGC
>JAGDVQ010000141.1 GCA_023255715.1 Thiomonas sp.
TGGCAACAATCTGGCGCCGTGTCGTTGAACTGCGCCAAAGTGACGCCGACGTTGCGCTTCGCCATGCCGCGGCGTGGTATTTCCGAGAAGACCAGCAGGCTGCCGCGCAGTCCGTCAGGCAGGTCTTTGCGCGCATGGCGACCCAGTATCCCATCGAACTTGGCGTGCGCATGGCGCTCAAGCCTTTGCTACTGCCCGCACAGATCCAGCGCTGGGTCGAGCGACCCCTGGCTGCCGTGGCACGCTGGCAGCTTTTGCACTGAACAGGGGGATGTTCTCAGCCAGATGCATCCCCTTGCTGTCCGGAGTCGGCGGTCATGTGCGGGCCTGATCGACGATGAATACAGTCCATTCGCCCGCGTGAAGGAGAGGCGTGATGGCCATCGTTTTTGTTCAATGGGTTCCTTGGAAAGACATCGAGGATCGGGTTGATCGCCATCCTCAGGCGGTGAGCGGTTGGCGCAGCGAGGCCCGGCAAGACAACATATATGCACTGCCAACAGAACAACCAGGCAGGCAGGTGCAGCCAAAAGCACGCGCCAAGAGGGATTTGCAGGTGCAGGCGCGTTCAAGTTGACATCGCCCCACTTAATACCACGTCTTTCATTGGGAGCATGAAATGCCCAAGCTCATCAGAAGGATCGCAATCAAGAAGTGGGCCTCGTTACTGATTGTTGGCATGGCGGCTTCAGTTTTTTCCGTCACGCCTTGCAAGGCTCAGGGTCATGATTTACCTCGGGCAGTGACCTTCCGCTGCGGCGGCATCGGTGTGGACGACCTCCAGGAGATGAAACTGCACGCACACGATTTCAACCTCGGGTTCTGGATGGTCGAGGGGCCACGGGGCGCCTATCTTGCAGACGTGCCCATCCAGATCGATCGTGATGGGAAGATCGTGGCCTCTTTTGTGGCAAGCGGACCGCTGTGCTACCTCAAAGCTCCAGCCGGGGCCTACACGATCATCGGAATCCATCAGGGCCAGACGCGCAAGGTCGACGCCCACACAGGCAATTTCAACGTCTACCTGCGCTGGTAATTCCCTGGCCTCATTCCACCGAGCTGTCTAGCCAAGACATCTTCGCCCCCCTACAAAAAAGGAGTTTCGATGCGACGCCTCTATGTCCTGATTCCCGATGTGCCTTCGGCTCATGCCGTCGTCGATGCATTACGACTGATGCATATTCCAGAAGCGCACTTGCATCTGGTGGCGCGCGACGATACGCCATTGGGGGATTTGCCCGCAGCGGGGATCGCGCAGACCTCCGATCTGATTCCTGCTCTTGAAAAAGGGTTGGCGATGGGGGGTGTCCTTGGCACCTTGGCCGGATTGGTCGTGATCGCCATCCCAGGTTTGGCAGTTGTCTCAGCCGGGCCCCTGTTGCTCGGGATCGCGGCAGTCACTGCGGCAACAGGGGGGTGGATCAGCAGCATGATTGGCGTCAGCGTGGATAGTCCAAGACTGAAACGTTATGAACAGGCGATCCAGTCCGGGCAGGTCCTTCTTCTCGTCGATGTGCCGCGGGAGCGTATTGCGGAAGTGACCGAGCGGATTGAACGGCAACTTCCGCATGCAGACCGCGTAGACATCGAACCAGACGTTCCTGCATTTCCTTGATCGGTTGCCACAGGTGGCCTCCATCCAGAGTTTCCTATCCCCAAGAGGGCTGTCAATCGGGGCGCTCCTGCGTAGTGCTCGCATTTAACGAAAGGTCATGCCATGAATACGTACAGCAAAATTCTCGTTCCGCTCGATACCAGTTCGACAGCACAAACGGCCGCAGACTCTGCGATTGCCTTGGCAAACGCGCTCGGGGCCGCGCTGCGCTTCATCACCGTGATGGATTTTCATGGGATGTTCGGTCGTCCCACACGCATCGTTGAAACCAACAGGGAAGATGCCCAGGCCCTGCTCGACAACGCAGTTCATCATGCCTCGCAATGGGACCTGGATGTCAGTGCTGCTCTGATCGAGACCAATGCCCAGTTGCCACGTGTCGAGGACGCAATCACACACCACGCGCAGCAGTGGGGGGCGGATCTGATTGTGATCGGTAGCCATGGCTGCAGCGGCGTGCGGCGCTCTCTGCTCGGTAGCGTCGCTCAGGGCGTGGCCCATCGCAGTTCGATCCCGGTGCTGATCGTGCATCCGCAAGAGCACACCCAAGAGCAGACAGTTGCGGGCGCGCAGTGTATGCCGCGCCGGACGGCTCATGCCGTCGCGCAACAGCCGGATTTTTGAATCAGTTCTATGCCGTTTCGTGTGGGCCGAAACGCCATGCGGTCGGTGTTTTCCATGCGGCTGCGGGCCAATCCACTGATTCTCTGAGGCGTCGCCTTAGATCGTGTCGTCATGAGATGTGGCATGATGGCGTTCTCCGCAACAACCGCGCGATTGAGATGCCAGAGACGCTTCATCGACACGACTTATCCGACAGACACTGGGCCTTGCTTGAGCCCCATCTACCAGGACGAGCGGGGGCTTGGGGCGGCGTTGCGCAAGACAACCGCCGGTTCATCAACGCCGTGTTCTGGATTCTTCGCACCGGCGCCCCGTGGCGAGACCTGCCGGCCTCGTATGGCGGGTGGAAAAACACCCATCGGCGGTTTTGCCGCTGGCGTGATCAGGGCATTTGGGAGTCACTGCTGGAGCAGTTCATCGTGGAGCCTGATTTCGAATGGCTCATGATTGATGCCAGCCATTGCAAGGTTCACCCGCACGCCGCAGGAGCGCGTGGTGGCAATCAGGCGATGAGCCGCACAAAAGGGGGCTCAACACCAAGATACATCTGGCCGTGGATGCGCATGGTCTGCCGCTCCGAGCGGTTATGACAGAAGGTACCCGAGCAGATTGTGCAGAGGCTACAGCGTTGATGGACGGGTTCAAAATGGACCATTTGCTTGCCGACAAAGGCTACGACAGCGACGCCATCGTGGCGAAGGCCCAGGTGCAAGGTGCGCAAGCCGTGATTCCGCCGCGCAAGAGCCGCAAGGAACCCAGAACGTACGACAAAGCGCTCTACAAGCTGCGCCACCTGGT
>JAGDVQ010000103.1 GCA_023255715.1 Thiomonas sp.
CCGGCGTCGCGGATCGTGCCGTCGGCGCAGCGGATGCCCAGCGGCAGCGCCTGCGGGCCGAACACCCGCAGATCGCCTCCGGCGTTGACCACCGCCTGTTGCACCCCGGCGCGCGCGAGGGCGTCGATGGCCAGATCGACCGCGTAGCCCTTGGCGATGCCGTCGAGCGTGAGCAGCACCGGGCGGCGCAGCGCCACGCGGCGCCCGGGCAGCAGCGCCACCGCGTCGCTTCCCGAAGGCGCGTCGAGACGGGAAAAGCCGTGATCGGGCAGCACGCCGCGCGCCACCAGCGCCGCGCCGACGGTGATGTCGAAAGTCCCCATGCTCGCGCGCGACAGCGCCAACGCCTTGCGCAGCACGTCCCAGGTCAGCGGATCGACGGCCTGCGGCTCGCGGTAAGCGTGCTGGTTGATGCGGGTGAGCACGCTGTCCGGGGCATGAAAGCTCATGCGCTGCTGCACCCGCGCGATGCGCAAAAACGCGCAACGCACCGCGCGCTCGACCCGCGCGCCGCGACCGGTTGCGCGGATTTCCACCCAAGTGCCCAGCAGCGGCTGCATGCGGCGCACGGTGATGGTTTCG
Source organism: Thiomonas sp. (assembly GCA_023255715.1). Taxonomy (GTDB): domain Bacteria; phylum Pseudomonadota; class Gammaproteobacteria; order Burkholderiales; family Burkholderiaceae_C; genus Thiomonas. Next base: position 583 of record JAGDVQ010000103.1, read on the forward strand.
CCCGCGCTCATTTGCCCTCCTGCAGCGCGACCTGCTGCAGCACGAGCAGCCGCTTGACCCCGTTCATCACATTGCGGCAAGACAGCGTCGCGCCGCTGATGTTGGGAACGTCCTTGTCGAGCTTGAACGGGTCAGCCAGGGTTTTGCCCACCAAAGTCTTGCGCCAGTCGGCGCGGCGGATCTCGTCTCCATAGGTTTCGCGAAAGATCAACACCTCGACCCCTCGCACTTTGCCCTCGGGCAGCAGCCCGACCGCGTAGTGGATGAACTCGTGCTTGCCGACCACGTCATCGACGATGAACCAGCCGAGCAGCCTGCCGCCTTTTTCTGCGCGCCAGACTTCCTGCCTGTCCCAGCGCTGCTTGACTCCGGATGTGTCCTCGATCGCCGCCTTTTGCTGCGCGGTGAGCTGCAGCGGCGCGGCGACGAAGCGCTCGGCGTCGGGAAAGATCGCTTTTTGCGCCTGCGCGACCGTCAGGTACTCGGTGGCGTAAGCCGGTGACGCCACCAGCACCGTCAGCGGCAGCAGTGCGTGTGCCTGCCAGTTGGTCATCGCCGCCCCCTTCAAAAGTTGTAGCCGACCTTGAGCCGCAGCTCGCGCCTGGCATGGTCGGCCAGGTGCAGCCCGGCGCGGTTGCCCTCGGCCTCGTTGGAGCCGCGCAGCTGCTCGGCCCAGGTGAACGTCGCCCACCAACGCTTGCCGCCGTAGTGGATCGACGGGCCAGCAAACGCGTCCCAATGGTCGAACTCCCACGAACCGTCCGCTGGGCGCAGCACCTCCATATCGACCCAGCCTTCCAACCCGATGAACCAGTTGGGCGCGAAGCGGTACGCGACCCCGGTGCGCAGCCGCGGCGCGATCGCCACTTCGGTGCCACCGCCCGCGTCAGGACGCCAGGTCTCGGCCTCGAGTTCCAGATTGGTCAGCCATTGCAGCTGGCCGTCGAGATACGGTTTTTGCAGGATGAGCTTGGTCTCGAGTTCCCAGCCGCGCCCCTTCTCGCCGGTGATCGCATCCACCGTGTCGTAGCTCACCTCGCCGTAGAGCGCGACTCCCAGGTCGTCCTTATAGGGCGAGGCGAGCATTTTTTTCAGCTCGAACGACACGCCGCTGAACTGGGTGGAATGTTTGCTGCCGGTGATTTCCGGCGCATCGAGCGGCCCGGCGCAGCCGGCCGCACCGCAGTCGTAGCTGTGGCGATAGCCGTTGAGATAGACCGAACCGCTCAGGGAGTTGGTGATGCCGTATTCGCCTTCGAGGCGAAACTGCTGCGCCGAATAGCTGCCACGGCGCTTGCCCTGGTAGTCGGTGATCCAGAAATACGCCTCGGACCTGCCCTGCGGCAGGGTTTCGGCGCCGATGGTGTAACCCAGAAGGTTCTCGTCTGCCTGCGCGGTCAACGGCGCAGAGGTGCCGAACAGGCCCAGAAGCAATGCGAGAAAGACAGATTGGCTGCGTTTCAAAATGATCTCCGTTGTTGATAACGGTTCGCATTCTTGTTTTTATTTCAAAATGTGTCAAGCGTGTATCTGTCTGTGTGGAATCGGCTTGAAGAGTGGGCACGCTGACGCTGCGCCGTGGCTGGACGCAGGCAGGAGGAACGCGCGGAAATCCACCGCTGCGACATGCGCGCCGCGCGGCAGCAAGCTGCTCGACCCGCGCAAGAAACGGGCGAGCGCCGAAATATGAGTCGATCAGTGCGGGGGGCTCAGGCCCTGACGCAATCGACGAAGTAACGCCGGGTTCCGCCCGCGTCGGTCTCCGTCACCAGCCCGTGCACGTCGGTGGCAAATCCAGGAAACCGCAGATTGAAGTCGCGGGCAAACTGCAGGTAACGCATGATGGGCGCGTTGAAACGCTCCCCTGGAATGAGCAGCGGAATGCCCGGCGGATACGGCGTGACCAGCGCCGCCGTGATGCGGCCTTCGAGCTGGTCGATCTCCACGCGCTCGATCTCGCGGTGCGCCATCCGGGCGTAGGCCTCGGTCGGCGTCATGGCCGGTTGCAGATCGGACAGGTACATCTCGGTGGTAAGCCGCGCCACGTCCTTCTCGCGGTAGGCCTCGTGAATCTGCTGGCACAGATCGCGCAGTCCGATGCGCTCGTAGCGAGGATTCTGCGCCACGAATTCGGGCAGGATGCGCCACAGCGGCTGGTTGCGGTCGTAGTCATCCTTGAACTGCTGCAGCGCCGTGACCAGGGTGTTCCATCGCCCCTTGGTGATGCCGATGGTGAACATGATGAAAAAGCTGTAGAGCCCGGTTTTCTCGACGATCACGCCGTGCTCGGCCAGAAAGCGGGTGACGATGGCCGCTGGAATGCCGGTGGCATCGAAATCGCCGTTGATGTTCAGTCCCGGCGTGACGATGGTGGACTTGATCGGATCGAGCATGTTGAAGCCATCGGCCACGGCGCCGAAGCCGTGCCAGCCATCCTCGGCGTGCAGCAGCCAGTCGTCGCGTTCGCCTGTGCCCTCTTCCGCCAGCGCGTCCGGCCCCCAGACCTTGAACCACCAGTCCTGGCCATAGTCGGCATCGACCTTGCGCATGGCACGGCGGAAGTTCATGGCCTCCAGAATGCTTTCCTCCACCAGCGCGGTGCCGCCCGGCGGCTCCATCATGGCCGCGGCCACATCGCACGAGGCGATGATGGCGTACTGCGGCGAGGTGGAGCTGTGCATCAGATAGGCCTCGTTGAAGCGGTGAAAATCGAGTTGCTGGTTCTGCGCGTTCTGCACCAGAATCTGCGAGGCTTGGCTCAGACCCGCAAGCAACTTGTGGGTGGACTGGGTGGAAAACACCATCGCTTCCTTGGTGCGCTCGCGGTCCGGGCCGATGGCGTGCATGTCGCGATAGAAATCGTGAAAGCACGCGTGCGGCAGCCAGGCTTCGTCGAAATGCAGGGTGTCGATATGGCCGTCGAGCATCTGCTTGATGGTGTCCACGTTGTAGAGCACGCCGTCGTAAGTGGACTGGGTGATGGTGAGCACGCGCGGCTTGACCTTGCCCGCCAGGTGGCGGGTGAGCGGGTTCTCGGCAATCTTGCGGGCGATGTTCTCCGGCTTGAACGCCTCGCGCGGGATCGGGCCGATGATGCCGTAGTGGTTGCGCGTGGGGGTGAGGAACACCGGCAGCGCCCCGGTCATGATGATGGCGTGCAGGATGGACTTGTGGCAGTTGCGGTCGACGACCACCACGTCGCCCGGCGCGACCGTGGAATGCCACACCATCTTGTTCGAGGTGGAGGTGCCGTTGGTCACGAAAAACAGATGGTCGGCGTGAAAGATGCGCGCCGCATTGCGCTCGCTTGCCGCCACAGGGCCGGTGTGGTCGAGCAACTGGCCGAGTTCGTCCACCGAGTTGCAGACGTCAGCGCGCAGCAGGTTTTCACCGAAGAACTGGTGAAACATCTGCCCCACCGGGCTCTTCAGGAAGGCCACGCCGCCGGAATGCCCGGGGCAGTGCCAGGAGTAGGAGCCGTCGGCGGCATAACCCACCAGCGCCCGGAAGAACGGCGGCGGCAGCGAATCCATGTACGCACGCGCCTCGCGGATGATGTGCCGCGCAACGAACTCCGGCGTGTCCTCGAACATGTGGATGAAACCGTGCAGTTCGCGCAAGATGTCGTTCGGAATATGCCCCGAGGTGCGCGTCTCGCCGTAGAGGTAGATGGGGATTTCGGCGTTGCGGAAACGGATTTCCTCAATGAAGGCGCGCAGCGAGTGCAGCGCCGCAGGCTCGACACCCTCCTCGGCAGTCGCGAATTCTTCATCGTCGATCGACAGAATGAACGCACTCACCCGGCTTTGCTGCTGCGCGAAGCTGGACAGGTCGCCGTAGCTGGTCACGCCGAGCACCTCCATGCCCTCCTTCTCGATGGCCTGCGCCAGCGCGCGGATGCCGAGGCCGGAGGAGTTTTCCGAGCGGAAGTCCTCGTCGATGATGACAATGGGAAAGCGAAAATGCATGACGGCTCCGGCACGGAAGGGATAAAGTGCGAGAGTGTAGGAAATCCCGATGACCCAATGAAGAACGACGTTGCAACCCGGAAGGCGCACTGATGGACAACCCGACTGCCTGGTGGATACTGGCCGGATTTTTTGTCGCCATGGAATTGGCGAGCGGCACGTTCTACCTCCTCATGCTCGCCATCGGCGCGGTGGCTGGTGCGCTGGCCGCGCATGCCGGTCTGCAGCCCCCGCTGCACTGGGTGGCATTCACCGTGGTGGGCGGCGGTGCGGTGATTGCGCTCTACCTCAGCCGTCGCCTTCTGGGCAAACGCACTGCGGACGATGTACGGCACGACAACCTCGATCTCGGCGCCACCGTGGACGTGTCCGGCTGGTCTGCAGACGGCGTGGCGCGGGTGCATTACCGCGGGTCTGACTGGAGCGCCCGCCCGGTGCGGCGCGGCCCGCTGCACACCGGCCCGCACCGCATTGCCGGGCAGGATGGCAATGTGCTGCTGATTGAACCTCTGCCCGCCGCGCTCAACCCCGCACCGGCCGACAGCAAGGCGCAACACCATCCGGGCTGAAGCACGCAGCAGCCCCCATCCTGATTCAACCCGAGGGAAACTCTCATGGAAATCGCCATCATTCTGGCCGTCATCGCGGTACTGTTCGTCAGCCGGGGCATCAAGATCGTGCCGCAGCAAAACGCCTGGATTCTGGAGCGCCTCGGGCGCTATCACGCTACCCTGCAACCGGGTCTGAACATCATCATTCCCTTCATCGACAGCGTGGCCTACAAGCACTCGCTCAAAGAAATCCCGCTCGACGTGCCCAGCCAGATCTGCATCACCAAGGACAACACCCAGCTCACCGTGGATGGCGTGCTGTACTTCCAGGTGACCGACGCCATGCGGGCCAGCTATGGCTCGTCGAACTACATCGTCGCCATCACCCAGCTGGCGCAGACCACCCTGCGTTCGGTGGTCGGCAAGCTCGAACTCGACAAAACCTTCGAGGAGCGCGAATTCATCAACCACAGCGTGGTGAACTCCCTCGACGAGGCTGCCGCCACCTGGGGTGTGAAGGTGCTGCGTTACGAAATCAAGGACCTGACCCCGCCCAACGAAATCCTCCACGCCATGCAGCGCCAGATCACCGCCGAGCGGGAGAAGCGCGCCGTGATCGCCACCTCGGAAGGCGCACGCCAGCAGGCGATCAACGTGGCGGAAGGCGAGCGTCAGGCCTTCATTGCCCGCTCGGAGGGGCAGAAGCAGGCGGCCATCAACCATGCCCAAGGTGAGGCGGCGGCGATCGAGGCGGTCGCCAGCGCCACGGCGCACGCGCTGGAAGTTGTTGCCGCGGCGATTCAGAAGCCAGGCGGAACGGAGGCGGTGCAGCTCAAGGTCGCGCAGCAAGGGCTGGAGACTTACGCCAATCTAGCCAAGACCAGCACCACACTCATCGTACCGGGCGACATGAGCCAGGCGGCCGGCCTCATCGCATCGGCCATGACCGTGCTGAAGAAGACGCAGTGAGTGCAACCGTTTCTGCCGCATCGCCCTCAGCCCGGGCCGTGGCCCTGGCCGCGCTGATCGAGCCCGATCCGTTGCGCAAGGTCCGACTTGCGTTGACCTTGCGCGCCGACCTGGACGCGGGGCAGACGTCCATCGACCCGGCGGCAGACGTGCAACCCGCAGCGGGCATCGCCCTGCCTGGCCGCCCGGAGAGACCCGAGCTGATTCCCGCGCAGCAAATGCCACGCCGCAATCCGCGTGACCCCAGAGGCCATGCCGCGCTGCTGCACTCCATTGCGCATATCGAATTCAACGCCATCAATCTGGCACTCGATGCCGTGTGGCGTTTCCCGCACTTGCCCGAGGATTTTTACCGCGACTGGATTCGCGTGGCCGCCGAAGAGGCCGAGCACTTCAGCCTGCTGCGCGAGCATCTGCAAGGCATCGGCGCTGAATACGGCGACTTTCCCGCGCACAACGGGCTGTGGGACATGGCCGAGAAAACCCGCGCTGACCTGCTCGCCCGCATGGCGCTGGTCCCGCGCACACTGGAGGCACGCGGGCTGGATGTGAACCCGAGCATCCGGGCCAAGCTCGCCGCTGCAGGAGACCAACGCGGCGCGGAAATTCTCGACCGTATCCTGGCCGACGAGATCGGCCACGTCGCCATCGGCAACCGGTGGTACCACTGGGCCTGCGCGCGTGCGGGGCGACCGCCGATCACCGCTTATGACGAACTGGCTGCCACCTTCGGCGCACCGCGCATCAAACCGCCATTCAACCGCGACGCCCGTCTCAAAGCGGGTTTCAGCGCGGAAGAAATGGACTGGCTGGAGCGGGAATCACATTGAGCAATCCGGCTTGAAATTCAGCCTTTCCGCCTGGAACCCTGTTTTTCAGCGGCATATCGGCGAAGATTCATGGATTGACGCAAGAGACGTCCGATCCTTCAAACCCGCCCGCGTCAAATCCGCGTCACCCGTACTGTCGTTGCCGCAGCGCGAAAATGCTCTCGTCATGGTTGCAATGTCGACAGGCAGATTCGCCAGGAGCAAACAGATGGTCCCCCCGAGTTCTCTTTCCCGATGCATGCATCTCGCCTTGGGCGCATGGCTGGGAGCCCTGTTGCTTGCAGGCACTGCGCAGGCGCAGACGCTCAATCGGTCTCTTGCCGACCCAGCTTTGCTCAACGTCCTGAACCAGCCCTTGCGGGCCTGCAGTCATGCGCCACTGACGGGATATTTGCGCGATGGCTCCTGCGCCGTGAGCGCACAGGACGCCGGCATCCATGGCGTGTGCGCGGTGATGAACGCGAAATTTCTGGCGTACACCAAGGCACAGGGCAATGACCTGTCCACACCCAATCCCGCTACGCGATTTCCCGGCCTGAAGCCCGGCGATCACTGGTGCGTCTGCGCCGGCCGCTGGCAGCAGGCGCTCGATGGCGGCGCCGCGCCCAAGGTTGTTTTGGCAGCAACCAGCAAGGCCGTGCTGAACTCCCTGTTTCTGGACGACCTGGCCAAGCACGCGGTCGATCCACCCGCACACCTGCCGCCGCAGCCGATGCCGAGTCGCTGAGCTTGCGGGTTCAGCGCCCGGTGCGGTGGATGTAGCGATTGAGTTGCGCCATGTCGGACGAGGTGCGGCGATAGAGGTGATCCAGGCTGATGATGGCCACTTCCAGCAACAGCACGGCCAGCAGGGGGCGCTCCAGGCGCAGGCGGTTGTACATGGACCGGCTGATGCGCAGCAGGCGGGTATCTTCGCCGGCGCGCAGGCGCACTTCGCGCGGCTTGCGGTCGAAAAAGCTCATTTCGCCCAGCATTTCGCCCGGCATGATCTTGCCGAGCTCCATTTCGCTCTCGGGCAGTTGCGCCATCAGGCAGCCTTGCCCCTCGAGGACGAAAAACAGGCTTTCGCCGACCTGACCGATGTCGGCAATGACTTCGCCCTTTTTCGGCGCCATCAGATCGCAGTAATCGAGAAAGTCGTGGATTTCTCGCCGGGTGAGAATGGTGGTGTCGACGAGTTGTCCGAGAAAGTGGGCCAGGGATTCGCGATCTTCGGAGGTGATGGTCAGGCGGTCCATGATGGGATTTCTAGAGTGGAAACAAGGATCGGGAAAGAGTCAGAAACGCATCGTATCGACCACTGACCTGTTTTCATAGCATCTTGCTCACAGTCCAAAGTAGCTGCGGATGCCCGACAGCAGCATGTTGACCGCGATCGCGGTAAGAATCAGGCCCATGAGCTTCTCGGCGGCGTTCATCACCGAATCGCCCAGCCACTTGAGCAGGGTTTCGCTCATCAGCAACAACCCGCCGGTCACGGCCACTGCCGAGCTGAGCGCGCCCACCCAGGTCCAGATTTCGCCAGGCTGGCGCGAGGCCAGCAGCAGCACCGTGGCCAGAGCCGAAGGCCCGGCCAGCAGAGGCACCGCCAGTGGGAAGATCAGCGGCTCGCGCCCGCCTTCGCCACCGAAGATTTCGGACGTCGTGGAAAAAATCATCTTGATCGCCACAAGCAGCAGGATGACCCCGCCAGCCACCTCGATCGACGGCTGACTGAGGTTCATCAGCTTCAGAAAGCCGTGTCCGCCGAACATGAAGGCCAGCAACACGGTGTAGGCGATGCCGATTTCGCGCAGTGCTACGGGCAGTCGGCGCTTGGGTGGCAACTTGCGCATCACCGCGATGAAGAACGGCGTATTGCCGAACGGGTCGAGAATCAGCAGCAGCAATACAAAGGCGGACCAGAAATCGTCGTTTGCCATGTCGAGAGGCGCGTTTCAGGCGCGGGGGTGATGACGGGCGTGCAGCGTCTTCAGCCGCTCCCGCGCGATATGTGTGTAGATCTGGGTGGTGGAAATGTCGGCATGGCCGAGCAGCAATTGCACCACACGCAGATCGGCGCCGTGATTGAGCAGATGGGTGGCAAAGGCATGGCGCAGGGTATGGGGCGAGAGCGGGATGTCGATGCCGGCCTTGCGTGCGTGAGTCTTGATCAAGGTCCAGAACATCTGCCGCGTCATGCCCACGGACTCGCGTGCGCTGTGCCCGCTGCGCGCGGTGACGAACACGAAGGGGCTGTCGCGGCCCTGCAGCAAGGCATGCCGGGCGGTGTGCAGATAGCGCTGCAGCCATTCCTGCGCGGCGTCGCCGAAGGGCACCAGCCGTTCCTTGCCGCCCTTGCCCGCAATCTGCACCACGCCCTGATCGAGCGACAGGCGGACCACCGGCAGCGCGACCAGCTCGCTGACGCGCAGTCCGCTGGCGTAAAGCAGTTCGAGCATGGCGCGGTCGCGCAGGCCCAGCGGGGTGTCCACATCGGGTGCGGCGAGCAGGGCTTCGACCTGCGCCTCGCTCAGGGTGTTGGGACGCCTGGCGGGTTGACGCGCCATGTCGAGCTGCAAGGTGGGATCATCGTGGCGAAGATGCTCGCGCAGCGCCCAGCGAAAGAAGCGCCGCAGCACCACCAGCCGCCGATTCGAGGAGGTGGCCTTGCTCTGTGCAAAGCGGGCGGCGATATAGCCCTGCACATCGCGCAGTTCAGCCTGCGCCAGCGCGGGCCGAGCCGTCTGCGCAAGCCAGCGGGCAAACAGGGTGAGATCGCGGCGATACGCCGCCAGCGTGTTGGGCGACAGGCCGTCCTCCAGCCACAGGGCGTCGCAGAATCGGTCGATCACTGCGGCACTCGCACTGGATGCTCGCGGCCAGTGCGCTGATGCCTGATCTTCAGGCATGGTGGCATGTCCCTTCATGCCGCAACAGCCAGCGCTTGATGCCCAGAAGGTGTCCGTCCCCATCGCTTGAATGCGCAAAACCGCCCAGGCCATGACGCGCCACGATGCGGTGACAGGGAACGACGGGTGCAAACGGATTCGCAGCACACGCCTGCCCCACGGCCCGCGCGGCGCTGCGCAGTTCGACTGCGGCGTCACCATAGGTGCGGGTCTGGCCACAAGGGATCTGTTGCAGCAAAGCCCAGACACGGCGCTGAAACGCGGTGCCGCTATCCGCCAGGGGCAGACTGAAAACATGCGACGGATCGGCGCAATAGGCATGTAACTGCTTGGCAACCTCGCGGCAGAGCACAGACTGTGGTGGGATAAGCGGCGCATCAGGCGCCAGATAGTCGAGCAGCAGAACCGCGTCCGCAGTGCAGGTCAGCCGCATGCGTCCAAATGGCAGGGCAATGACGGCACGCTGTGCATCGGGATATGACAAAACATCTGTGGAGCGCATGATGGCATGTTGAGCGACAGATCAGGCAGACAGGATACCCCGGCGTCCTCCGGGGAACCGTCTTTAATCGAAAATGCCCGGATGCTCTCGTTTTCCCCCGATGTTTCCAATGCGCTCCCACGCGTCGCAGCGGGTTGGCCCGCGCTCGAGCAGTCCTATGCCGAATTGGGCGCAGCCTTCAGTGTGCCGGTGGCGGTCAACGCCCTCCCCGACCCTGTGCTGGTCGCCAGCAGCGCCGAGGCCGCGGCGCTGGTCGGCCTGACGCCGCCGCGCACTGCAGCGGAAGAACACGATTGGGCGCTGGCCTTTGGCGGCCACGTTGGGGCCATCAGTGGCCACAGCCGAGCCACGGTGTACGCCGGGCACCAGTTCGGCAACTGGGCTGGACAGCTGGGCGACGGTCGGGCCTTGCTGCTGGGCGACTGGCCCGACCGCAGCGGCGGCGCGCACAGTGGCGGCTACGCGAGCTGGGAAATCCAGTTCAAGGGCAGCGGCCTCACCCCGTTTTCACGCATGGGCGACGGCTGGGCGGTGCTGCGTTCATCCATCCGCGAGTTCCTTTGCTCCGAAGCGATGGCCGCACTGGGCGTGCCCACCACGCGGGCACTGTGTCTGGTTGGGTCGAGCCGACCTGTGCGGCGCGAGCGCATGGAAACCGCTGCCATGGTGACGCGGCTGTCGCCGAGCTTTGTGCGCTTCGGCCATTTCGAGCACTTCAGCTACAGCGGCCAGACCGCGCAGTTGCGCCAGTTGGTCGACTGGGTGATTACGCGGTACTGCCCACAGTGCGCGGCCGCCCCGCAGCCCGCTCTTGCCCTGCTGGAATGGGTGGTGGCGCGCACTGCGCATCTCATCGCGCAATGGCAGGCGGTGGGTTTCATCCACGGCGTGATGAATACCGACAATATGTCCATCCTGGGCTGGACCATCGATTACGGCCCCTTCGCCTTCCTCGATGGGTACGACCCGCTGCACACCCCCAACACCACCGACCGCGGCGGGCGCTACGCCTATGGCCGCCAGCCCGCAATCGCGCACTGGAACCTGCTGGCGCTGGGTCAATCGCTGCTGCCGCTGATCGACAAGCCCGAGCATGCGCTCGAGGCGGTCGATGCCTTCCGCCCGCGCTATGTGCAGGCCATGCAGCAGCGGCTCGCCGCCAAGCTGGGGCTGGAACGGCTGCTGCCTGACGATGGCGATCTGTTTCAGGATCTGCTCGATGTCATGGCCGCCAACCGCAGCGACTGGACGCTGACCTTCCGACTGCTTGCTGATCTGCCTGCCGATCCGCAGGCGCAGATTCCCGGCCCGCTGGCGGCGCAGTTCGCACGCAACCCCTTGGGGTTCTCTCAGTGGGTGGCCCGCTACCGCGCCCGCCTGCAGGCCGAGTCGCGCGACGCTGCCGCCCGTGCGCGGGCCATGCATGCGGTGAACCCCGCCATGGTGTTGCGCCATCATCTTGCGCAGGCCGCCATCGTCCAGGCCGAGGGCGGCGATTTTTCCGAGGTCAGACGCTTGCTGGAGGCATTGCGCCACCCTTTCGATGCCCAGGCCCTGCCCGCACACTACACCGCACCGCCGACGGACGAGACCCCACCGGCCCGCCTGTCCTGTTCCTCCTGAAAGGAAGCACCATGTCCAAGCCGACCACCGAAGACCCGAACGACGCCGTCTGGCGCAGCAAACTCAGCGCAGAGCAGTACCGCGTCACCCGCTGCAGTGCCACCGAGCCGCCGTTCACCGGCCTTTACTGGGATCATCATGGCGACGGCATCTATCGCTGCGTGTGCTGCGGCGCGCCCCTGTTCGACTCGCGGACCAAGTTCGAGTCGGGCAGCGGCTGGCCCAGCTTCTGGCAACCCACGGCGCAGGCGCTCATCCGTGAGGTGCGCGACACCACCCACGGCATGGTGCGTACCGAAGTGCAGTGCGCGCAGTGCGGCGCCCACCTCGGCCACGTCTTCCCCGACGGCCCCAATCCCACCGGCCTGCGGTACTGCATCAACTCCGCCGCGTTGGACTTCGCCGACCGCACGTCGTCTGCCGACTGAGGCACCGCAACATCCGGGAACTGTTGCGCCCCGGGCGCACTCCATTCTTCAGCTGCAACGGCCGCCGCCTTGCGGCTTTTGCAAGAAAGGAGAAGGCGATGTCTCTGGCAGTCCTGGTGCTATATCTGCTCGTTGTCGGCGTGATTGGCCTCGGGGTGGGTCTGGCGGTGCAATTCTGGCGCGATGCCCGTTCCACCCCGCCGTCTGCGCCCAGGTGAATCAGGCGAGGTTGGTTGCCCCCATGGCTTGCGCCAGCCTGCGGGTCTGGGCGAGTGCCGCCGGATCGGGTTGGGTCTGGGTGTTCCAGCCCTGCAGATGCGTTTCAAGCAGACCGCTGAACGCCTGCGCCCAATGCGGATCGGCGTTCAGGCAGTCGATGTAGCGGAAGGTCTTGCCGCCGCTGGACAGAAAGGCCTGCTTGCCCTCCATGGCGATTTCCTCCAGGGTTTCCAGGCAATCCACGCTGAACCCGGGACACACCACATCCACCCGGCCGACGCCGTCTTGCGCCAGCTTGCGCAAAGTGGGTTCAGTGTAGGGCTGCAACCATTCCTGCTTGCCGAAGCGCGACTGAAACGTCACCCGATAGTCCGAGGCAGGCAGACCCAGTCGCTCGGCGAGCAGGCGGCCTGTCTGGTGGCATTCGCAGTGATACGGATCACCGAGCTTGAGGGTGCGTGCGGGCATGCCGTGAAAACTCATCACCAGCTTGTCCGGCCTGCCGTTTTGCTGCCAGTCGGCGTCGATCTTGTGCGCCAGGGCATCGATGTAGGCCGGAACATCATGAAAGTGATTGAGCACGCGCAGCTCTGGCACGCGACGGCTGCGACGCGTCCAGGCGGTCACCGCATCGAGCGTGGAGGCCGTTGTGGCGGCGCAGTATTGCGGGTAGAGCGGCACGAGCAGGATGCGGGTGACGTTCTGCTGGGCTAGATCGTCCAGCACGCTGCTGACGGAGGGATTTCCGTAGCGCATGGCATAGCGCACCTGAAGGTGATGTCCGCGTGCGGCCAGTTCTGCGGCGACGGCCTGCGTCAGGTCTGCGGTGCCCGTCTGCAGAGGAGACCCACGCTCGGTCCAGACGGTCGCGTATTTCGCGGCGGACTTGGAGGACCGGATCGGAAGAATGATGCCGTTGAGAATCAGCCACCAGATGGGCTTGGGAATTTCCACCACACGGGGATCGCTCAAAAACTCGCCCAGATAGCGACGCAGTGCCGACGCGGTGGGAGCGTCCGGGGTGCCGAGATTGACAAGCAGGATGGCGGTTTTTTTGGGCGCGCCGTGGAGGTAACCGGTCGGGTCGGAAAGGGGCATGGGCAGTGGATCAGTGCGGATGAATCTGGAACATGACGGTCGGCGCGGTCGGGTCGGTGGGTTTGGCGCCGAGGGTGATTTCGCCCTGACCGTGCAGCACGCATTCGTTGCGACGCAAGGCCAGAGTGGTGTCGTTGCCGGTGTAGCGCACCCAGGTGCCGTTGCTGCTGAGGTCGGTCAGCATGAAATAACTGCCGCGCCAGTCGATGCGGGCGTGCTGGCGCGATACCCGCAGGTCGTTCACCAGAAAATCGGCGCCTGTCGTGCGCCCGATGACGATGGGCATCTGGTCGGCTGCATAGTCCACGGCAAAATCGAGCCACGACAGGTTGAGCAACTGGCTGCTGTAGTCGATGCGCGAGGGGACCTGTGGCATGGTCTGTCCCATGTCGACCTGCGCCTCCCAGTCCACTTGATGCACCGGAACTGGAACGTCATAGCCGCGCAAGAAAATCGCCCCCAGGCTGCGCAGGCGCCCCAGCAATTCGAGCGGAAGCGCCTCCATCACGGCGTCGCCGATCAGGATCTGCCCGGCTCCAGCGGAGTCGGACAGGCGCGATGCGGCATTGACCGGGTCACCGAAGCAATCGCCCGGCGCCAGCACGACGAAGCCCCGAGCGATGCCGATTTTGAGTGGAAGCTTTTGTCGGGCCCCAGTGGCATCGACGGCGCCCGCCGCGGAACAGGTGCGCTGGATGTCGATGCAGGCATTGAGTGCCGGGGTGTTGTGCTCGAAGGTGGCGAGGATGCCGTCGCCCAGGGTCTTGACCACCTCGCCGCCCGCCGTTCTGAAACTGCGGGCCATGCTCGACACCACCTGGGTGACCAGCGCTGTGGCCTCGGTGTTGCCGAGGGATTGGAAAAGCGCGGTGCTGCCAGCGACGTCGGCAAAGACGATGGTGCGGACAGCAGTTTTTCGCGCTTGAGTCATTCCTGAAGTCTAGCGTGTGCGTCCGCTGGCTGTCCGGCCAGCGGGACACCACAATCAGAGCGTGTCGAGGAAGCTGCGCAGCTTGTCGGAGCGCGTGGGATGCTTGAGCTTGCGCAGCGCCTTGGCCTCGATCTGGCGGATGCGCTCACGCGTCACGTCGAACTGCTTGCCCACTTCTTCCAGCGTGTGGTCGTTGGCCATCTCGATGCCAAAGCGCATGCGCAGCACTTTGGCCTCACGCGGGGTGAGCGAGTCGAGGATTTCCTTGACCACGTCGCGCAGGCCCGCCTGCATGGCCGCCTCGGTGGGAGCGAGCGTGCCGGAGTCTTCGATGAAATCGCCCAGGTGCGAATCGTCGTCGTCGCCGATGGGCGTTTCCATGGAAATCGGCTCGCGCGCGATCTTGAGGATCTTGCGCACCTTGTCCTCGGGCATTTCCATCTTCTCGGCCAGCACGGCGGCGTCCGGCTCGGTCCCTGTCTCCTGCAGGTGCTGACGCGAGATGCGGTTGACCTTGTTGATGGTCTCGATCATGTGCACCGGAATGCGGATGGTGCGCGCCTGATCGGCAATCGAACGCGTGATCGCCTGACGGATCCACCAGGTGGCGTAGGTGGAGAACTTGTAGCCACGACGGTATTCGAACTTGTCCACCGCCTTCATCAGGCCCACATTGCCCTCCTGGATCAGGTCGAGGAACTGCAGGCCGCGATTGGTGTACTTCTTGGCGATGGAGATCACCAGCCGCAGGTTGGCCTCGATCATCTCGCGCTTGGCTTCCCGGGCAGCCTGCTCGCCCAGACTCATCTGGGTGTTGATTTCCTTCAGGTCGTCCAGCGGCACCACGACACGGGTCTGGATGTCGATGAGCTTTTGCTGCAGTTCCTTGATGGCCGGCACATTGCGGCTGAGGATGACGGAGTAAGGCTTGTTCGCCGCGACATGCCTGTCCACCCACTTCAGGTCGAGCTGATGGCCCGGGAAGGACTTGATGAACTCTTCCTGTGGCATGCCGCAGCGATCGACCGCGTAACGGCGAATTTCGCGCTCGTAACGGCGCACCTCGTCCACCTGGGCACGCAGCAGGTTGCACAGCTTTTCGACGGTGCGGGCGGTGAAGCGCACTTCCATCAGGGCGTTGGAGATGGCCTCCTGCGCCTTGAGATAGCTGGCCGAGCGATAGCCGTCCTTGTCATAGGCACGGCGCATTTTCATGAACGCATCATGCACCTCGGCAAAGGCCTCGAGTGCCTTGCCCTTGAGCTCTTCGAGCTTCATCGACGTGGCACCGGCGCCGCCGTCCTCGTCTTCCTCGCCGCTTTCATCCAGCGAGTAGTCGACATCTTCCTCGGCAACGTAGTCGTCGGACTCGTCGTCGGAGACCATGCCATCCACCACTTCATCGACCGGTAGTTCGCCGTTGTGAATCCGTGCGGCCATGGCCAGGATTTCTGCCACAGTGGTCGGCGAGGCCGAGATGGCCAGCATCATCTGGCGCAGACCGTCCTCGATGCGCTTGGCGATCACGATTTCGCCCTCGCGGGTCAGCAGCTCGACCGTGCCCATTTCACGCATGTACATGCGCACGGGGTCGGTGGTGCGTCCAAACTCGGAATCGACGTTGGACAGCGCCGCCTCGGCTTCTTCTTCCGCCTCCTCTTCGCTCGACGCGGTGGGGCCGTGCTGGTTGAGCAGCAGGGTTTGCGCGTCCGGCGTGGTTTCATACACCGCAATGCCCACGTCGTTGAGCATGGACACAATGGTTTCCATCAACTCGGGGTCGGCCAGGTTGTCGGGAATGTGATCGTTGATCTCACCGTAGGTCAGGAACCCACGGGTCTTGCCCATCTTGATGAGACTCTTCAAGCGCGCGCGCCGACGCCCCAGTTCCTCGTCGGTGATGTTGGAGTCGTCATAGCCGAACTCCTTGAGCAACTGCTTTTCCCGGGCGCGAGAGGCCTTGCGGGTCTTGGGCGCGGGAACTGCAGCCACTTCCTCGACCACCTCGACCGCAGCGACTTCCACGTCAACCTCGGCAACGTCGGCATCCTCAGCCACGTCATCGTGCAGGTCCTCCTCCGCCTCCACGATCTTGGCCTTGCGGCCACGACGCGCAGCGGGCTCCTCGACAACCGCAGGCGCGGCCACCTTGGCCGGGCGGCCACGCTTGGGCGCTGCGCTCACGGCGACGGCTGACGCGTCCGCAGCCACAGCATTTGCTGCCGAGCGCTTGGCAGGCTTGGTCTCAACCACCGTGGACTTCCCCGCCACGGTGCGGCTCTTGCCGTGCGGCTTTTCCGCAACAGCGCTCGCCTCGGTGTCGACCGCCGCCTTGCGGGATGCAGACTCCTTGTTGGGAGCCTGAGTTTTGGATTGCGCTTTCGTCATGGTGGACCTCAACCTGCTGTGATCGATCGGCAGGAAAAAAAGAAAGGAAAATCAGGTGCAGTATGTAGGGTGAAACGACAAAATTCAAAGTGCAATCAACCCGGCGCGCGCAAGAAAATCTCCAGTGCACCATCGATATGTCTTGATGCGCATTGCGCGGTGCCCGATGTCGCGGTTGCTGAACATCCTGCGCTCCGGGGACTGAACAAGCCAAACGCGCATTGTCCCAACCGACGAACGAATGACATTCAAGTGCATGTTATAAATGCTGCTGAGGGTGCGCTTCCAAGGGGATGGTGCGGAGTTTTGGTCGGCAGACACACCAGTTTCTCATGCAACTGACTCGTTGCGTGCCTGTTTAGAGCGCGACCTGCGCACGCGGTTCTGGTTCTCTATCGCACAACACTTGTTTCAGATCGCTGACTTGCTCGGGGTGTGTTCATCGGCTGGCCTGTACGCTGCCCGCATGGAGCCCGTATGGGTGTCAGTATTGTTGCCCGTACGGCGCCGCCGGTGCTTGCTGAAAGCGGATTTTACAAAAAACCCATCATTGTCTGCTGGCCCCGCTCCGGCGTCAACGTGCAATGGCCTGCCCTGATCTCCTTCCTGAACTCGTCTGTCAAACGGGCAAGACGAAAACGCATCGAACAGCTGCAACAACGAACAGGACGCGCATTTGAAATCCCTCTCTTCCGGCTCCATGGTCTGGAGTGTCAGCGCATTGGTGCAGGCGTTTTCCGACGCACTCAATGCAAGGTTCAACAGCCTCACCATCAGGGGTGAAGTTTCGGGTCTGGTGCGCGCTTCCAGCGGTCATCAGTACTTCAACCTCAAGGATGGCGTGGCGCAATTGCGTTGCGTGTTGTTTCGCCAGCGTGCGGGCGCCAGCGCGTTTGCACTGCGCGACGGGATCAGTGTGCGGCTTCGCGCCACCGTGGCGATCTACGAGCCGCGGGGCGACTTGCAGCTCATCGTCGAGAGTGTGCAGGCCGATGGCGAAGGTGCACTGCTTGAAGCGTTTTTGCGCCTCAAGGAAAAATTGCAAGCCGAAGGGCTGTTCGCGGTTGAGCGCAAGCGCGCCATGCCGTCCATGCCGCGCGCGATCGGCATCATCACGTCCCTGCAGGCCGCGGCGCTGCACGATGTGCTGACTGCACTGCGCCGACGGAGTCCGCATGTCCGCGTGGTGGTTTACGCCGCGAGCGTGCAGGGTGCTCAGGCGCCGGGCGAATTGGTGGCCGCGCTGCAGCGCGCACAGGCGCGACGCGAGGTCGATCTGCTTCTGCTGGTGCGCGGTGGCGGCAGTCTGGACGATCTGTGGGCGTTCAACGACGAAGGCCTGGTTCGCGCAATTGCCGCGAGCATCCTGCCTGTTGTCAGCGGGGTTGGCCACGAGACCGATTTCACCCTGGCCGATTTTGCCGCCGACCTGCGCGCTCCCACCCCCACGGCCGCCGCCGAACTGGGCGTGCCCTCGCAAGCGGCGCTGTCTGGCGCACTCGATCATCTGGCGCACCGTCTGCACACCGCAGCGCGGCGTCATCTTCAGCGCGAACAGCAGCGCTGCGACCGTCTGGCCTTGCGCTGGCCCCAGCGCGCCGCCCTGCTCGCCGCACCGTTGAGCCGGCTGGCGCAATGGCAGTGGCGGCTGCGACA
>JAGDVQ010000105.1 GCA_023255715.1 Thiomonas sp.
CGGTGTGCGCCTTGCATCCCATCCCGCACACCGGCGCGCATCATCACAAGGACTTATTCAGTGTTGCCTTAGGCCGCATCACGCAGCGAAATCTTCTTCGTGGAATTCCATCGCGCCGCGTGTTCCCGGCTCTCGCGTCGCTTCGAGCTTGCGCAGTTCCACGCGGCGGATCTTGCCCGAGATGGTCTTGGGCAACTCGAAAAACTCGATGCGGCGGATGCGCTTGTACGGCGCGGCGCGTTCGCGCACGAAGCGCAGGATGTCGCGCGCCAGTTCGGCGCTGGGTTCGTGACCGGCGCGGCAGGAAATGAACGCCTTGGGGATGGTCAGGCGCAGCGCGTCGGGGCAAGGCACCACGGCGGCCTCGGCAACGGCCGGGTGCTCGATCAGCAGGCTTTCCAGCTCGAACGGGCTGATGCGGTAGTCGGAGGACTTGAACACATCGTCGGTGCGACCGACGAAGGTGAAGTAACCGTCGGCATCGCGCTGCGCCACGTCGCCGGTGTGGTAGAGGCCGTCGTGCAGCACCTGCGCGGTTTTTTCGGCATCTCCCGCATATTCGACCAGCAAGCCCGTGGGGCGCGGGTCGGTTTCGACGCAGACTTCGCCTTCTTCCGCCGGGTTGCCGTCGAGATCGACCAGGCGGATGCGGTAGCCTGGCATGGGCCGGCCCATCGCGCCCGGTTTGACCGGCTGCCCGGGGCTGTTGCCGATCAGGGCGCAGGTCTCGGTCTGGCCGTAGCCGTCGCGGATGGTGATGCCCCAGGCGGCGCGCACCCGCTCGATGACCTCGGGGTTGAGCGGCTCGCCGGCGCCGACCAGCTCGCGCAACTGCACGGGATAGGCCTTGAGATCTTCCTGGATCAGCATGCGCCACACCGTGGGCGGCGCGCACAGCGTGGTGATGCCGCAGCGCGAGAGCGTCTGCAGTGTGGCTGCGGCGTTGAAGCGGCTCTGGTTGAACGCGAAGATCGCTGCCCCCGCATTCCACGGCGCAAAAAAACTGCTCCACGCGTGCTTGGCCCAGCCCGGGGAGCTGATGTTCCAGTGCACATCGCCCGGCTGCAGTCCGATCCAGTAGAGGGTTGTGAGCGTGCCCACCGGGTAGCTTTGATGGGTGTGCAGCACCAGTTTCGGCTTGGAGGTGGTGCCGGAAGTGAAGTAGAGCAAGAGCGGGTCGGTGGCAAGCGTCGGGGCGTCCGGAGTGAACGTGGCGCTGGCGGCGTCGGCGCCGGAGAGCGCGGTCCACCCGGAAGGTGCGCTGCCTGCGGTGAATCGCCCTGTGACCTGCGACCAGACTGGCGGCGGCAGCGCGTCGAACTTGGTGGTGTCGGCGGGCAGGCAGACCACATGCCGCACCCCGCCGCGGGTGATGCGGTCTTGCAGATCGGTGGGGGTGAGCAGGGTGGTGGCCGGGATCATCACCGCGCCGAGCTTGATGCACGCGAGCATCACGTCCCACAGCGCCACGCAATTGGGCAGCATCAGCAGCACGCGGTCGCCGCGCGCCACACCGTGCGCGCGCAGGAAGTTGGCCATGCGCGCCGAGCGCTGCGCCATGTCGGCATAGCTGTAGCGCGCCTGGCTGCCGTCTTCCTCGACGATCCACAGCGCCAGCGCGGCGTTGCCCTCGGCGACGCGGTCGAAATAGTCCAGCGCCCAGTTGAATTGGTCGAGCACCGGCCAGCGGAACTCGGCGTATGCGCGGGCATAGTCGGTGCGATGGCGCAGCAGAACATCGCGTGCGTGCAAAAAGGCGGGATGGGCGTGTTGCATGGTCGTCTCCGGATGTTGTTGTGCAACGATCGTAGTGCGCTGCACGCCTGCGTCACAACACCGAGAGAATCGTGCGCGCTTCAGTCCGGCATCGGTTCCAGGCTGCGTGCGCAGGGCAATTGTGTGATGTCGAGCCAGGGCTGGCTGGCCGGCGGCAGCTTCACCGCGGTGAGCGCGCCGCCCCACAGGCAGCCGCTGTCCAGGCTCAGCGCGTTGTGCTCCCAGCGCAGTCCCAGCGTGGACCAATGGCCGAAGGCGATCGGGGTCTGCGCGGTGCGGCGCTGCGGCAGCGCAAACCAGGGCTGGAGTTCGGCGGAGGCGCCATTGGCCTGCGCCTGCTTGTTGTGAAAGTCCAGCCGTCCGTAGTGCGGCCCGCTGGCCTGCAGGAAACGTGCGCGGGTGAGGGTGTTGACCACGATGCGCAGACGGTCGAAGCCGGTGAGGCTGTCGCTCCATTCGTCGGGTTGGTTGCCGAACATCACCCGCAGGAAATCCACATAGTCGGGCGCGCGCAGGCGGCGCTCGACTTCGGCGGCAAGCGCAAGGGTCTGCTGCGCAGTCCATTGCGGCAGCACCCCGGCATGGACCAGCAGCCAGCCCTGTTCCATCAAGGCCAGCGGGCGACGGCGCACCCAGTCGATCAACTCGGCGCGGCGCGGCGACTGCAGGATGTCGTCCAGCGTGTCGGTGCGGTGCGCCTTGCGCACGCCATGCGCCACGGCCAGCAGGTGCAGGTCGTGGTTGCCCAGCAGGCACTGCGCGCTGTCGCCCAGGGCGATCAGTCGCTCCATGCTGGCGAGCGACTGCGCGCCGCGGTTGACCAGATCGCCCAGCACGATGAGCCGGTCGCGCGCCGGGTCGAAGCGCAGGGCGTCGATCAGGGCGCTGAACGCATCTGCACAGCCCTGCACATCGCCGATCAGATAGGTCGCCAAAAACCTCTCCCTAGAATGCCGAAATCAGATTCATCATCCTAGCGAGGCAGGTCGACACGTGCTCTGCCCGCTGCTCACCGGAGCCCTGCATGACGCAGCTCGATCCCACCCTGTTCAAGGCCTACGACATTCGCGGTGTCGTCGGCAAGACCCTCACCGAAGACGCCTGCCGCCATATCGGTCGGGCGTTTGCCACTTTGGCGCGGCGCGGCGGCGAGGCCGCGGTTTACATCAGCCGCGACGGTCGCCTGTCCGGCCCGGCGCTGGCGGCGGCGCTCGCGGAAGGCCTGCGCGCAGGCGGGGTGGACGTGATCGATCTGGGCATGAACGCCACGCCGATGCTGTATTTCGCCTGCGCGACCACCCCGGTGACAAGCGGCATCCAGATCACCGGCAGCCACAACCCGCCCGAATACAACGGCCTGAAAATGGTGCTTGGCGGCAATGCGCTGTTCGGCGCGCAGATCCAGGCGCTGCGCGAACTCACCCAGAGCGAGAACTACGCCGTTGGCGCGGGCACGCTGCGGCAGACGCGCATCGTGGCCGACTACATCGGCCGCATCCGCGGCGACGTCAAGCTCGCAAGACCGATGCACGTCGTGGTCGATTGCGGCAACGGCGTGGCGGGGGCGTTTGCGCCGCGGTTGCTGCGCGAGCTTGGCTGCACGGTCGAGGAACTCTACTGCGAGGTGGACGGCAACTTCCCCAACCACCACCCTGACCCCGCCGACCCGCACAACCTCGAAGAACTGATCCGCACCGTGCAGCGCACCGGCGCCGAACTCGGCCTGGCGTTCGACGGCGACGGCGACCGGCTCGGCGTGGTCACGCCCAGCGGCGCCGTCATCTGGCCCGACCGCCAGCTCATGCTGTATGCGCAGGAGGTGCTGGCGCGCCATCCGGGAGCGGCGGGGCTGTTCGATGTCAAGTGCACCGCGCAGTTGCCGCAGTGGATCCGGCGGCACGGCGGCGAGCCGGTGATGGGCCGTACCGGGCATTCGCTGATCAAGGCGAAAATGAAAGAGATCGACGCCCCGCTGGCCGGAGAGATGAGCGGGCATATCTTTTTCAAGGATCGCTGGTACGGCTTCGACGACGCGCAGTATGGCGCTGCGCGGCTGCTCGAAATCCTCTCGCGCAGCGCCAACCCTGGCGCTGTGCTCGAGGCGCTGCCGGACTCGGTCTCCACCCCGGAACTCAAGCTCGACACCGCCGAGGGCGAAAACTTCATCCTGTGCGAACGCCTGCAGCAAGAGGGGCGCTTTCCCGGTGCGGTGCAGGTCAGCACCATCGACGGGGTGCGCGCCGACTACGCCGACGGCTTCGGACTCGCCCGCCCATCCAACACCACGCCGTGCGTGGTGCTGCGTTTCGAAGGCACCGACGCCCAGGCGCTCGAGCGGGTGCAGGCCGAGTTCCGCGCCGCGCTGCTGGCGCTGGACGCCACACTGAAATTGCCGTTTTGAGCCCGGTCACGCCCTCCACTGCGCAGCCGCCGCGGGTGCTGATCGTCAAGACCAGCTCGATGGGCGATGTGGTCCACGCCCTGCCGGTGGTGCACGACATTCTCGTCGCCCACCCGGGCGCGCAAATCGACTGGCTGGTCGAGGAAGCCTACGCCGACATCGTGCGCGCCCATCCCGGCGTGCGCCGCGTGATCCCGCTGGCACTGCGGCGCTGGCGCAAGGCGTTCTGGCGCAGTGACATTCGGCAGGAGTGGCGCGACTGGAAAGCGCAGCTGCGCGCCCAGCCTTATGACGCGGTGATCGATCTGCAGGGTTTGGTCAAAAGCGCGCTGATCGCCCGGCTGGCGCGCGGGCCGCTTTACGGTCTGTCCTGGGCCAGCGCGCGCGAAGCGCTGGCCCCGCTGTTCTATGCCCATCGGCAACGAACCGCGCTGCACCGCACAGAGGCCGCAGTGCCGCGCTACCGCGCGCTGGTCGGCTGGGCGCTGGGCCATACCCCGCGGGGCAAGCCGCAGTATGGCTTGCGACTGGATGCAGCCCGCCCGCAGTGGCTGCCGGGTGACGCGCCGTATGTGTTGCTGCTCAGCGCCACGGCAAAAGACCGCAAGCTGTGGGACGAGGCGCGGTGGATCGCTCTGGGTCGGGCGCTCGTCGCGCAGGGCAGGGTGTGTGTGCTGGCCTGGGGCAATGCCGCAGAGCGGGAGCGCGCGCAGCGCCTGGCTGCGGCGATGCAAGGCGCGCCGGACGCGGCACCCACCCAAACGCCCCCACTGCATGGGGGAGGGGAGAGCACCCCCACCACACGCGTGGGGTGGGGCGGTGACGGGGCGGTTTCTGCCCTGGTCGCACCGGAGGCGTTTGCGCTGTCCGAGTGGATGCGGGTGCTGCGCGCGGCCAGTGCGGTGGTCGGGGTCGATACCGGGCTGCTGTATCTCGCGGCTGCGGTGGGCACACCGGCGGTGGCGATCTACACCGGGTCGTCGCCGCACAGCGTCGAGTTCGAGTCGGCGGGGCCGTGGCGCAGCCTGAGCGAAAACGGCCAACAGCCCTCGGTGGACGCAGTGCTGCAGGCAACGATGGCCGTGCTGCAGGCGGGCAGCGGTGTGGCGGCATGAGACTGGCGTTGCATCTCTACACAGCCGCCTGGCGTGTGCTGCTGCCGCTGGCGTTCGTCCGGCTGTGGTGGCGCGGGCGGGCCGAGCCGCTGTACCGGCAGCATCTGGCGCAGCGGCTGGGTTGGTATGGTGCCGAGCCCGCGCTGGTCGGGCCGGAGGGTGGGCCGGTGATCTGGGTGCACGCGGTGTCTCTGGGCGAGACGCGGGCCGCGGCGCCGCTGATCGCGGCTTTGCGCAGCCGCTTGCCCGGCATGCGCCTGCTGCTCACGCACATGACCGCCACGGGCCGCGCGGCCGGCGCTGAACTGCTGCAGCCCGGCGATGTGCAGGTCTGGCTGCCCTATGACCTGCCGGGGGCGATGCGGCGGCTGCTGGGGCGCTTTCAGCCCCAGGCGGCGGTGCTGGTCGAGACAGAGGTGTGGCCGAATCTGGCTGCGCAGTGCCGCCGTGCCGGGGTGCCGTTGCTGTTGGTCAATGCGCGCTTGAGCGCGCGCAGCGCCCGCCGCTGGCAGCGCTGGCCGACGCTCGCCCGCATCGCCTGGAGCGGTTTGCAGGCCGCGGCGCAGACCGTGGAGGATGCGCAGCGCATCCGCGCACTGGGTGCGGCGCAGGTGCAGGTTCTGGGCAATCTGAAGTTCGACATGCGGCCCGATGCGGAACTGCTCGCGCGCGGGGCGCAGTGGAAGGCCTCCGCTGGCCGTCCGGTGTTGTTGCTGGCCTCCACCCGCGACAGCGGCGGACAGAACGAGGAGGCTTTGCTGCTCGACGCCTTGCCGACCGCGCTCGCAGCGCGCGCGCTGCTGGTGTGGGTGCCGCGCCATCCGCAGCGCTTCGACGCGGTGGCGCGACTGCTCGCGGATCGTGGCTGGGCGGTGCAGCGCCGCAGCGTTGCGCCACCAGCGGCAGACACCGCGGTGTGGCTGGGCGATTCGGTCGGCGAGATGGCGGCGTATTACGCGATGGCCGACGCGGCGTTCATCGGCGGCAGCCTGCTGCCGCTGGGCGGGCAGAATCTGATCGAGGCCTGCGCCTGCGGCTGCCCGGTGGTGCTGGGGCCGTCACAGTTCAACTTTGCGGCAGCGGCGCAGGCGGCGCTGCAGTCAGGCGCGGCAGTGCAGGTCGGCGACGCGGCGCAGGTCTGGGCGGCGCTGGCGCACTGGCTCGACGACACTCAGGCGCGCAATCGGGCAGCGGAGCGGGCACTGGAGTTCGCCACAGCGCACCAGGGCGCTGCGCAGCGTCAGGCGCAGTGGATCGCCGCTGCGCTCGGGTCGACGCCGCGGACTCAGTAAAGCGGAACCGACGGATCGATCTCGCGCGACCACGCGGTCATGCCGCCGTTCAAGTTGTAGATCTCGCCAAAGCCGTTCTGCTCGAGAAAGCGGGCGATCATCATGCTGCGGTTGCCGCTGCGGCAGATGACTACCACCGGCTTGTTCGGATCGAGCTCGTTTTGCCGCAGCGGCACGATGCTCATCGGGATGTGGTTGACGGGGCAGTGCGGGTGCCTGATCGCAGCCATCTGGAACTCCCACGGCTCGCGCACGTCGAGGAATTGCCACTCGGTGAGGGGGGCGGTCGCGGCTTCGATCTTGTCGGCGAGTTCGCGCACGCTCAGTTGCTTGATCATCAGGGAGTCCTTGTTTTCTGGTTCAGAATTGAAAGCGGGACGGCTCGGCAAAATGCTCCAGCCGCTTGGCCACGGTATCGAACAGATCGCGGGTGCGGAAGTCGGCTTCGGTGGCGCGGGTGACGATCTGCGCGCGCATCACCGGCTCGTCGCCGACGATGGCCGCCAGCCGCCCACCGGGCTTGAGGCGCTGCAGCAAGTCCTGCGGGATCTGCGCGACCGAGCCCGAGAGCACGATGACGTCGAACTCGGCACGCTTGGTGTAGTGCGCGCCGTCGGCCTGTTCCACCGTGACATTGCTCATGCCGGCGCGGTGCAGATTGGCCCGCGCCAGGGCGACCAGTTCCTCGTGCAGTTCCAGCGTCTGCACTGCGGCGGCGCGATGACCGAGCAGTGCCGCCATGAAGCCGCTGCCCGCACCCACCTCCAGCACCCATTCGTCCTTGCGCACGGCGAGTTCCTGCAGGATGCGCGCTTCCACCTTGGGAGACAGCATGTTCTGGCCGCAAGGCAGAGGAATTTCCGTGTCCATGAACGCCAGACCGCGATAGGCCGCCGGAACAAAGTCTTCGCGGCGCACGCTGGCCAGCAGGTCGAGAATGCCGGCGTCCAGCACATTCCAGGGGCGGATCTGCTGTTCGATCATGTTGAAACGGGCTTGCTCGATGTTCATCGGTTCTCCGCAACGCAGGGTCAAAGCTGCGCAGTTTAATTTGTCACGCAAAACCGCCGCGCAGGACGGTCTCTGCGGTGGCGCAAATTTCGCGCTGGTTCCAGCATCACCAAAGGCTAAATGAATAATAAAAAATTGCAATTAGAAAAATCACATGATTGATCTAAATTATCGACGGGACCCCAATGCAGGAGATGGTCATGTCGTATGCCTCCACACTCGATCAGCGCACCACGCAAGCGGCGCACCGCGCACTGGGTGGCGCCGCGTCGGGTGGAGGCGGGTTGCGGCGGGTGCTGCCCTTCATCGGCCCGGCGGTCGTGGCGTCGGTGGCCTATGTCGATCCGGGCAATTTCGCGACCAACATCCAGGCGGGCGCGCAGCATGGCTACACCCTGCTGTGGGTGGTGCTCTGGGCCAATCTGGCCGCCATCCTGGTGCAGGGACTGTCAGCCAAGCTGGGCATCGCAACCGGGCGCAATCTTCCCGAGCTGATCCGTGCGCGCTTTCCGCGCAAGCTGGTGTGGTTCTACTGGGTGCAGGCCGAGGTCGTGGCGATGATGACCGATCTGGCCGAATTTCTGGGTGCCGCTCTGGCGCTGCACCTGCTGTTTGGCTTGCCGATGGGTGGCGCGGTGCTGGTGGCCTTTGTCGTTGTCCTGGGCATTCTGATGCTGGAGCGCAGGGGCTTTCGGCCGCTGGAGCTTGTGGTGGCTGCGCTGGTGGGGGTCATTGCGCTGGGCTACGGCCTTCAGCTTGCGCTGAGCCACCCGGCTTGGTTTCCGATCGTGAAGGGCACCCTGATTCCTGGTTTTGGCGCTCACCCGGATGCGGTGTATCTGGCTGTGGGCATTCTGGGCGCGACCGTCATGCCGCATGTCATCTACCTGCATTCCAGCCTGACCCAGCGGCGCATTCAGGTGCCGCCCGAGCGTCGCGCCCTGCTGGTGCGCTTTGCCTGGAAGGATGTGGGGCTGGCTCTGGGGCTTGCCGGATTGATCAACATGGCCATGCTGGTCGTTGCCGCCGCCACTTTTCACCAGCAGGGTCTGGCGGCCCATGATCTGAGCCAGGCCTATCGCACCCTCACGCCCATCCTGGGCGCGGGCGCGGCCACGGTGTTTGCACTGGCGCTGCTGGCCAGCGGCATTTCCAGCAGTGTGGTGGGCACCCTGGCGGGTCAGGTGGTGATGCAGGGGCTGGTGGGTTTCACCATCCCGCTGTGGCTGCGCCGTCTGCTCACCAGCCTGCCAGCGGTGATCGTGGTGATGCTGGGCATCGACCCGACCCGCACCCTGGTGTTTTCGCAGGTGGTGCTGTCCTTCGGCATTCCGTTTGCGCTGGTGCCGCTGCTGCTGTTCACCTCCAGCCGCGAGCTGATGGGCGGTCTGGCCAACCCACCCCTGCTGCGGCGGCTGGGCTGGGCGGTGACGGCGTTGATCATCGGCCTGAACGTCCTGCTGCTCTGGAAACTCCTGGGCTGAAGGAGGGCGTCAAAGGTGTGAACAAGAGTAAATGGAATTGAATTTCAAATAAAAGTAAATAGCATTTGCATCAGAGCCACCGCAGCCGCGGTGGCAAACTGCAAATGCCATGTCCGCCACACCCTCATTGCCGCAACCCGGCCCGCTGCCGCTTTCCCGCCTCGCGGTGTTTTTCGCGGTGCTCGGCCCCGGCCTGGTGGTCATGCTGGCCGATACCGACGTCGGCAGCGTCATCACCGCGGCGCAGAGCGGAGCGCAGTGGGGCTACCAATTGCTCAGCCTGCAGTTGGTGCTCATCCCGATTCTGTATGTGGTGCAGGAACTCACCGTGCGGCTGGGCATCTTCACCGGCAAGGGGCATGGCGAACTGATCCGCGAAACCTTCGGCGCGCGCTGGGCCTGGGTGTCGGTGGCAGGGCTGGCGGTGGCCTCGGTGGGGGCGATCATCACCGAGTTCTCCGGCGTGGCAGGCGTGGGCGCGCTGTTTGGCGTGCCGCGTGGCTGGAGTCTGAGTCTGGCGGCACTGTTTCTGCTGGTGGTGGTGTGGACCGGGTCGTACCGCCGGGTGGAGCGCATCGCCATCCTGCTCGGGCTGTTCGAGCTGGTGTTCGTGTGGGTGGCGTTTCATGCGCCGATTCACGGTGGGCAGGTGCTGCAGGGGCTTGGCCATGTGCCGATTCGGCATCCCGCCTACTGGTATCTGGTGGCGGCCAATATCGGCGCGGTCATCATGCCGTGGATGGTGTTCTATCAACAGTCCGCCGTGGCCGACAAGGGGCTGCGGCCCGAGCAGTACACCGCGGCGCGCTGGGATACGGCTGTGGGCGCGGTGCTCACCCAGCTCATCATGGCCGCTGTGCTCATGGTGGCCGCCGCAGTACTGTGGAATGGGCACAGCACCGCGCCGCTGAACACCGTGGGGCAGATCGCGCAGGCGCTCACCCCGTCGCTGGGAGAGACGCTTGGGCGCACCCTGTTCGGCCTGGGCATTCTGGGGGCGGCCATGGTGGCCGCCATCGTCGTGGCGCTTGCGGCGGCCTGGGGCTTTGGCGAGGTGACCGGCTACAGACATTCGCTCGAACAACATCCGGCAGAAGCGCCCTGGTTCTACGCCGTGTTCAGCGCGGGCGTGATCGGCGGCGCACTGGTCGTGGCCTTCGTGCCCGATCTGGTGGCGCTGTCGATCGCGGTGGAAGTGATGAATGCACTGCTGCTGCCGCTGGTGCTGGGTTTCCTGGTCGCGTTGGCGGTGAGAGCGCTGCCGCCGGAACACCGCTTGCGCGGCGCTTATTTCTGGGTGGTGGTCGCTGTGGTGGCGCTGACCGCTGGTCTCGGGGTGTACGGCGGGCTGAGCAGCCTGTTCTGAGCTTTTTGCGACATCGAGTGCGCAGACGATCGCAGCTTGTTGTCACGGAAATCGGCATGGACGCGCATTCCGCTGTTGATGCGGTCTTGACCAATCTGGTCAAGGGCATCACCGCTGCAAGTGACTGATTTTTAGTGTTGTTGGTGCGTCCGGCTGGAATCGAACCAGCGGCCCTCGGCTTCGGAGGCCGATACTCTATCCACTGAGCTACGGACGCAGACCGTAGACATGCCAGTTCTGCGCAGACCAGCATCTTAACCTGATCCATGGGGGCGCCTGTCAGCCGCATATTGAGGCGCGGTGGCTGCGGTTGTGCAGGTTGAATGACGACCCAGGCTGCGACAGTATGTCGCGTGACCGAACGTAACAGCCTGTGATGTGGATCAATTTCGTGGGCTGCTTCGGGCGGTGTTGGGGTTGACCCGGTCGAGGGATCGTGTGCAACGCATATCATGCGGTCTGGATTTTTCAGTCTTTCCACTTTCCAATTCACAGCTATGAGCGCACCGCACTCGAACTCTCACTCGGCCTCCTCCAGCACCAATGACATGTCTGACCTGCCTTTTGCGCCCACCTTGCGCAAAATCCTGGTCGTGATGGGCATTGGTTTTGCAGTCCCGATCATTCTGTTGCTGCTGATAGCCTTCTACATTGGCAGCAGCAGCGAGCCGCCTGCCGGGTCGGAATCGCTGTCGACCGCGGCGGTGGATGCGCGGGTTGCTCAGGTAGGCTCTGCCGCTGTGGCGGCCAGCAGTCAGGCCGCCGCTCAGGCAAATGCCGCGTCCATGTCGACGGTGGCCGCGGCGGCGCCTGCGGCGTCTGCCGCAGCAGCTCCGGCGGGTTCCGGCAGTGGAGCTGCCATGCCGGTGGCCGCAACCAAGGTGGACGGCAAGGGACTGTATGAATCGACCTGCATCGCCTGCCATGGCGCAGGAGTGGCCGGTGCGCCCAAGGTGGGCGACAAGGCTGCGTGGGCGCCCATCATTGCCCAGGGCGAAGCGGTGCTGTACGACCGCGCCATTCATGGCTATACCGGCAAGCATGGCGTCATGCCGCCCAAGGGGGGATCAACGGCGAGCGACGACGACGTGAAGGCGGCCGTCGATTACATGGTGGCGCAGTCGAAGTAAGCATGCCCTGACCGCTCCGGGTTCCATCAGCCCTGTTGAGCGGTTCGAATCGGAAAGGCCCGCGTCACGCGGGCTTTTTTGTTGGCAGCTAGGCAGCCGGATCGGGTTGAAATCCGAAGAAAGCGGCCGGGGCGCTGGAGA
Organism: Thiomonas sp.; assembly: GCA_023255715.1. GTDB lineage: Bacteria > Pseudomonadota > Gammaproteobacteria > Burkholderiales > Burkholderiaceae_C > Thiomonas. The sequence continues at coordinate 11,717 of JAGDVQ010000105.1, forward strand.
ACTGACCGATGGGCAGCGGTTGTGCGCCGGGCAGTCGCAACTGGGTGCCCTGCGCGTCAAGATGATCGGCAAACAGTGGGATGTCGTTGCTGTGCAGCAGGGCACCGCCACGGTCGGTGCGCAGCCAGACCTGCCCCAGCGCATCCAGCCAGAGGGATTCCACCGCGCAGGTCAGCTGGGTCTGTGTGCGCCAGAGCCAGCCGTCCTGCGCCGTGTGTTGCAGCCGCACGATCCACGGAGCGGCTTCCAGGCTGACATCCACCCGTTGCGGGCCGTTCTGGAAAAACCACGAACCGTTCGCATCCGCGGCGTAATTGCGGCCGATGAACGCAGCCAGTCCGTCGTGCAGCACGGGGCCGGCATCGGTCTTGTCCAGGCGACCGTGTGCGTCGCGCGGCCAGACGGCGGGTCCGGCGTGATTGCGCATCCACCATTGCCCGCGCTGGTCGAGCGCCAGCCAGCCGGTGCAGCGCGGGACATGTGGCCAGCGTGCCATGGCCTGGAGAACGGCTGGGTCCATGTCAGTCAGTGGGTGTTTTCACTTCAGGTGCCATGCTGGAAGAACTGGAGCAGTCGCCTGGGCAGCCAATCGAGGCGCCCAGGCAGGCCGCCTTGGACAAAGCCCACATGGCCGCCATGTGCCGGCTGTTCGAGCCGTACCCAGTCGGACGCATGCCGGGCATCGGGCAGGACGGCTGCGGGCTGGAACGGATCGTTGCGGGCGTTGAGGATGAGGGTGGGCAGGCGCAGTTGGCGCAGATGCGGCTTGCTCGACGCCCGCGCCCAGTAATCGGCCGCGTCGCGGAAGCCGTGGATGGGCGCGGTGAAGGCGTCGTCGAACGCGCCCAGATCGCGGGCGCGGCGCACACGCTGGGCATCGGCCAGACCGGGATGCCGTGCAATCATGCGCAGGGCCTTGGGCTTGAGGGTGCGCAGAAACATGCGGGTGTAGATCTGATAGCTCAGCCCGGTGGCAATCGCCTGGCCACCCGCGGCCAGGTCGAGCGGCGCGCTCACCGCAGCAATCGCGCACACCCGGCGGCCCGCGCTGGCGCCTTGCTCCTGCGCCCAGCGCAGCAGTGCGTTGCCGCCGAGAGAGACCCCCGCGGCGTAGAGGCGCGTGTGCGGTTGCAGCGCAGCGAAACGCTGCAGAATCCAGTCGATCTCGGCAAAGTCGCCGGAGTGATAGGCGCGCGGGGCGTGGTTGTCTTCGCCCGAGCAGCCGCGGAAATGCGGCACGGCGCATTGCCAGCCCGCTGCAGCGCAGGCCGCAAGCACGGCTTGGGCGTAGTGGCTCTGCGACGATCCTTCGAGGCCGTGGAACAGCACCAGCAGCGGGGCTTCAGGCGGCAGCGGCGCTTTCAGCCAGTCCACATCGATGAAGTCGCCGTCGGGCGTTGTCCAGCGCTCGCGGCGCAGCGCCGGCGCGCGGTCTGCTGCGCGCGAGATCAGCGCAGGGACAACGGTCTGCAACTGACCGCCGGGCAGCCAGCGCGGCGCGGTGTACGGCGGGACGGGTCTGGGCGCGGGCATGGACGCGAGGGCGGCAGAAGCTGGCAGAAGTGCGTGACCGAAGTGCGCACACCTTGCACGTTAGCGCAAACCAGCGGAGTCAGTGCAGCATGTCACCGGGTGTCATGGCGTCCAGTGGGGTTTGGGGCGTGCCCGGGCTGGCGTGGTGCAGCACCATGCGCCACCCGGAGGCGGTTTGCACGAAGGCATTGGTGGCCAGCACGAAGCCCCATTGCGGCTTGCCATCCACCTCCACCTGCACACGCTCGACCACGCTGTGCGTTGCGCTGGTCATGCTGTGCCAGCGGTGCTGCACTTCCGCGTTGATCTGCAGGGCTCCGTTGGAAAACAATTGCGCAAAACCGTCGCGGATGGCTGCGGTGCCGTCGAGCCGTTGCCCGCCGGGGTGGATGCAGCAGATCTCTTCGTCCTCGGCCCACAGCGCCATCAGCGCATCGAGGTTGCCGCTGGCCAGGGCGTCGTAAAACGCGGCTTCCACATCATCGGGAGAGTTGGTCCAGGGCGTCTGGGGTGGGAGCTTGCGGCGGGGCATGGGCGGTCTCGGTTGTGGGGATGGCGTCAGCGGAACACCACGGTCTTGTGACTGTTGCGCAGGATGCGGTGTTCCACCTGCCAGCGCACCGCACGGGCGAGCACCACGCTCTCCACGTCCTGCCCGACCGCGGTGAGGTCGGCGGCGGTCATGGTGTGATCGACACGCTCCACATCCTGCTCGATGATCGGGCCTTCGTCGAGGTCGGCGGTGACATAGTGCGCCGTGGCGCCGATGAGCTTAACGCCGCGGGCGTACGCCTGCGCATAGGGGCGCGCGCCCTTGAAGCTGGGCAGGAAGGAATGGTGGATGTTGATGGCGCGGCCGTCGAGCTGCTGGCAGAACTCGGGGCTGAGGATCTGCATGTAGCGCGCAAGAATCAGGAGTTCCGCGCCGGTGCGCTGCATGATCTCGGCAATCTTTTGCTCCTGCGTGCGCTTGTCCTGCGCACTGGCGCCTGCGGCCAGCGGCAGATGATGAAAGTCCAGGCCGTAGCTGCGGGTGAGGTCGGCAAAGGTCGTGTGATTGGAGACCACGCCGCCGATGTCCATGGGCAGCTGTCCGGCCTTCCAGCGGTAGAGCAGGTCGTTGAGACAATGCCCGTGCTGGCTGACGGCAATCACCACCTTGGGCCGCACCCGCAGGTCGTGGAACTGCGCCTGCATGTCAAAGCGCTTGCGCACGTCGCCGAACAACAGGGCGAGCTGGGCGGCGTCCTGCAGGTGCTCGGGCGCGGAAAAATGCACTCGCATGAAGAACAGCTGGGTGTCGGCGTCGCCGTACTGCTGCGAATCCATGATGTTGCATCCAGCCTGGTAGAGCAGGCCAGAGACCGAATGCACGATGCCCGGCGCGTCCGGGCAGGACAGGGTGAGAACGAATTCTGGGTTGGTGTGCGGCATACCGGGCCGCGCTGGCGGCGGTGGGTTGAACGGCAAAGCACACGATTTTAGGCCGGAAGGCCATCCCGGCCGCCATCGCGTCCGCAGGCGTCATGGCCCTTCGCGGTGCTCAGCGGGTGAGTTGGACGGAGCCTTGCACGTTGATCTGCAAGGGGGTGCGCCCGGTTGCCAGCGGCACGGCGGGTGCGCTGTCGGCGGCCATGGTGGCTTCGGCGCGCATCAGCATCGGGCGGGGTTGCGGCATCTGGCCTTGCAGCGGTTCGATCTGCAGGGTTCGCAGGGTGTAGGCGGCATAGCCCAGGGCGTGTGCCGCAGTGGCGGCCTTGGCCTTGAAGCGGGCGATGGCCGATTCGATCAAGGCGGTTTCCTCGCGCTCGCGCAGGGCGCGGGACACCTCGAAGCCGTTGGAGTCGATCATCAGGCCCTGCTGGGCGAGCTGCCCGGCGAGCTTGCCCAGTGCGGCGACATCGTGCGATTTCAGAATCAGCCCGGCGCGCACCGTCCAGCCATCGCGCTGCGACTGGTTGTTCACCGTTTTCCAGCGCGGCTGGGTGCTGAAGCCGCCGCTGCTGGCCTCCACGCCCGGCACGACGCGCGCCTGCTGCAGCGCAGCGTCGAGGCTCTTGCTGACCTGCGCGGTGAGGCTGGCGGAATCCATCCCGCTGCGCTCGGCGGCCAGGGTGATGACCGCCAGATCGGGCACGACCTCAACCTGTGCCGAGGCCTGCAGATCGACCACGCCGACGGGCGGTGGCGCTGCGGTCTGGGCCGAGGCGGCGGCGCACAGCATCAGGCTGGCGAACAACGAAACGGTGGTGTGCTGCAGTTGGCGCAATGACATGCTGACTCTCCAAATGGCCTGCGATCAAGGCCTTAAGGCGAGTCTAAGGCGACGCAGCGAACATTCCCCCATCGCAATTTCGTTTGACTCGTTTCGGAGGTCGTCATGCAAACCAGAAAACTTTGGGCCGCTCTCGCGGCAGCGGGCATCATCGCCGGGGCAGGCACCATGGCCTACCAGTTCAGCTACGCCGAGCAGGCACCGCAGGTGGAGATGAACCACAAGGTCGTGCCGCTGTTCAACAATCCGCCGGCGGCGCCGATGACCAGTGTGGTGACCAGTGCGCCGAACTTCGCCTCCATCGTGAAAGCCTACGGGCCTGCGGTGGTGCACATCAATGTGAAGGGCGAAACCAAGGAAGCGGTGCAGCAGCAGATTCCCAAGCAGTTCCAGAACGACCCGTTCTTCCGCTTCTTCCAGCAGTTCAACAACGGCCAGCAGCAGGAAGTGCCCACCGAAGGGCTGGGCTCCGGGTTCATCATCAGCTCGGACGGGTTGATTCTGACCAACGCGCACGTCGTGAAGGGCGCCAGCTCGGTGCGGGTGACACTCACCGACCATCGCACCTACAAGGCCAAGGTGCTGGGCTACGACACCAAGACCGACATCGCGGTGATCCAGATCCCGGCGACCAATCTGCCGACCGTGCGCCTGGGCAATCCCAACAACCTCGAGCCGGGCGACTGGGTGCTGGCCATCGGCTCGCCCTTCGGGCTGGAAAACACCGTGACCGCGGGCATCGTCAGCGCCAAGAGCCGTTCGCTGCCCGACGACAGCATGGTGCCGTTCATCCAGACCGACGTGGCGGTGAACCCTGGCAATTCCGGGGGGCCGCTGTTCAACACCAAGGGCGAAGTGGTCGGCATCAACTCGCAGATCTTCACCCAGACCGGCGCGTTTGAAGGCCTGTCCTTCGCCATCCCGATCAATGTGGCCGAGCGCGTGGCCAAGCAGATCATCGAGCACGGCAAGGTCGAGCATGCCCGCCTGGGCATCGCGGTGCAGACCGTGTCGCAAAGCCTGGCGACGTCCTTCGGCCTGCAGACCCCGCGCGGTGCGCTGGTGGCGCAGGTGGAAAAGGACAGCCCCGCATCCAAGGCGGGTCTGCAGCCGGGCGACATCATCCTCAGCGTGAACGGCCAGCCGGTGAATGACTCGGCCGATCTGCCGATGATGATCGGCCTGTCCGCGCCCGGCACCAAGGTCACGCTGGGCGTGTGGCATGACCACAAGCAGCAGACCGTCACCGCAGTGCTGGGCAACTTCAGCGACAACGTCACCCTGGCGTCGGCCAGCCCGGGCGCGCACGGCGATCACGGCGGCCTTGGCCTGGTGGTGCGTCCGCTCAACGCCAGCGAAGAGCAGCAGGCCGGCGTGTCGCATGGCCTGCTGGTCGAGGGGGTCAGCGGCCCGGCAGAAGAAGCGGGCATTCAGCCGGGAGACATTCTGATCGCGGTCGATGGCAAGTCGGTCAACACCATCGACCAGGTGCGCAACATTCTCAAGGGCGCGGGCAAGTCCGTGGCCCTGCTGATTCAGCGCGGCAGCAACCGCATCTTCGTGCCGGTGCAGATCGGCTGAGCGTCCGCAACCGCTCACTTCCTTTCCTCCAAGCAGTGTTTGGCGGGGCCGCTGGCCCCGCTTTTTTATGGGCGTGTGGAGAGGGGCTGGAAGTCAACAGGCATGAGGGTCGATCTCGACCTGCTGCAGCCAGTGAGGTTTGCGCCGTCAAAGGCGACGCAATACCAAGCGGGATCGTCCGTCATGACGCCAAGCCGCCGAGCGCATCCAGCGGGTTGACCGTGCCGCCCGCTGCCACCTCCAGTAAAGGGGTGTCAATCATCAAAGTGCTCACTTCAGAATAGCCGAGCAATTCCAGCGCACGAAAAACCGCACCTAATACCAATGGGCCTGCGCGGAGCGCAGGCAGTAGTGCCTGTCGCGCAGCACCTCGCCCACCTGATCCAGCAGGCGTGGCGATGATATGCTGTTGTATAACATCAGAATTTTGCGTTATCCACGATCTGGATTACTTTAGGTCATTACCAATGAAGCGCGTCCGTCAAGAACATGGAACTGCCTGTGGTATCGCGTGTGTTGCGATGATTGCTCAGGGTGTCACGTATTCAAAAGTAATGAAGGTTGCTCGCAAACTCTTCGACTGGAATGACTCACAACGCGCCTTTTATACAAACTCCGCTCAATTGCGAAAGTTACTTCTCGCATTCAAAGTACAAACGAAAAAATGTCGCGCGGTACGCAAATGGTCATCGCTTCCTGATACAGCAATTGTCGGGATAAATTACAATGAAAAAACAAACACATTGCATTGGGTTGTGTTCCGCCGTGAAGCCGCTATCGAATATGTGCTTGACCCGCGAACCAAGAGTGACATCAGAAAAGATTTTTCAAGAATGCGATTGAGTTTATGTATACCAATTGATCTAACCCCACGCGCAAGCGAGACTGCGCAAAAGCGCGCGGCCTCTTAGCTCCACGTTAGATTGTTCAGAGGCAAAAATGAACCTAAATGGATGGCAAAGAATTGGTATTGTCGTTTCAGTTCTCTGGGCTCTATCAGTCCTAAGTTTCGCTGCTTACGAAAATTTGAGGGCACTCCCTTTGGCGAGTTTAAGTTCGTTGAGTTTGTTCTAGACAAGAGTAGTGCTCATACAGTCATCACAGACCCAACCTCCGGTAAGAGAGTAACTGTGATACCGGTAGGGTCTGTATTGAATATACGGGCTTTGTTCTTAACTATGATCGGCCAGATAGTTTCTGGTTGGCTCCTCGCCTGTGCTTCACTTTGGGGCACTCGATGGGTTAGAGCAGGCTTCCGTGGTCGATAAACCGGACAATCTAAATTTATTTCAACCGGACGCGGTGTTACCGCGGCACGGCTATTTTGTGCTCGTACTCCGCGCTAGTTAAAAGTACGTTACCGCTACACCATCGAGCCACTGCAACGGATCGAGCCCGCAAGTGCGGGACGGTTTCCGAGCGATCGCTCCTGGGCCGACAC
>JAGDVQ010000034.1 GCA_023255715.1 Thiomonas sp.
CACTGCGCTGCCATGCGGCGTAGTCGGCGTATTGGATGGGCAGCGGCGGCAGGTCTGCAGCGCGGCGCTGCAGCAGGGCGGCGTAAATCTGCAGCGCGTCGCGCGACAGCACGGCCAGCGCCCAGTTGTCGGCCAGGGAGTGGTGCAACACCCACAGCAGCACATGGTCTTCCTCGCTCAGCCGCATCAGCGCCACGCGGAACAGCGGCGCGGCCGACAGGTCGAACGGCCGCGCGGTGAACGCGCTGGCCGCCTGCCGTGCGGCGGACTCGCGGGCGTCGTCGGGTTCGATCTGGCGCAGGTCGTTGACCTCGAGCGCGACACGCAGCTGCGGCAGGGTGATCTGCACCGGCTCCTGATGATCGAGCGCGAACTGGGTGCGCAGCGCTTCGTGCCGCGCGACCAGCAGATCGAGCGCGCGCTGCAGCAGCGCGATGTCGAGCGGGCCGCGCAGCCGCAGCGGGGCGGTGACGTTGTAGGCCACCGTCTCGGGATGAAAGTGCTGGATCACCCACATGCGGCGCTGCGACAGCGAGGTGGGCAGCGGCCCGCCGCGCGGCACTGGCGCAATCGCCGGTTCGACCTGCGCGCCCGCCTGCAGCAGGTCGAGGTGCGCGGCGAGGTCGGCGATGGTCAGATGGGTGAACAGCTCGGCCAGCGGCACCTCCACGCCCAGCCGCGTCTGGATGCGCGAGCGCACCTGGGTCAGGGTGAGCGAGTGGCCGCCGAGGTCGAAAAAATGGTCGTCGATGCCGAAGGCCTCGAGCTGCAGCACCTCGTGCCAGATCTGCCACAGCGCCTGCTCGGTGGCGCTGCGCGGCATGCGGCGCTCGGCGCTGGCTGCTTGAAATTGCGGCGCGGGCAGCGCGCGCCGGTCGATCTTGCCGCTGGCGGTCAGCGGCAGCCCGGGCAGGACCTGCCACGCGGCGGGAATCATGTAGTGCGGCAGGCTCGCCTTGAGCAGGCGCTGCAGCGCGCTGATCGGGGTGTGTTCGTGTCCGGCGCGCAGCACCACATAGGCGGCGAGTTGCGGATCGTCCGCACGGGAAGACCAGGGGATGACCACGGCCTGCGCGACCGCCGGATGGCTGGCCAGTTGCCGCTCGATTTCGCCGAGTTCGATGCGAAACCCGCGGATCTTGATCTGGTCGTCGTTGCGCCCCGAGAGATGCAGCTGCCCGTCGCTTCCCCAGTAGCCGAGGTCGCCGCTGCGAAACATGCGTTCTTGCGGCTGGAACGGGTCGGGGACGAAGCGCGCGGCGCTTAGATCGGGCTGGCCGAGGTAGCCGCGCGCCACGCCGGCGCCGGCGATGCAGATCTCGCCGACCACGTCGAACGGCAGCGGGCGCAGCTGCGCGTCGAGCACATGGATGCGGGTGTTGTCGATCGGCCGGCCCACCGGCAGCGTGCCGTCGGTCTGGGCGATCGGGCTATCGACGACGTAGAGGCTGCTGTCTTCGGTGGTTTCGCTCGGGCCGTAGAAATTGAGCAGCCGCGCCTGAGGCAGCAGCGCCTGGAAGCGCGCGGCAAGCTCTGCGGGCAGCGGCTCGCCGCCGAACTGCACGCAGCGCAGGCTGGTGCAGGCGGGAAGCAGCGGGTCGTCGACCAGCGCCCTGGCGGTCGAGGGTGCGAGCGTCAGGTGGGTGATGCGCTGGTCGATCACGGTCTGCAGCAGCGCGGGCAGGTCGCGCTGCAGCCCGGGAGCGGCCAAGTGCACCGCGGCGCCGCACAGCAGCGGGACGAAAAACTCGGAAATCGACGCGTCGAAACTCAGCGCGGACTTTTGCAGCAGCCGGTCGTTGGGGCCGAAATCGACCGCGCGCGCATTCCACAGCGCATGGTTGCACAGCGCGCGGTGCGGGATCATCACCCCCTTGGGCTGGCCGGTGGAGCCGGAGGTGAAAATCACCACGGCGAGGTCGTCGCCGCGGCAGTCGGTTGCGGGCGGCGCGACCGGGTCGCCCGGGCGCAGATCGGCGTCGAGCAGGTGCAAAGGCTGTTCGGCGGCGTCGCGCAGCGCGGCGTGCAGCGCGGGCTGGGTGAGCACGACGCGGGCCTGCGTCTGCTGCAGGATGCGGCGCAGGCCGGGTGCTCTGCCCGCTACGTCTGCTTCAACCGGCCGCTCGCTCTGCAGATGCGTGCCTTGCTACCCGAATCGGTGGCGGTGGAGACATTTCATGAGCGTGCCCTGGCGGTATGGCGCGCGGTGCACGGAGCGCCTGACTTCAGCACGGCAGATGTCTATGCCCAGGCTGAAGCCGCGCTGTTGCAGGCCGACAGTCCGGCGGACGTGGACTTGCTGGTGATCGATGAACTGCAGGATCTGGACGCCCGCTGGGTCGACGCGCTGCGTCGCAGCGTCATGTCAGGTGGTCAGACCTGGCTGCTGGGCGACTGCGGGCAGCGGCTGTACAACCGGACGGTCTGGAACCATCCCGATGCCGTGGGTCTGTCCTGCCCGGACAACTTTCGCAGCCCGCGGCGCATCGTGCAGACCATGCAGGCACTGGGCCTGTGCGTCACCCCCATCACCGCGCGCTGTCCGATCGACGGCGACCTGCCTGCCTTCATCCCCTGCGAGGCCGACGATCCCGGCGGCCTGCGCAAGACGGCCGACCTCGTCGCCGGGCTGCTCGCGGGCGGCGTCCGCCCCGAGCAGATCGTGCTGCTGACGCTGCGCGGGCGCGACCACTCGCGGCTGCTGCAGCAAACCGAGCTGGCCGGGCAAATGCTGCGCCGGTTCAGCGGCTTCGACGCACAGGGCAATGCGCTCTACACCCCGGGCACCCTGCTGGCCGAGACCGTGCACCGCTTCAAGGGCCAGGCCGCCCCCGTCGTCGTGCTCACCGAGATGGACTTCGCCGATCTGGACGCGCGACTGGAACGCCTGCTGTTCGTCGCCTTCACCCGCGCGCAGTGGCAATTGCACTGCGTGCTCTCGCCGCGGGCCGCACCGGCAATCGA
>JAGDVQ010000018.1:0-5886 GCA_023255715.1 Thiomonas sp.
CGCGCCCTCCCCGCCTGTAGCCAGATCATACGGGGCGAACTTCACCACTTCCACGCCGGCCCACTCGTTGATCGCCATGAACTGCGCCTGCAGCGGCACCAGCTGCGCGTCCACGTCCAGCCGGGTGACATTGCCCTGCGCCAGCGCGGCCTGGCTGCGCTGCAGGCGCTCTTGGAACAGCGCGCGCTCCTGCTCCAGCAGCGCCAGCCGCGCGGCGTTGCCGCTGATCTGGGTGTAAAGCAGCCGCGCCTGCGCCACCGTCTGCCACTCGGCCCACAGCACCTGCAGATCGACCTGGGCCGCGGCGCTTTGCGCGGCGCGCGACGCCGCATGGTGGGTGATGAGCGCGGCGATGTCGTAGGACAGGCCGAGGTTGAACGCCGACGTCGTGGCGCCCACGCTGTTGCCAGGGAAGTCGCGCGTCAGGCTGAGCTGCGGGTCGGGCAGCAGCCCGGCATCGAACGCCTGCGCACGGGCCACGCCCAGCTTGGCGCGCTCGGCCTTGAGCTGCGGGTTGTTGAGCACTGCGAGGATGGCCAGCCCCGTGGCGTCGAGCGGTTTGTTCGGGTCGAAGTCATAGCGCGCCAGTGCGGGCAGGGCGATGCGGCTGCGCGCGACCTGCAGGCCCTGCACCGAAGCCGCCAGATGCGGCGCGGTGGGCAGCGGGTCGGGGTGGTAGGTGGCGCAACCGCCCAGCAGCAGGGCGGCAAGCAGGGCGCTGTGGAGCAGGCGGCGTCGTGGCATGGGCAGGCGCTCGGGTATCGACAAAGGTGTCATCGTATGGCCCAGCCGTGACGGATCGCCGGGGCGAACAGCTTGCGATAGACGCGGGTGAACAGCGGCATTGCGGCGGCGAGCACACGCTGTCCCGCGCGGTGGGTGAGCAGGGCAGCGGCCAGCCCCACCAGCGCGGCGCCCATCATGTCCAGCGGCCAGTGCACCCCCAGATACACCCGCGCCCAGGCCACCGGCAGACCGAGCAGCACCAGCAGCAACCCGGCGCGGCGCCAGGGCGCGCAAAGCATCAGGCTTGCAGCCACGGACCAGATCACGCTGAGATGGTCGCTGGGAAAGCTGCTGTCGGGCGCGTGCGGCAGCAGCGCCGGGCCGAGACCGATGGCAAACGGCCGCGGCTCGAATACCACCAGCCCGATGAGCTGGTTGATGCCCAGCGCCAGCAGCGCAGCAAAAGCCGCCTGCAGCAGCGGCAGACGCAGCGCCTCGGGGCGGCGCAGCCAGCCCCAGACCAGCAGCAGCGGCACGGCAACGATCGCGTCCTTGGCAAGCAGCAGCGCGATGTCCACGCCGACGCGCGGCGCGCTGCTGGTGGCGGCCCAGTGCATGTACAGGTTGAGATTGAATGCGTTCCAGAAAGCAGGGAAGTGGAGCATGGGCTTGAGAAAATCGTCGAACCGAAAATCGCCCCTGCCCGCATGCTGGGCAGGGGCAGCGAACAGCGCTCAGTCCTGCTGCTCGTGGTCGTCGCGGTCCGCCTTGTCTGCGGTGGCGGCGATGACCGTGCCCTGATCGGGGCTGACTTTCACATCGAATACCTGCGGGCCCTTGACCACTTCGACGTCGTAGACCAGCTTGCCGCCATGCGGCTCGACCTCGGCCTTGGACGCGGTGCCGCCCACGTGCTGCTCGGCGGCGGTGACCGCCTGGGCAAGGCTGAACCTGGCGTTGGGGATGGTGCGGGCATCGTTGCCCGCGTCGCCCGCGGCATAGACGCTCACCCCAGCGGCTGCCGAGATGAGTGCAAGGGCCGCGAGGGCCAGAGTGGATTTGCGTTTGAACATGATGAAACTCCCTGAGATGCGCGCCGTATTGGCGTGCCTGCACTCTAGGGGGCGAGTCTTAGCGAAGACATAGGACGCGCCGTATGCTTGCAGCATGCACAAGCATCCGGCCAAGCAGACTGCCGCAACCTCCGGCCAGAGCCGCAAGCGTCCCCGGCTGGGCCTCGCGCTTGGAGGCGGCTCGGCGCGCGGCATGGCGCATCTGGGCGTGCTGCGCGCGTTTGCCGATGCCGGGGTGCAGATCGACTGCATTGCCGGCTGCAGCATCGGTGCGCTGGTGGGCGCCATTGCCGCTTCGGGCAGTACCGACGGGCTGGAGGCCACGTTCAAGACTTTCGACTGGAAGCGCACCCTGTCGTTTTTCGATGTGGTGTTTCCGCGCTCCGGGCTGATCGACGGCGCCAAGGTGACCGCGCTGGTGCGCGAGCATCTGCCGGCCACGCAGATCGAGGCACTGCGCATTCCGTTTGCCGCCATCGCCACCGATCTGCTCAGCGGCGCCGAGGTGGTGCTGCGCTCGGGCGATGTGATCGACGCGGTGCGCGCCAGCGTTGCGGTGCCCGGCATCTTCACCCCGGTCAGGCTGGCCGGACGGGTGCTGGTGGACGGCGGCCTGAGCAACCCGGTGCCGGTGAGCGCGGTGCGGGCCATGGGGGCAGAGCAGGTGATCGCGGTCGATCTCAATCATGGCGTGGTCAACGGACACAATCTCAATCGGCTGAGTGCGCCCCGGCCTGCGTCCAGGCCTGCAGCGCAAGGGCAGGGCGCGGGCTGGGTGGGCGACTATCACCGGGTCATGGCCGATCTCAAGTCGCGCCTGCTGGCGCAGAGTGCGCCCGCGAAGGCCCAGTTTTCGCGCTGGGCCGACAGTCAGGAACCGCTGCCCAATGTGTTCGAGGTGCTGCTGGCCGCAGTGAACGTGATGGAAATGCGCATCACCGAAACGCGTCTGCTGATCGAACCGCCGGACGTGCTGATCCGCCCCGCGCTGGGGCAGATCCGCTTTCTGGAATTTGGCCGCGCGGACGAGGCCATCGACATCGGCTACGCCGCTGCGCTGGAGGCACTGGATCTCTGGAAGCGCCAGAATCCGTCGCAGTAACGGCGTCAGCCGGTGTTGCGCAGACCCGCGGCGATACCGTTGATGCTCAGGTGGATGCCGCGCTTGGTGCGCTCGTCGGTCTGGCCTTCGCGGAAGCGGTAGAGCAGCTCGATCTGCAGATGGTTGAGCGGGTCGATGTACGGAAACCGCGCGCGGATCGAGCGCTTGAGCGTGGGGTTGTCGGCCAGGCGCTCGGTATTGCCGGTGATCGCGGTGAGCATCTCAGTGGTGAGCTGCCATTCTCGCTGCAGCGCCTTGAGCACCTTCTGCCGGGTTTTTGCGTCGGGCACGAGTTCGGCGTAGCGCGCAGCCACACGCATGTCGGTCTTGGCCAGCACCATGTCGATGTTCGACAGCAGGGTGGCGAAGAACGGCCATTGCCGCGCCATGCGCTGCAGCAGTTTCAGGCCGTCGGGCTCGGCATCGAGAAAGGCCTGCACTCCGCTGCCGAAGCCGTACCAGCCTGGCAGCGCCACGCGGCACTGGCCCCACGAGAAACCCCACGGAATGGCACGCAGGTCGGCAATGGCGCGGGTGGCCTTGCGCGAGGACGGGCGGCTGCCGATGTTGAGTTCGGCAATCTCGGAAATGGGTGTGGCGCTGTAGAAGTAGTCGGTGAACTCGGGGGTGTCGTACACCAGCTTGCGGTAGGCGGCCATCGATGCTTCCGACAGCTTTGCCGCAGCATCAAGAAAGCGCGCCGGGGGCTTGGTCGCAGTCTTGGTTTGCGGCAGCAGCGTGGCCTGCAGCGTGGCGGCCACCAGGGTTTCGAGATTGCGCAGGCCGATGTCGGGATTGCCGTACTTGCTGGTGATGACCTCGCCCTGCTCGGTCAGCCGGATCTGGCCGTTGACCGTGCCCGGCGGCTGCGCCAGGATGGCGTCGAAGCTCGGGCCGCCGCCGCGTCCCACCGTGCCGCCGCGGCCGTGGAACAGCCGCAGGGTGATGCCGTGCTCGCCCTTGAGCTGGTCGAACTGCTCGGCCAGCGCGACTTCGGCGCAATACAGCTCCCAGTTGGACGTGAAGAAGCCGCCGTCCTTGTTGCTGTCGGAGTAGCCCAGCATGATTTCCTGCTCGCCGCCGGAGCGCTGCACCAGGCCGATGATGCCGGGCAGGGCGTAGAACTCGCGCATGATGGCCGGGGCGTTGCGCAGGTCGTCGATGGTCTCGAACAGCGGCACCACCAGCAGCTCGGCGTAGCTGTGCGGGCTTTCGAGCGTGCCGTGGAACAGTCCGGCCTCTTTTTGCAGCAGCAGCAGTTCGAGCAGGTCGCTCACCGTCTCGGAGTGCGAGATGATGTACTGGCGAATGGCGCGCGGGCCGAAGTCGCGCCGGGCGCTGTAGGCGCGGTCGAACACCGCGAGCTCGCTGCGGGTCCAGTCGGAATAGGTGTGGTGCGGCAAGCGCAGCGGGCGCGGGTCGTTGAGGCAGCGGATCAGCAGCGCCTGCTTCGCGGCCTCGTCCAGATGGGTGTAGTTGGGACACAGCCCGGCGGCAGCGAGCAGTTCGCGCAGCACGGCTTCGTGCTGATCCGAACTCTGCCGCAGATCGATGGTGGCCAGGCGAAAACCGAACACACCCGAGGCGCGGATCAGCGGGTCGATGCGCGCGCGCGCCAGCGCCTCGGCGTGATGGCTCTGCAGCGAGGCGCGAATGGTGCGCAGGTCGGAGATGAATTCGTCTGCATTGGCATAGGGCTCGGCACTGCCCACTTCGGGCAACACCGCGTCCACGCCGGCGAGTTTGCGCAGATTGGCGGCCAGGCGCGCGTACATGCCGATGAGCGCGCGGCGGTAGGGCTCGTCGCTGCGGTGCTCGGACAGGTCGGGCGAGCGCTCGGCCAGCGCCATGAGTTCCGGGCTGGCGCTGGCCAGCAGGGCCGAGACCGACAGTTCGCCGCCTATGGCATGCACCTCCGCCATGTAGTACTCGATCGCGGTGCGCGACTGCATGCGCAGCGCGTAGCTCAGGGTCTCGGCGGTGACGAAGGGATTGCCGTCGCGGTCGCCGCCGATCCAGTGGCCCATGCGGAAAAAGGCCGGCAGATCGGCCTTGGCCGGGTCGTCCTGGTCTGCGGGGAACAGGTCGTCGATGTCGCGCTGCAGATCGCGGTACAGGCGCGGGAATTGCGAGAAAAATGTGGCGTTGTAGAACGACAGCGCATTCTTGATCTCGTCGGATACCCGCAGTTTCACATAGCGCAGCAGCCGCGTCTGCCAGAGCTGCACCACGCGGGCCCGCATGGCGTCCTCGATGTCGGCGCGCTTTTGCGGCAGGCGGGTGGCGTCGCGCGCGACCAGCAGCTTGGCCAGCGCGCGCTCGGCATCGAGCACGCTCTTGCGCTGCACTTCGGTGGGGTGGGCGGTGAGCACCGGGGAGATGAGCGCCTGGTCGAAGAACTGCATCAGCTGTCTGCGCTGCACGCCGCTGGCCTTGAGCACCTCCAGCGCGGCGCGCACGCTGTCGCGCTGCGGCGGCGCGCCGCGCTCGGCGTCCTGTTCTGCGCGGCGCAGCACGTGGTGATCTTCCGCGATGTTCGCCAGGATGGAAAAGTAGCTGAACGCGCGGATCACGCTGACCGCCTGGTCGCGGCTCAGGCTGCTGAGCAGCTTGTCGAGGGCGCGGCGGTCCTTGGCATCGCCGTCGCGGTGAAACTTGACCGACAGCTGGCGGATGGTCTCGACGATGTCGAACATCTCCTGCCCCTCCTGCTCGCGGATCAGGTCGCCGAGCAGTCTGCCGAGCAAGCGGATGTCGTCGAACAACGCGGCATCGGGGTCGGAAGAGTTGCGGACTGCGGTGGTGCGTGTCGACATGGCGGGGCGTTGGCGGAGTGTGCACGAAGATGGGGCGCCGTGATGCTATCAGCGCATGCCCGGTTCAAAGCAAGATGCGCGCCCGCATCGCTCCGGGATTTGCGTTGTCGCAGGCGCGAGAGGACGGCTTTTCGCATGGCGCAACACTTCGCGTCTTTGCTCGGAGTCT
>JAGDVQ010000018.1:5896-8855 GCA_023255715.1 Thiomonas sp.
CCACCGCCCTCTTTCGCCATCCGCGCCCCAAGCCCGGCAGACTCCTGGGGAGCTGCAGGGTGGGCTCATAGAATCCGGGCATGACTTCGACCTTCACCCCTCCTTCGTCCCTCGTCATCGCCACGCGCGAAAGCCGCCTCGCCCTGTGGCAGGCGCACCATGTGCGCGACTTGCTCAAGGCGCTGTACCCGGCATGCGACGTGCGGATTTTCGGCATGACCACGCAGGGCGACCAGATTCTGGACAAGTCGCTGGCGAAGATCGGCGGCAAGGGCTTGTTCGTCAAGGAACTCGAAGTGGCGATGGAGCAGGGCCACGCCGATCTCGCGGTGCACTCGCTCAAGGATGTGCCCATGGTGCTGCCGCCCGGCTTTGCCCTCACCGCAGTGATGGAGCGCGAGGACCCGCGCGACGCCTGGGTGAGCCCGCGCCATGCCAGCCTGGCCGAGGTGCCTGCAGGCGCCGTGGTCGGCACGTCCAGTCTGCGGCGCGAATCGCAACTGCGCGCGCGGTATCCGCATCTGCGCGTCGAGCCGCTGCGCGGCAACCTCGACACCCGGCTGCGCAAGCTCGACGAAGGGCGCTATGCGGGCATTCTGCTTGCCGCAGCCGGGCTCAAGCGCCTGGGCCTGGGCGAGCGCGTGCGCGCGGTGATCGACCCTGACGACATGCTGCCGGCAGTCGGGCAGGCGGCGCTCGGCATCGAAATCCGCGCCGACCGGCCCGATCTGGCGCAGGCGCTGGCGCCGCTCAATCATCAGCCCACCGCGCTGTGCGCGCATGCGGAACGCGCCGTGTCGCGCGCGCTGGGCGGCAGTTGCACCACCCCGATGGGTGCGCACGCCACGCTGAACGGACAGAACATGGTGCTGCGCGCCCTGCTGGGACTGCCTGATGGCAGCCGCACGCTGCGGGCGCAGGCGCAGGCGCGGGTCACCGATCTGGCGCAGGCCGAGGCGCTGGGGCAGCAGGTGGCGCAGCAACTGCGCGACCAGGGCGCAGATGCGCTGCTGGCGCAGCTCGGCACGCACTGACGCTCCAGCCGGCGGGACGGCCATGCTGAACACCACATTGATCGTCACCCGCGTGCCCGCGCAATCCGGCGACGCGCGGCAGATCTTTGCGCCTGCAGGGGTGCAGGTGCTCGACTTTCCGCTGCAGCACATCGGCCCGCCGCCGGATTTGCCGCGGTTCCACGCCGCGTTGGCGGCGTTGCCGCAGACCGATCTGGCCGTGCCTGTCAGCCCCACGGCGGTGGCTGCGGTGTTTGCCGCACTGCCTGGGCCATGGCCCGCGCGTTGCGCCATCGGCGTCGTGGGCGAAGGCAGCCTGCGTGCCGTGCGCCGCGCGCTTGCGGCGCAGCCCGACGACCTTCCGTGGCCGCGGCTGATTGCGCCCGACACCCGCGAGGAACTGCCTGGCGAGGGCGATTCGGACGCCCTGTGGAGCGCCCTGCAGCTTGCATTCGCGCCGGGGCCGGTGGCGTCGTTCCCGTGGGCGGGGCGATCTGTGCAGATTTTCCGCGGTGGCCCAGGCCGCGACCTGCTCGCGCGCAGGCTCGAAGAAGCCGGAGCGAAGGTCAAGATCATCGAGGCCTACAGCCGTCTGGCCCCGGAGTTCAATGCCCAGACCGTCGTGCAACTGCACGCTGCGCTGGGCAGTGGCGGCTGGTGGCTGTTTTCATCTTCCGAGGCGGTGCGCAATCTGCAGGGATTGCTGGCGCAGGCTGCAATTGCCCCGGCGCTGCTGCAGCAGCAGCGCGCGCTGGCCATCCACCCGCGCATTGCCCAAACCCTGCGCGAGGCCGGATTTGGCCTGGTGGAGCTGACCAGCGCGCCGCCCGAGGCGGTGCTTTCCACCCTGCGGCGCCTGTCAACTCCTAGAATGCCCGCATGACCGAGCTCGACACCCGCCCTGACGCACAGCCCCCGGCAGCAGAGCTTGCTCAGGCGGCCAGACAAGCGCCTGATTCGGCGCCACGCACGCCGCCGCGTGCAGTGCAAAAGCCAGAGCCTGCGGCTTTGCCCGCTGCGCGCTGGGTCTGGCCGGTGCTCATTGCCCTCGTCGCGGCGCTGGTGGCGATGGCGTGGTGGCTCGACAGCCGCCTGTACGCCACGCAGTCTGAAATTGCGCAGCGCCTGCAGGCCGCAACGACCAACTCCATCGAGGCCAAGACCCTGACCAAGCAGGCCAGCGACTCGGTGCGTGACCTGACGGCGCGCATTGCCGTGCTCGAATCGCGTCAGCAAGACTTTGCCGCGCAGCGTCAGGCGCTGGAAACCCTGTACGAAGACTTTGCCAAGAGCCGCGATCAGGCGCGCCTGTCCGAAACCGGGCAACTCATCGCGCTGGCGCAGCAGCAGGCGCAGCTCATCGGCAATGTGCAGCCGCTGATTGCCACGCTGCAAAGCGCCGATGTGCGGCTGGCGCGCTCGCCCAACCCCAAGGCGCAAATCCTGCGCCGCGCGGTGCAGGCCGATCTCACCCGGCTGCGCAGCGCGGTCACGCCCGACATCGCTGCCGCGGCGCACAAGCTCAACGACCTGGCCGCGCTGGTGGATGAATTGCGTCTGGTGTCTTCCGCCGCGCCGCTGCAGACCGGCCATGCAGCCACGCAGCCCCCGGTGCAAACGGCTTCTGCCGCGCTGCCCGGGCCACGCTGGGCGCCCTGGCTGGGCGCCTGGTTCGAGCGCTTTCGCGCCAGTCTGGTGCAGCTCTTTGGCATCACCCGCGTCGGCTCGCGCGATGCCTTGCTGGCCTCGCCGCAGCAGGGCGAGTTCCTGCGCGAAAACCTCAAGCTGCGCATCCTCAACGCGCGTCTCGATCTGCTGTCGCGCAATGCCGTGGCCTACCGCAGCGACATGGCCGGCATCACCCAGGCGCTGAACACCTATTTCGACCGGCGCCAGCCGCGCATGGTGCAGGCGCTGTCCCTGGCACGGCAGGCCGCACCGGCCAG
>JAGDVQ010000018.1:8865-18428 GCA_023255715.1 Thiomonas sp.
CGCAGCTCGATCTGTCGGCCAATCCGGCAGCCAATCTGGAGTCGCTGGCGGTTCTCTCCACCCTGGACACCGGAGCGCCCTGATGCGCTGGCTCGTCTGGATCCTGGTTCTGGCTGTCGCCGCCGTGCTGCTGGCGCTGGGCTCCACCCTGAATTCGGGCAATGTGGCGGTGCTGCTTCCGCCCTGGCGGGTGGATGTGTCGCTGAACTTCGCGCTGCTGTTGTTGCTGCTGGCGTTTGTCGCGTTCTACCTGGCGCTGCGCGGCCTGTCGCTGTTGTTCGGCATGCCGCGTGCCGCGGCCGAGTTTCGTGCGCGGCGGCGCCTGCGGCTGGCGGCGCAGGCCCTGCACAACGGCATGTCCGACTACTTCGGTGGACGCTTTCGCCGTGCCGAGCGTGCAGCGCAGCGCGCTGCCGAGTTCACCGACTTTGCTCCTGCCGCGCTGCTGACCGCGGCGCAGTCGGCGCAGCAACTCCAGGCCTATGACCGGCGCGATGCCTATCTCGCTCAATTGCCGCAGGACGCGCGCGACGCCGCCGTGCTGTTGCAGGCGCAATGGCAGCTCGACTCCAAGCAACCGCGCGAAGCCCTGTCGCTGCTGCAGACCCTGCCCGCCGGCGTGCGGCGGCGCACCCATGCCCTGCGCATCGAGTTGCAGGCCGCGCGCAAGATCAACGACCACGCCGACGTGCTGCGCCTGGCGCGCACCCTGCTCAAGCACGGCGCGCTGCATCCCGCGGCAGCGCAGGCCATGCTGCACACTGCGGCCACCGGACTGTTGCGTCAGGCCGGCGACGATCCGCAGGCCCTGCGCAGCACCTGGAACAAGCTGACCGCGCAGGAGCGCGCCGAACCGGCGCTGGTCGTGGCTGCGGCGCGCGGCTTTGCCGCGGCTGGCGCGCTGGATGAGGCGCGGCAGTTGCTCATCGTCGCGCTCAACCGCCCGCAGGCTGAACCCGCGCTGTTCATGCCCACCCTGCGCGGCATGCTGCAGGGCATCGATGTCGGCTTCGTTTCGCAGGCTGAGCAGTGGATGGGGCGCTGGCCGCAAGAGGCGCAGGCCCTGTATCTGGCCGGTGCGGCCTGCGCCGAACTGCAGCTCTGGGGCAAGGCGCAGCAATCTCTGCAAAAGGCCATCCAGGCCTGCGGCGAGGACGAGCGGCGGCTGCGCGGCCAGATTCACGCGGCGCTGGCGCATTTGCTCGAAGGCATCGAGCGCGAAGACCAGGCGCAACGCCACTGGCGCGCTGCGGCGATCGATCTGGCGGCAATCGAGCCGCAGAACAAAAACGCCTGAGCCCGCACGGGCCGGGTTTCGGACACGGAGACATCATGCGCTATCTCACCGTCGATCAGGTGATCGGCAACACCCCTCTGGTGCAACTGCAGCGCGTGCCAGGCGCCGAGAACACACGGCGCGGCAACGTCATTCTGGGCAAGCTCGAAGGCAACAACCCGGCGGGATCGGTGAAGGACCGCGCGGCGCTGTCGATGATTCGCCGCGCCCAGGAGCGCGGCACCATCAAGCCCGGCGATACGCTGATCGAGGCCACCTCGGGCAACACCGGCATTGCGCTGGCAATGGCTGCAGCCATTCTGGGTTACCGCATGATTCTCATCATGCCGGAAAACCTGAGCATCGAACGCGCCCAGACCATGAAGGCCTTTGGCGCCGAACTGCTCCTCACCCCCAAGACCGGCGGCATGGAATATGCCCGCGATCTGGCCGAGCAGATGCAGCGCGACGGCAAGGGCCTGGTGCTCGACCAGTTTGCCAATGCCGACAATCCGCGCGCCCACTTCGAGACCACGGGACCCGAGATCTGGCGCGATACCGAAGGGCGCATCACGCATTTCGTCAGTGCCATGGGCACGACCGGCACCATCACCGGTGTGTCGCACTACCTCAAGGAGCAGAACCCGGCGGTGCAGATCATCGGCGCGCAACCGGAAGAAGGCTCCAGCATTCCTGGTATCCGCAAATGGCCGCAGGAGTACCTGCCCAGGATTTACGAGCCGCAGCGCGTGGACCGGCTGGAATATGTGAGCCAGACCGCCGCCGAAAACATGGCGCGCAGGCTCGCGCGTGAGGAGGGGCTGTTCTGCGGCATCAGTGCGGCGGGCGCTGCGGAAGTGGCGCTGCGCATTGCCCGCGAGGTGGAGAACGCCACCATCGTGTTCATCGTCTGCGACCGGGGCGACCGCTATCTGAGCACCGGGGTGTTTCCGGCCTGAACGGCTCCTCTGCGAAGCGCAGCCTTGCGGGGTCAGCCTTGTTGTGTGGGCTTGTGCGGCGTGCTGCTGGCATGCACAGTCGGCATCTGCGCCACGCCCTGATCCGGAACGCCGTCCGCGCCGGGGCGGAACACATGGCCATAGCCCAGACTGAAGCCGATCCCCAGACAAACGAGAAGCAGAATGCCGAGGCCTGTCAGATAGATTTTTGTTCCCATGTTGCGTATTTGCGAGTTGGTCGATGGATGTTCCGAAATTAGTTGCTGCAGCGCAGCAGGCAAGGCGGAATCACCAAGGGTCACAAGGAATACTTTCTGACAAGATCGTTCAGGCAACACAGGGCTGTTCTCCGCTTTCGTTCCATGACGCCGCCTCTTGCCCAAGGGCGTGGCAATCAAGGGATCGGCATGGCGCTTGGTGCTGCCCTGCTGTTTGGCGCCAGCACGCCGCTTGCCAGGCTGCTTGATCTCGGCTCCGGCATCGTGCTGGCCAGTGTGCGTGCATTTCGTGCGTTGCAGCATGGGGCGAAGTCGTCGCCGCCATGCCCATGTCCACGCGGCCTTGCGCCATGATCACCCGCATGTCCCGGACGCGCACCATCGCCACCGGCACGTCTGATTGTGGTTGGCCCTGCCGGGCGTGTGGTTAAACTACCCCTTTGCGTTGCATGGCTGCAGCCCACTGCGAACGTCAGGTCATCCCGGGCCGACGCTTCCAGACTGTCCGGGAGATCCTGTCTGAGCAATCCACCATGGTCATTGCGGAGCAAGACGGCGTGCCGTCGCTGGACATCTTGTTTGATCACATGGCCGACGCGGTGTATCTGCTCGACCCGGAGTCCTCCCATATTCTGTGGTGCAACCGCGCTGCCCACGCCGACCTCGGACTCGCCGCGCAGGAGGTGCTCAATCACTCGGTGCTCAGCCTGCAGAAGGATGTCACCGGGCTGCCGCAGTGGTCGGACATCGCCCAGGTCATTCGCGCTTCAGACTGCTACACCTTTGTCGGACGGCATCGTCATGCCGATGGCGGCGAGATGCCGGTCGAAGTCAACACCACGCATTTTGCGTGGGGCGGGCGCAATTACTTCCTCTCCGTGGCGCGCAACATCAGCAAGCGCCTGACGCTCGACCCCCAGACCAGCACCCGCGACGAGCGCCTGCGCTTCGCGCTGAACCAGGCCATGGATGGCCTGTGGGACTGGGACGTGGTCAGCGGCGCGGTGTATTTCAGCCCGCAACTCAAGCGCATGCTGGGTTATGGCCCGGACGAGATGACGCCGCATGTCGACACCTGGACCCACAACATCCACCCGGATGACCGCGATCAGGTGATGTCGCTGATCGACCAGCATCTGCGCGGTCGGCTGATGCGCTTCGAGGCCGAATACCGCCTGCGCAACCGCAACGGCCATGACGTCTGGGTGCACGACCGCGGCCAGATCTGCGAACGCGATGCGCAGGGTCAGCCCACGCGCATGGTCGGCATGGTGCAGAACGTCACCGACCGCAAGCTGCTCGAACTGCGGCTGGAAAAGATGGCCAGCATCGACGATCTGACACAGCTTCCCAACCGCCGCGCCGGCATGGCGGTGTTGGCGCACCAGGTGGAGCTGGCGCAGCGCGGCGGGCTTCCCCTGTGTGTCGGCGTGCTCGACATCGACGCCTTCAAGGCTGTCAACGACCAGTTCGGCCATGCCAAGGGCGACGCGGTGCTGCACCAGGTGGCCACCCTGCTGCGCCAGACCCTGCGTCCCTGTGACTACGTGTACCGCTCGGGTGGTGAAGAGTTCATCCTGCTGCTGCCCGACGTGCAGCCCGAGACCGCCTTTGCCATCGCGGCAGACATTCACGCGGCGCTGGAAAGCAAGGACTGGGAGGCCGATCTGGGAATGGACGCGCTGACCGTGAGCATCGGGCTGGCCTGTTTTCCCTTGCAGACCCCGGCTGGCAAGCTGCTCGATCTGGCCGATCTGGCCCTGTACAGGGCCAAGGAGCAGGGCCGCAACCGCACCTGTGGCCCGCACGACACCGTGCAGCATACGCAGGCACCAGACCGCCAACGCGAGTTGCCCTAGGCGGGGTCGTGATCGATGCGGATCGCGGCGATGGGTCAGGTTGCTGCAGAGCCGAGAAGGTAGACCGGTTCCATATCAGCGGGCATCTGCGCCAGCTCTGCGTCAGTCAGGCGGGCGTAGACCTCCAGCAGATAGCCGCTGGGATCGCGCAGCCAGAGTTCGTGCAGCGGCGTGCCGCGCCAGGTGGTTCGCGGCGGCTTGACGATCTCCGCTCCGGCCGCCACTGCGGCGTGATGTGCGGCAATCACCTCGGCCTTGCCCGCCACGCCCAGACCCAGGTGGTAGAGGCTGTAGGAGTCGAGTGCGTCGCCACGGTCGTTGACCAGCAGCACCAGATTGAGGTGCAGATGCGGCACGATGAAGGTGCTGTAGCGCGCGGTGCGATCTTTGGGTGGCAGGCCGAAAAAGGCGGTGTAGAACGCGGTGCTGCGCTCCAGATCGGCCACGCGCAGGCTCATGTGGAATTCATGTGCGGGCGGGAAGGATGTTGTGTTGAGCATGGTGAATTGATGATGGGAAATGATCAGCCCACGCTCAGACGCAGCGCCAGCGCCAGCAGGGTGACGAGCAGCACCGGCGTGGTGAGGATGAGGCCCACCCGCATGTAATAACCCCAGCCGATGTGCATGCCCTTGCGGTCGAGCACATGCAGCCACAGCAGCGTGGCCAGGCTGCCGATGGGGGTGAACTTGGGGCCGAGATCGCAGCCGATGACATGCGCGTAGATCATGGCCTCGCGCACCGCTGGGTCCAGCCCCTGCGCGTGATGAATGCCCAGCGCGCCGATCAGGGTCATGGGCAGGTTGTTCATCACCGACGACAGCACCGCGCTGATCACGCCAGTGCCGACCGCAGCAGCGACCACGCCATGTCGCCCCAGCGCCTCGAGCGCCTGCGCGAGAAAAGCCGTGAGCCCTGCGTTGCGCAGGCCATAGACCACGAGGTACATGCCCAGAGAGAACAGCACGATCTGCCACGGCGCATGCCGAATCACGCTGCGCACGTCGATCTGCACGCCCTGTCCGCCGCGCCACCAGCGGCCAGCCAGTGCCAGCATCAGCACCGCGGCCAGCCCGGTGACCACCGATACCGGCACGGCATACGCCGCAGTGACAAAGTAGGCCACCAGCAGCACCGCGAGCGTCGGAAAGGTCCAGCGGAACACCAGCGGGTCCTTGATCGCGCTGGCCGGGGTGTCGAGCTTGGCCAGGTCGTATTGCGGCGGGATGTCGCGGCGGAAGTAGACATAGAGCACCAGCAGCGTGGTCGCGAGCGCCACCAGATCGACCGGCACCATCACCGCGGCGTAGCGGTCGAAGGGGATCTGGAAGTAGCCTGCGGTGACGATGTTGACCAGGTTGGAGATCACCAGCGGCAGCGAGGTGGTGTCGGCAACGAAACCGCAGGCCATCACAAAAGCCATTGCCGCTGCCGGCCCAAAGCCCAGCGCCAGCAGCATGGCCAGCACGATCGGGGTGAGGATGAGCGCGGCGCCGTCGTTGGCGAAAAGCGCCGAGATCACCGCGCCCAGCAGCACGATCAGCGGAAACAGCAGCCGCCCGCGCCCACCGCCCCAGCGCGCCACGTGCAGCGCGGCCCAGTGAAAGAACCCGGCTTCATCGAGGATGAGCGAAATGATGATCAGGCCGACGAAGGTGAAGGTGGCGTCCCAGATGATGTGCCACACCACCGGAATATCGCTCCAGTGGATCACCCCGGTGGCCAGCGCCAGCGCCGCGCCACCCAGGGCGCTCCAGCCGATACCCAGCCCGCGCGGCTGCCAGATGACGAAAACGAGGGTGACGATGAAAATCAGCAGAGCAGCAAGCATGCGGGCAGCGACGTGCAGAGGGGAAAAAAGAAGGCGGCAGATCGCAGAGACTGCCGCCATGTCGGCGAAACCTGATGGACGCGACTTTACTTGCTCGTCACGGCGAGCGGTTCTTGCTCGCATTGCTCCGGCAGGGGCATGACCGGCGTCTTGCCGATCGCGGTGATCTCCTGCTTGATCGCGGCTTCGTCGAGTTTGTCCAGCGGCAGGCTCACAAAAGCGCGCACGCGGCACATGATCTGCCGGAAGATGGTCTGGAACACACGGCGTTTTTCTTCGTCGCTGCCCTGTGCGGCAGCGGGGTCTTCAAACCCCCAGTGCGCGGTCAACGGATGGCCGGGCCAAAACGGGCAGGTTTCGCCTGCGGCCTTGTCGCAGACGGTGAACACGAAATCCATCTGCGGCGCGCCGGGTGCGGAAAACTCGTCCCAGCTCTTGCTGCGCAGATTGTCCGTGGGATAACCGATGGACTTGAGCTGCTCGATGGCAAACGGGTTGACCACTCCGCTTGGATGGCTGCCCGCGCTGTAGGCCTTGAAGCGCCCCTTGCCCAGCACATTGATCAGCCCCTCGCCCATGATGGAGCGGGCGGAATTTCCGGTGCACAGCACCAGCACGTTGTAGACCTTGTCCATGAAAACTCCTTGTCGTTGAAATCAGCAGCAGGATGATTTGGCGTTGGTGGCCGCGCCGCAGCATGCGGTGGCTGGCTCGACCGGTGTGTTGGCGTTCGCCGCTGCACCCGGTACGCAGCAGCCAGCGCCTTGAGGGGATTCATTGAACATGGGAATCGTGTCCAGGGTGTGATAGGTCTCCCAGGCAATTCCTACCGGGTCGTTGACCCAGTATTTGTCGGAGCGGGCATAGCAGCAGGCGGTACCGAGTTCCGCGATTGCTTCGGCCTCGGTGGCTTCGACGCGCTGCTGCATGTCGTGCAGCTCGGCGTCGCTCTCGACCTGGATGCCCAGATGGTTCAACCCCGGTGCGGCGCCGCGCTGCGAAATGGCGAAATTCACCCGCGGATCGTCGAGCATCCACTTGGCGTAATCGGGCTTGCGCACCGTGGGCTCGGCGGCGAACAGGGTGGAATAAAAGCGAATGGCGTCGTCCAGCGCGGGTACGCTGAGGTGGACATGAAAGCGTTTCATGAGGCGATGTCCTCGGGTTGGGCGGTGGATGCCTTGGCGCAGGCGGCGCCACTTGGGCTGCAGGGGTTGCCGCCGCAGCAGTTGTCGGTGAGAAAGCCGATCAGCGCGTTCATGGTGTCAAAGCGCGCGGTGTAGATCACGAACCGTCCGTCCTGCCGCGACTCGACCAGACCGGCATGGGCGAGTTCCTTCAGATGAAACGACAGCGACGACGGCACCATGCCGGTCAACTCGGCAATGCGCCCCGCGGCCAATCCCGCAGGCCCGGCTTGCACCAGGGTGCGAAAGACGCTCAACCGCGCGTGCGCAGACAAGGCGGCAAGGGCGAGCAGGACGGATTTCGTTTCCATATTTCCAATTTTATCGAAATATGGAAATCAGGCAAGCGAATGGGCAATCTTCTTCCGTTCAACTTGCCCTGAAGCCGTCAGGCGCTGCCGATCAGAATGCCCGCAGCGAACACCAGCGCGCCGCCGACCACGACCTGCAGCATGGCCATGCCGAACGAGGCGTCCATGTAGCGCTTGCGAATCCAGGCAATCACCACCAGTTCGATGGCGACCACGATGAACGCCAGCGTGGTGGCGAGGTGGAACTGCGGGATGAGGTAGGGCAGGGTATGGCCCAGGCCGCCCAGCGCCGTCATCAACCCGGTAACCCCGCCGCGCAGCCACGGACTGCCGCGCCCGGTGAGCGAGCCGTCGTCGGACATGGCTTCGGCGAAGGCCATGCTGATGCCGGCGCCGATGGCCGCGGCCAGCCCGACGAGAAAGGTCGCCCAAGTGTCGTGGGTGGCAAAGGCCGCTGCGAACAGCGGTGCCAGGGTGGACACCGAGCCGTCCATCAAGCCGGCCAGGCCCGGCTGGACGAACTGCAGCACGAAGGCGCGGCGCTGAGTCTCGCGCTCGGAATGAATGGTCTGCGGGGTGATCAGCGCATTGCCCAGTGACTCGGCCTTTTGCTCATGTGCGGCCTCCGCCGCAGCCAGATCGCCCAGCAACTGGCGGATGCCGGCGTCGGTGGCCTGCCGCGCGGCCTTGGCGTAGAACATGCGCGATTCGGCCTCCATGATTTCGGCCTGGGCGCGAAACTTGTCGAGATCGATGGGCTGCACCAGCCAAAGCGGCTTGCGCTCGATGAAGCCGCGCACGTCCTGGCGGCGGATCAACGGGATCTGCTCGCCAAAGCGCTTGCGGTACAGCTCGAGCAGGCGGTGACGGTGGGTGTTCTCCTCGGCTGCCATGCCGCGAAACAGCGCGGCGGTGTCGGGATAGTCGGCATGCAGCGCCTGCGCGTATTGGCTGTAGATGCGCGCGTCGTCCTCTTCGAGCGAGATGGCCAGCGCGAGCAACTGCTGCTCGGTGAGCTTGGAGAATTCCAGTGTGGCGGTATTGCGCGCCAGGCCCGGCATGGCAAACAGCGAGGTCAGATTCATGGCATCTCCATCATGGGAATTCCCGCCATTGTCTGCAGGGAAGCGAACGCCTGCAAAGTGGCTCTTAGAATCGGCGCAATAGATTTCAACGATGGAGACCCGAGTGGAACACCCCGTGATTGATGTCGACCTGGATACGCGCGGACTGAACTGCCCGTTGCCCATCCTCAAGGCCAAAAAGGCGCTCGCGCAGATGCAGAGCGGCCAGGTGCTGCGCGTGGTGTCCACCGACGGCGGTTCGGTCAAGGACTTTCAGGCCTTTGCCCGCCAGACCGGCAACACCATGGTCGAGCAGAAGACCGAGGGCGGCGAATACCACCACATTCTTCGGCGACGCTGAACTGCAGTGCGCAGCGCCGTTGCACCGCGAGCGTGTTTCGCAGCGCAACGGATCACCGGCCCGCGCTCAGTCGCCGTTGCGCAGGCCTCGGATGTATTCGCTGAATTCCGGGCCAGTTTCCGGGTGGGCCATGCCGAGTTGCACCGTGGCTTCGAGGTAGCCGAGCTTGCTGCCGCAGTCAAATCGGCGGCCAGCGTAGCGGTAGGCATAGACGGCCTCTTCGCGCAGCAGCGCGGAAATGCCGTCGGTGAGCTGGATTTCCCCGCCGGCGCCAGGCTTGCCGTGGCGCAGATGATGAAACACGCGCGGGCTGAGGATGTAGCGGCCAACGACGGCCTGGGTCGACGGGGCGACTTCAGGTGCGGGTTTTTCCACGATGCCAGTCAGTGAGGTCAGACCCGGGGTGATTTCCTGGCCACTGACAATGCCGTAGCGCTTGGTGTGTTCGCGCGGCACGTCCTCGGTGGCAATGACGCTGCGGCCGTGGCGGTTGTGAA
>JAGDVQ010000169.1 GCA_023255715.1 Thiomonas sp.
GTCATATCTGTGCATCCTTCTGCTGCTTTTTATCGACTTTTTCTGCAGATTCTTACTGGCGCCATTGTTTATTCCATTTTGGTCATTGTTTTTGATGCGCAGATCAGAAATCTTTTGGTGCGTGCCGTCCAATCGGTGCGCGCGAAGAGTTGATGCCGCATGGAGCAGGCCTGTTCTGTTGGCCGAACCAAATTTGGTCTTTGCTTATTAGATGCGACTTTTGTCGCTTTCTCTAATGAGGGCGTACAGATGTCTGCCGTGGTGGTACCTTTCCTCGCATGGCGAATATCTGCGAGTGTCGGATATTCGCCGAAATTTCTTTAATTCATGCATCAAAAAATTTCTGTCGCACCGATGCTCGATTGGACGGACCGGCATTGCCGTTTTTTCCACCGGCTGATTTCTTCACACGTTTTGCTCTACACCGAGATGGTGACCACAGGGGCATTACTGTTTGGGGACGTTTCACGGCATCTCGATTATTCGGACAGGGAACACCCGATTGCGCTTCAGCTTGGGGGCAGCGAACCACGCGATCTGGCGCGGTGTGCCGCTTTGGCGCGGGATTGGGGGTATGACGAAATCAACCTCAACTGCGGTTGCCCGAGCCCGCGTGTGCAGCGTGGGGCTTTTGGTGCCTGTTTGATGGCTGAGCCGGCTCTGGTGCGAGACGCTGTGGCGTCGATGCGAGACGCTGTCGCTGGAGAAATTCCTGTGACGGTCAAGCACCGTATTGGGATTGATCTTGAGGACAGCTATGGCTTTGTTCGAGATTTTGTCGGCACAGTTGCTGAGGGTGGCTGTGCCACCTTCATCGTGCACGCACGCGCGGCCTGGCTCAATGGGCTGAGCCCCAAGGAGAATCGCGCAATTCCGCCCTTGCGGCCGGAGTTCGTCTTGCAGCTCAAGCGCGATTTCCCGCAGTTGCGTTTTGTTCTGAACGGGGGCGTCAAGACCAATGCGCAAGTGCGCGAGTGGCTGGAGCAGGTGGATGGGGTCATGGTGGGGCGTGCCGCCTATCAAGATCCGTGGATGATGGCGCAGTGGGATTCGGAACTCATCGGCCCGTCAGCAGCGGTGCTGCTGCGACGCGAGGATGTGGAGGAGCAGATGTGTCGCTACATTGCAGAGTGGAAGAGCCGTGGGCTGCATCCCCAGTCCATTACGCGCCATATGTTGAATCTTTGGAAAGGAGAGCCTGGCGGTCGGCTGTGGCGGCAGGTCTTGAGCGACTCGAATCTCCTGTCCACGCTGTCAGTGACCGATCTTTTCAAGCGTGCGCGCGACGCCCGCTTGTCTGCGACGTGCGATGCCGATCCGCCCGGGGATCAACGATTGCTGGATTCGGCCTGTGTCTGATTGCGAGGCAGAGCGGATCGCGTTGGCGCCTCTGACATGCTCAGCACCTGCGCAGCAGCATGGGCGAAGGCGTCTTCGTCAATTCCTCCGAGCTGGATGCAGGGAGCTGATTCAAACTGGTGGAAATTGTGGGTCATGGAACGTAAATAGCTGGGGTCGTAGTGCTGATCCAGGATGTCCGCCGTGAATGCCCGCAGATCGCCTTGCGCAACCAGATCTTTCCAGCGTTTCACCACCTCAGCGCCGCGCAGGGCGCGCAAGCTGTCCAGGCGTTGCAGCAGCAGCGCACGGTCTGCGGACAGCGCGGAGTAGTCCTGCAGCAGAAACTCCACGCGCAAGGCGGAATCGAGTTCAAGCGACACGCAGCGTCCATTGCGCATCTGCTCCATCAAGGTGCCCGGAACGTGGAGCAGGCCGATCTTCTTGCTTTCGGCTTCGACGAACACCGGTCTGTTTGGATCGAAGCTGTGCAGTTGCGCCCACAGGCGCGATTCGAACAATTTTTGCGAGGGCTGTTCGTCTCCGGGTTCCAGCCCAAGCACAGAGCCACGGTGCTGCGCCAGCGCTTCGAGGTCGAGCACCTGGGCGCCCGCGACACGCAATGCGCGCAACAGACGGCTTTTGCCGCAGCCGGTGCGGCCGCAGAGAACGTGGAATTGCAGTTGTCGAGGCAGTTGCTCCAGATCCGCGCGCAGCGCTCGGCGCAGGGCGCGGTAGCCGCCCTGAACCAGAACGACGGAAAACCCGACACGCGCCAGGATGTGCGCCATTGCGCCGGATCGATTGCCGCCTCTCCAGCAATACACCAGCGGCGACCACGATTTGGGGAGCGCATCCGCGTGCGCTTCGATGTGGTCGGCGATATTGCGGGCAATCAGTGCCGCACCGCGCTTGTTGGCGACAAACGGATCGACCTGGGTGTAGAGCGTGCCGACCTCGGCACGCTGCGCGTCGTCGAGCACCGGCCAGTTTTGCGCGCCCGGCATGTGATCCAGCGCAAATTCGGACGGGCTGCGCACATCGATCACGGCACTGAACGATCCAAGCGTCTGCAGAGCCTCGGTGGCCTCTATCGCGCGCGGATTCATCGCACACCTTTTGCGGACTTCAAGCCGATCAGGGGCTGCAGGTGAGGCCAGACGGTATCGAGCATGATGGGCTGCGCTTGTGCGGTGGGATGGATGTTGTCGGATTGAAACCAGTCTGGATGCGTCACCACGCCTGAGAGCAGAAAGGGAACCAGGGCGACCCGCTGCGCCTTGGCCACCTCGGAAAACAAGGCGGCGAAGCGCGCGGTGTACGCCGGCCCATAGTTTGGCGGAATCTGCATGCCGACCAGCAAAACACCGGCCCCAGCCTGCTTGCAAAGGGTCACCATGCGAGAGAGGTTGTCCTGAGTCTGCTGCAGTGACAGGCCGCGCAGCGCGTCGTTGCCGCCCAGTTCGATGATGACCACGCGCGGCTTGTCGCGTGCGAGCAGCGCGGGCAGGCGGGCCAGCCCGCCGGCGGTGGTGTCACCGCTGATGCTGGCGTTGATCACCGACCAGCCGGGCCTCTTTGCCTCCATGCGTTTGCGCAACAGATCCACCCAGCCCTTGCCGGTTTCCAGCCCATAGCCGGCGGACAGACTGTCGCCGACCACCAGCAAGGTTGGCTTGGGCGCCGTACTGGCCTGTGCCCGCGCCACAACCACGGCGCCGAGCAGCAGAGCCAAAGCCTTGCGCCGCGACACCGGGGACGAGGTTTCTACAATCGACTGCATTCCATTTTCCATGACAAGGCTTCCATGACGGTCGATGTGATTGTCGCGCAGGATCTGGGCAAGACTGTCTCCGACGTTGGCGATGCGCTCACCATCCTTTCCGGGGTCCAGCTCCGCATTCCCTCGGGGCAGACCGTTGCGATTACCGGCGCGTCGGGCTCGGGCAAATCCACCTTGCTGGCGCTGCTCGCGGGCATGGACCTGCCCAGCGCGGGACGGGTGCTGATTGACGGCGTCGACCTGGCGAGTCTGGACGAGAACGGACGAGCCGACCTGCGTGCGCAGAAAATCGGCTTCGTGTTCCAGAACTTCCAGCTGATCGACCACTACACCGCCCTGGAGAACGTCGTGCTGCCGCTGGAAATCGCAGGTCGGCCGCAGGGCGCGGTCGATCTTGCCACCGCCCTGCTGCAGGCCGTGGGCTTGGGGCAGCGGCTGCATCACCGCCCGGCCTTGTTGTCTGGCGGCGAGCAGCAGCGCGTAGCACTGGCGCGCGCATTTGTCGGCAGGCCGCGGCTGGTGCTGGCCGACGAACCCACAGGCAATCTCGATGCGGCGACCGGCGCGCGCATCATGGATCTGATGTTCCGGCTGCGCGACGAGACAGGCGCGACGCTGGTTCTGGTCACGCACGACCCGGCGCTGGCTGCGCGCTGCGACCGCATCTGCACCATGCATGCGGGTCGGCTGACCGAGCCGGCGCAGGCGGTGACCGCATGAAGCCGCTTTACGGTTTTCATGCCGTGGGCGCACGGCTGCGGGCCGCGCCAGCTTCCGTCCATGCGGTCTATGTGGACGCCAGCCGCCGCGATGCACGCATGCAGCAGTTTCTGCGCAAGGTCGAGGCCGCTGGTGTGGAACTCAAGACCCTGAGCGCAGAGCGCCTGGCCGCGCTCGCCGGTACGGATCGTCATCAGGGCGTGGTGGCGCAAGTGGACGATCTGCCCAGTGTGCAGGACCTGCACGCGGTGCTCGATGCGGTGGAAGGCGCGCCACTCGTTCTCGCGCTCGACGGCGTGACCGATCCGCACAACCTCGGCGCCATTCTGCGCACCGCAGATGCTGCCGGCGTGCATCTAGTCATTGCCCCCAAAGACCGTGCGGTCGGCCTCAATCCCACCGTTGCCCGCGTGGCCAGCGGTGCAGCGGAAACCGTGCCTTACCTCATGGTGACCAACCTGGTGCGCAGCCTGCGGGAACTGCAGGATCGCGGGCTCTGGGTCATGGGCACCGACGAGGCCGCGACCGACGAGGTCTATGCGGCCAACTGGGCACAGCCCGCCGTGCTGGTGATGGGCGCCGAAGGTGCAGGCATGCGCCGGCTGGTGCGCGAAACCTGCGATCAGCTCTTGCAGATCCCCATGCTTGGTGCGGTGGAGAGCCTCAACGTGTCTGTTGCCGCCGGGGTGTGTCTGTTTGAAGCGGTGCGCCAGCGGCGCAACTGAATCGTGCGCTAGCGGTTTTCGCTGGCCCGCTCCAGGCGGTGGTGCATGCGCTGCAGCGCAATCCACACCAGCAGGGCAATGACCGGGATGGACAGGCCCTCGGCCAGCTTGGGCTTGATGTGCAGCCAGGGTTCTGCCGCCTCGAACAAGTGGCCGACGAGCGACGCCATGTAATAGGTGATCGCCGCCACTGACAGTCCTTCCACCGTTTGCTGCAGCCGCAGTTGCAGGTATTGCCTGCGGTTCATCGAGGCCAGCAGACTGCGGTTTTGCTGCTGCATGGCCACTTCCACCCGAGTGCGCAGCAGATTGCTGCAACGCGCCACCCGTTCGGAGAGCGCCTGCTGGCGCCGCGCCGCCCAGGCACAGGTCTGCATGGCGGGCGCCAGCCGCCGCTCGAGAAACTGACCGATGGTTTGCAGACCGAAAATGGGTCGTTCACGCAGATCCGTCACGCGTCGGTTGACCAGGTCGTAATACGCATTGGCCGCGGTGAACCGGCCGTGCGACGCGGCGTACACGCCCTCGACCGTGGAGGCCAGTTGTGTGAGGCGATCCAGGGTCTTGTGGTCGCGCTGCGCCTCGGCATCGTCGGAGGCGCCATTGCCACCGATCGCATCCATGATGCTCATCAGATCCTGCTCATACACATTGAGCTGGGGCGTGAGTTCGCGTGCCAGGGGCAGGGTCAGTAGCGACAGCAGGCGATAGGTCTCGATTTCCAGCAGCCTTTGCACCAGGCGCCCGCGTCGCCGCGTCGACATGGGTTTGCTCAGCACAATGAACCGGGTGAAACCATCGGACGCAATGCGCAGATCGGTGAATACCTGCGCGTGCCCGTCGGCAACGTCGGCGCCGACAAGCGCATCCACATCCAGCACGGCGGAAAAGTCGGGCAGCGCGTCGCAGTCCAGTTCGCTCTCTGGCATGACGGCCACATGATTGGCGCACAGCAGTTGCCCAGGAATGCGGGCGCGCCAGTCGGCGGAAATGCGGTCGCAGGCGCAGCGCTCGAACAGCGGCCCTTCCGGGCCAATCTGCTCGTGGGTGATGAAGGTATAGCTGATGAATTCGCCGTGGCGCTCCCAGCGCAGGCGCACCGGACCGATTTGCTCGGTATGGAACATGCTGTTCGCATTGGGCGCAGCCAGGTGCAGGTTGGCGAGCAGCTCGCACAGGTGCTCATAAGCCTGCTGCGACTCTGCAGGGCTCACCAGCATGACCTGATGGCTGATCTGCGCGGGCGCGCCCACCCGCTCGTAGGGGCGGGCATGAATCTCGTTGTGAAGCTGATGGCGTAGGGGATGCTCGGACATGTCGGGGTTGATCTGGGCTGGGCGCGCTGGTGTGCGAGTGGTCGGTGCAAAGAACTGCTATGATGCTCGGGTTTTGTGCAAGGCAGAAAAAAGACATCTGTTGCGTGCAAGACACGAATGGTAGCGAGCAAGGGCCAGCAGACACAAATGGCGACAGGAGTGGATGTGCGGTACCTGCCCGATCTGTTCACGTGCCAAGAGATTCCTCACTCTCAAGGTTTCACCACTCGCAAACCGGCTCAACCAGGTGTTGAACACTGCGGCATCTCCTCGGCATTCACCGGGCAGCGCCAGGGCAGTGCGTCAATCGGGGCCGGATTTCAGACCCAACTTGGATTGGAAACAACATGACAGTCTCGATGCGTCAAATGCTGGAAGCCGGGGTGCACTTCGGTCACCAAACCCGCTTCTGGAACCCCAAGATGGCTCCGTACATCTACGGCCATCGCAACAAGATTCACATCGTCAACCTCGAAAAGACCTTGCCGATGTTTCTCGAGGCGACAAAGTTCGCCCGTCAGATGGCTGCACGCCGTGGCACCATCCTGTTTGTCGGCACCAAGCGCCAGGCTGGCGAGATCATCCGCGAGCAAGCCCAGCGTTGTGGCATGCCGTATGTCGACCAGCGTTGGCTCGGTGGCATGCTGACCAACTTCAAGACGGTCAAGACCTCGATCAAGAAGCTCAAGGACATGCAGGCTCAGGTGGCCGAAGGTGCGCTCGAGCAGATGACGAAGAAGGAAGCGCTGACCTTTCAGCGCGAGATGGAAAAGCTGGAAAAATCCATCGGCGGCATTCAGGACATGGCCGCGCTGCCGGACGCGCTCTTTGTCATCGACGTCGGCTATCACAAGATTGCCATCGCCGAAGCACAGACCCTGGGCATTCCCGTGATCGGCGTGGTCGATACCAATCATTCGCCGCTGGGTGTGAGCCACATCATTCCGGGCAATGACGACTCGGCAAAGGCGGTTGCACTGTATGCGCAGGGCATGGCAGACGCCATCCTCGAAGGCAAGAACGATGCGGTCAACGAGGTCGTGCAAGCCGTCTCCGAGGGCGAAGGCGAGTTTGTCGAAGTTCAGGAAGAGTCCCCTGCAGCCTGATGGCGACATGAATACCCTGCAACGGCCCGCTGCACAGGCCTGAACCAATCCGGGGCTGCGATACACAGCCCCTTTTTTTCAATCGCATTTCCAGTTTTTGATTTCAAGGAGTTCAACGATGGCGGCAATTACCGCAAGCATGGTGGCCGAACTGCGTGCCAAGACCGACGCCCCGATGATGGAGTGCAAGAGGGCGCTGACCGAGGCCGAGGGCGACATGGATCGCGCCGAGGAGATTCTGCGCGTGAAGCTGGGCAGCAAGGCCAGCAAGGCGGCATCGCGCGTGACGGCAGAAGGCATTGTGGCGGCATTCATCAATGGCACCACGGGCGCACTGGTCGAACTCAACTGCGAAACCGACTTCGTTGCCAAGAATGATGATTTCCTCGCCTTTGGCAAAGACCTGACCAAGCTGATCGCCGAGCAGAACCCGGCAGATGTGGCGGCGCTGTCCGCGCTGACCCTGGACGGCGAAACCATTGAGTCGCGCCGCAGCAAGCTGATCGGCAAGATCGGCGAGAACATGACCATTCGCCGCTTCAAGCGCTTTGCGGGCAACAGCAAGCTGGTGAGCTATCTGCACGGCACACGCATCGGCGTGATGGTCGAGTACACCGGCGACGACGTGGCAGCCAAGGACGTGGCGATGCACATCGCGGCAATGAAGCCGGTGGCGCTGTCGTCCGCCGAGGTGCCTGCAGACCTTATCGAGAAAGAGCGCTCCATTGCGTCGCAGAAGGCGGCCGAGTCGGGCAAGCCGGCCGACATCGTCGCCAAGATGGTGGAGGGTTCGGTGCAGAAGTATTTGAAGGAAGTCTCGCTGCTCGATCAGGTGTTCGTGAAAAACGACAAGCAGACCGTTGCGCAGATGCTCAAGACAGCCAACACCACGGTGCATGGATTCACCATGTACGTCGTGGGCGAAGGCATCGAAAAAAAGTCGGAGAATTTTGCCGAGGAAGTGGCCGCGCAAATGGCTGCGGCCAAGCAAGGCTGAACGCGGTTGCGCGCCTGACCCAGGCAGAGGTCGCCTGTGGTCGAGCGCGCGACAGCCGTTCCTGACTTGCGCTGACTGTTTTTTCTAGCCTGCCTGGAGTGACCATGTCCGGTTATCAACGTGTATTGCTCAAGCTTTCGGGCGAGGCCCTGATGGGCGACGATGCCTACGGCATCAACCGTTCCACCATCGAGGGCATGGTGCGCGACATTGCCGAGGTGGTGCACTCCGGGGTGCAACTGGGCATCGTCATCGGCGGCGGAAACATTTTTCGCGGTGTGGCCGGCGGTGCGGTTGGCATGGACCGGGCGACCGCAGACTACATGGGCATGCTGGCCACGGTGATGAACTCGCTGGCGCTCAGCGATGCGATGAAACATGCCGGCCTGCAGCCGCGCGTCATGTCGGCCATTGCGATCGACCAGGTCGTCGAGTCGTATGTGCGTCCGAAGGCGCTGCAATATCTGGATGAAGGCAAGTCGGTGATCTTCGCCGGCGGTACCGGCAACCCCTTTTTCACCACCGATACGGCCGCTGCACTGCGCGCTGCCGAGATCGGCGCCGAGGTCATGCTCAAGGCCACCAAGGTGGACGGCATCTACACGGCCGATCCGGCAAACGATCCCAACGCGCAGCGCTATGCGCGCATCAGCTTCGACGAGGCCATCGCCCAGCGCCTGCAGGTCATGGACGCAACGGCCTTTGCGCTGTGCCGTGATCAGAAAATGCCCATCCGCGTGTTCAGCATTTTCAAGCCGGGCGCCCTGATGCGCGTGGTGCAGGGCGCTGACGAAGGGACGGACGTCTACGTCTGAACATCACAAACCGTTTGTGGAGTGCATCATGGGAATCGCAGAGATCAAGAAGACAACCGAAGAAAAAATGCACAAGTCGATCGAGGCGCTCAAGTTCGATCTGGCCAAGGTGCGGACCGGCCGCGCGCACACCGGCCTGCTCGATCATGTGATGGTCGACTACTACGGCACGATGATGGCGATCAATCAGGTGGCCAACATGAACCTGGTCGATGCCCGCACCATCAGCGTGCAGCCTTGGGAAAAGAAGATGGTGCAGGCCGTGGAGAAAGCGATTCGCGAATCCGACCTCGGTCTCAACCCGCAAACCCAGGGTGACATCATTCGTGTTCCCATGCCTGCGCTGACCGAGGAGCGCCGCCGCGATCTGGTCAAGGTCATCAAGCAGGAAGGCGAGGGGGCCAAGATCGCGGTGCGCAATCTGCGACGTGATGCGAACCAAAGTTTCAAAGACCTCGTCAAAGCAAAAGAGATTTCTGAGGACGACGAGCGCCGTGCGCAGGACGACGTGCAAAAGCTCACCGATCGTTGCATTGTCGAGATCGACAAGCTGCTGACGCAGAAAGAAGCCGAGATCATGGCGGTCTGAACCTGTTGCATGCACAGCCCGGTCTTTCCGCTGCCCAGACCCCAACTCCAACGCATGAGCAAGAAACCAGACCACAAGCGCGAGCCCTCCACCCTGCCGCGGCATGTGGCGGTGGTCATGGATGGCAATGGTCGCTGGGCGCAGCGCCGATTCCTGCCGCGCTCCTCGGGGCACAAATTCGGCGTGGATGCGCTGAAAAAAATTGTGCGCCACTGCGCAGAAATCGGCGTGGCGCATCTCACGGTCTTTGCGTTCTCCTCGGAAAACTGGACACGGCCGGCCGAGGAGGTGCAGACCTTGATGGATCTGTTCGTCAAGGCGCTGCAGCGCGAATCACCTGAATTGGCCAAACAGGGCGTGCGGTTGCGTGTGGTTGGCGATCTGTCGGCGTTTTCCGACGAGATGCGCGGACTGATCGCGCAGTCCGAGGCGCTGACCCGCGACAACACAACCCTGGTGCTCAATGTCGCCTTGAACTACGGCGGCCGCTGGGACATGCTGCAGGCGGCGCAGGCTCTGGCTGCGACTGGCGAGGTTCCGTCGGCAGAGGGCATTGCGCGGCATCTGGCATTGGCGCATTCGCCCGACCCGGATCTGCTGATCCGCACTGGCGGGGAGCATCGCATCAGCAATTTCATGCTCTGGCAACTGGCGTATACCGAGCTGTACTTCACCGACATCCTCTGGCCCGATTTCAGCCCCGAAGCGTTCGATGCGGCACTGACCGACTTCGCGCATCGTCAGCGTCGTTTCGGTGGCGTCCCTGAAGCCAAATCCCGCGCTGCGGCCTGAAGCGGCCGCAAGCAAGACTGCATCACATGCTGCGACAGCGCATCCTGACGGCCTTGGTGCTGATGGCACTGCTCCTGCCCACGCTGTTTCTGCGTGATCCCTTGCCGTTCGCCCTGCTGGCCTTGGCATTCTGCACCGTGGGCATGGGCGAGTGGGTGCGATTGGCGGGCTATCGGCGCTGGAGCGCACTGCTCGCGTGGTCGCTTGCCTGGAGTGTGGTTGCGGGTGCCTTGCTCTGGCTGTTGCGGCAGAAGGCCTGGCTCATGTCTGCGGACTGGATCTGGTTCTGGACGGCCTGCAGTGGCGCGTGGCTGCTGCTGTTGGGGCTGAGTCTGCCGCGCGCGCGCGTGCCTGCCGGGCTGCGCCATCCGGGCGTTCTGACACTGCTTGGTTTTCTGCTGCTGCTGGCTGCCTGGCTGGCGCTGGTGGAGTTGCGCGCGCAGGGCGCGGTCTTTCTGTTGTCGCTCCTGGCGATGGTGTGGGCAGCGGACATTGCGGCCTATTTCGGTGGGCGGGCCTGGGGGCGCAGCAAGCTCGCGCCGGCCATCAGCCCGGGCAAGACCCGCGCCGGTGCCTGGACTGCGTTGGCAGCCACACTGCTCTACGCGGCCATCTGCGTGGGTTTGTCGTCCCGCCTGCCCAATTATTTTTCGCAGATTCAAATCCGCCTGGGCTGGGCTGGTCTGTTGCTGGTCGTGGTTGCGCTGCTGGTCTTTGCAATCGCGGGGGATCTGTTCGAGTCTCTTCTCAAGCGCGCAGCCGGAGTGAAAGACAGCGGCAAGCTGCTGCCGGGTCACGGTGGCGTTCTCGACCGGATCGATGCCCTGCTTCCCGTGCTGCCCCTGGCCCTGCTGTTGCTGGCGCTATGAAGACAATCACTGTTCTCGGCTCCACGGGGTCCATCGGAACCAACACGCTGTCCGTGCTGGCGCTGCATCCCGAACGCTTTCGCGTGTTTGCGCTGGCGGCGCACAGCAATGCCGACAAGCTGCTGGCGCAATGCCTGGCGTTTCATCCGGTGTATGCGGTACTGGGCGATGCACCTGCTGCCCGTGATCTGCAGCAGCGCCTGCGCGCTGCGGGCTGCGCGACGGAGGTTCTGAGCGGCCCGCGTGCTCTGGAGGATGTCGCCTCCGCGCCTGAGGTGGATCTGGTGATGGCCGCCATCGTCGGCGCGGCCGGGTTGGCCGCAAGCCTGGCGGCGGCGCGTTCGGGCAAACGTCTGTTGCTCGCCAACAAGGAGTCTCTGGTCGTGGCCGGAGACCTGTTGCTGACCGCGCTGGAGCAAGGCGGTGGCGACCTGATTCCCATCGACAGCGAACACAGTGCCATCCTGCAAAGCCTGCCCGCAGACCGAAGCCGCTGGCAGGCTGACGTGCGCAACATTGTGCTGACCGCGTCCGGCGGGCCGTTCCGCCAGCGCGATCCGCAATCCTTGCATGCGGTGACGCCGCAGGAAGCCTGCGCCCATCCGAACTGGAGCATGGGCGCGAAGATTTCGGTTGATTCCGCCACCATGATGAACAAGGCGCTGGAGGTCATCGAGGCGCACTATCTGTTCGGCATGCGGCCGGAGCAGATCGAGGTGCTGATCCACCCGCAGAGCATCGTGCATTCGATGGTCAACTATCTCGACGGTTCGGTGCTGGCCCAGCTCGGCCAGCCCGACATGCGCACGCCGATCGCCTACGGGCTGTCGTATCCAGAGCGCATCGCATCGGGTGCGCCATGGCTGGATCTGGCGCGCATCGGTCGGCTGGACTTCGAGCAGCCCGATGCGCAGCGCTTCCCCGGGCTGGCGCTGGCATTCGATGCCCTGCGCATGCCGGTGGGCGCCTGCGCCGTACTCAATGCCTCCAACGAAGTGGCGGTCGATGCGTTCCTGCGCCAGCGCATCCGTTTCACCGATATCCACCGCATCAATGCCGACTTGCTCGCCAGTGCAGAATGCGCGCAGTGCGATTCCCTGGATGCCCTGGCTGAACTCGATACCCAGACCCGGCTCCAGGCGCAACAGCGTGTCGTGCAGCTATCGGTCTGATCCGAGCGGTGTGCTGTGCCAATTGCCTGAGACGAGACCATGAACCTGCTCATTACCCTGCTGGCGTTTGCCTTTGCACTCGGTGTGCTCATCACCATCCATGAGTACGGGCATTACCGCGTCGCGGTCGCCTCCGGTGTCAAGGTATTGCGATTTTCCATCGGCTTTGGCAAACCCCTGCTGCGCTGGACGCAGGGCGCAGACAAGACGGAATTCGTTCTCGCAGCCATCCCGCTGGGAGGCTATGTGCGCATGCTCGACGAGCGCGAGGGCGAGGTGGCCGAGGCCGAATTGCCGCGTGCGTTCAACCGGCAGAGTCTGTCCAGGCGTGCGGCCATCGTGGCTGCCGGACCTGCTGCCAATCTCCTGCTCGCTGTCGCGCTGTTCGCCGTGGTGGCGATGGTTGGCGTGCGTGAACCCGTTGCCATTCTGGGTGCGCCGCCCGCGCAGTCTCCGGCAGCACTTGCCGGTGTGCAGGGCGGTGAGCGCGTGACAGCCATTGCGCAGGCGGGCACCATCCAGGAGGTGAAAAGCTGGACCGACTTGCGCTGGAAGCTGCTGAACGCGGCGATGAATGGTGACCGGCTCGATCTCATCGTTCAATCCCCTGCACAGACGCTGCAACGCCAGATTCCGCTGGATTTTTCCGCCAGCTCTGGGGCTGCCGAAAGCGCCGGGTTCCTCACCAGTTTCGGCCTGCATCTGCAGAGCCCACCCGCCGAAATTCGTGAAGTGGTCGCAGGCGGGCCGGCGCAGCGCAGCGGTCTGCGAGCCGGAGACCGGATCACTGCAGTGGATGGCAAGCCAACCACCACCGCGGATGCGTTGATGCGTGCCATCCAGCAATCCGGCGGCAAGGTGCTGCAATTGCAGGTGCGCCGCGGTGATGCCGTGTTCAGTGCGCAGCTGCAGCCCACGTCCGTGCTTGTGGGCGGCAAGCGTGTGTGGCGCATCGAGGCCCTGCTCGGCGGCGACATTCCCACGGTCAAGGTGGAGCGCAATCCGCTGCAGGCACTGCAGAACGGCGCGCAGCGCACCTGGGATCTTTCGGTGCTGACGCTCAAGACCCTGGGCCGCATGGTGATCGGTCAGGCCTCCTTGCAGAACCTCAGCGGCCCGGTCACCATTGCCGACTACGCGGGCAAGAGCGCCGAGTTGGGATGGATGGCTTACCTCAGCTTTCTGGCGGTGGTCAGCGTCAGTCTTGGCGTGCTCAATCTGCTGCCTCTGCCGGTTCTGGATGGGGGGCATCTCCTGTATTATGCGTACGAGGGATTGACCCGGCGCAGCGTCTCGCAGCGTTGGCAGGAAAGGCTGCAGCAAGGCGGTCTCGCGGTCATCGCCACGATGATGGCCATCGCCCTCTACAACGATCTGACCCGCTTGCTCGGGCAGATGCACTAATCCAGCTCGAGGTCAATTTGAGGTTTTCTCCCGCACTTCGTTGTGCGACGGCGGTTGTGGTTGCCGTTGCAGGCGTGCAAGCACACGCAGCTGAATCGTTCACCATCAAGGACATCCGGGTCGACGGTCTGCAAAGAACCGAGCCGGGCACAGTCTTCAGCTATCTGCCTTTTCGTGTAGGCCAGACCTACACGCCTGAAAGCGGCGCGGCAGCCATCCGCGCGCTGTTCGCCACGGGCCTGTTCAAGAACGTCCGCATCGAGACCGACAACGATGTCGTGACCATCATCGTGGAAGAACGGCCGACGATTGCCGGGGTCGAATTTTCCGGAACCAAGGAGTTCGACAAAAAGGCGCTGACCACGGCATTGGCTGCGGTTGGTCTGGCCGAGGCGCGTCCGTATGACCAGGCGTTGATCGACCAGGCCGTGCAGGAGCTCAAGCAGCAATATCTGGCCAAGGGCTTCTACGACACCGAAGTCAATGTCACCACAACGCCCTTGCCCCGCAACCGGGTCAATGTGCTGTTCACCGTGGTCGAGGGACAGATTGCCAAGATCCGGGCCATTCGCGTGGTGGGCAACAAGGTGTACAGCGAAGGCACGTTGCTGGGCCTGTTTTCGCTCAGCACGCCAGGCTGGCTGAGCTGGTATACCAAGGACGACCAGTATTCCAAGGCCAAGCTCAATACCGACCTGGAAACCCTGCGCTCGTATTACCAGGATCGCGGCTACCTCGACTTTCGCATCGAGTCCACGCAGGTGGCGCTGTCGCCGGACAAGGACGGCATCTACATCACGGTCAACATTCACGAAGGGCCGAAGTACACGGTCTCCTCCTATCAGCTTGCCGGGAATTATCTCGGACAGGATGATGAATTCCGCGCTCTGGTCAAGCTCAAGCCCGGCGAGACCTATAGCGCGCAGGCCCTGAACGACAGCGTCAAGGCCATCACCAACCAGTTCGGCGTCTATGGCTACGCATTCGCCCGGGTGGAGGCCAAGCCGGTGATCGACCGGGCGACCGATCAGGTTGCGTTCACCATCACCGCAGAGCCGGGCAAGCGCATTTATGTGCGCCACATCGACATTGCAGGCAACACCCGCACGCGCGACGAAGTGATCCGCCGCGAGTTCCGGCAATACGAAGACTCCTGGTACGACACCGACCGCATCAAACTGTCTCGCGACCGGGTCGATCGACTGGGCTATTTCAAGAGCGTGACCCTGCAGCCGCGCGAGGTGCCCGGCACCAACGACCAGGTCGATCTCGACATGAACGTCGAAGAAAAACCCACGGGCAGTCTGTCGCTCGGTGTGGGGTTTTCCAGTGCAGACAAGCTGTCATTCAACGCCGGGATCAGTCAGGACAACATCTTCGGCAGTGGCAACAACCTCGCGGTCGATTTCAATACCTCGAGCTACTACCGCACCCTGTCGGTGTCGAGCACCAATCCGTACTTCACGGAAGACGGCATCAGCCGCACGGTGAACGCCTACTACCGCACCATCCAGCCCTACACCAGCCAGGGCAACAACTACAAGATCGTCACGCCGGGCTTCAATCTGCAGTTCGGCATTCCGTTCACCGAAGTCGACCGGGTGTTCTTCGGCGCCGGGTTCGAGCGCTACACGCTGGATCTGTCGCCGGGCGCGCCTGCGTCCTACATTGCCTACGTCAACCAGTTTGGCAAGACGTCCAGCGGTGTGCCGCTGACCATCGGCTGGCAGCGTGACAGCCGCAACAGCGCCCTGGTGCCGACCGACGGCCGTTATCAGCGCCTGAGTTTCGAGATCAGTCCGTTCAGCACCTTGCGCTATGACCGGATCACCTATCAGTATCAGCAGTACCAGCCCATCACCCGCAACACCAATCTTGCCTTCAACGGCTTGGTGGGCTATGCGCACGGACTCAATGGCCAGCCACTGCCCATTTTCAAGAATCTGTATGCGGGCGGCATCGGCACGGTACGTGGCTTCCAGCAAAGCTCGCTCGGCCCGCAGGATGCGCAAGGCAATGCCCTGGGCGGCGGCAAGATGCTGATCGCCGACTTCGAATACCAGTTTCCGTTCCCCGGCACCGGGGCAGACCGTTCCCTGCGCATGTCGGTGTTCAATGACAACGGCTATGTCTGGGGCGAGAACCAGAAAGTCAGCCTGAGCGACATGCGCTCGTCCATCGGCATCGGGGTGTCCTGGATTTCGCCCATCGGGCCGTTGAAGTTCAGCATCGCCAAGCCGATTCGCGACAAAACCACCGATAAACTTCAGAGTTTCCAGTTCACTGTCGGCGCCGGGTTCTAACCTCATTTGATTTCCATGAAATTCCACACCATGTCACGTTCACTTCTTGCCGCAGTCTGTGCGTCTGCTTTCCTTGCCTGCACCCCGGTCATGGCGCAAACTGCCGCGCCTGCATCGGGTGCGGCCGCCAATGCGCCGATGAAAATCGGCTTCATCAATACCGAGCGGGTGCTGAAGGATTCCACCCTGGCCAAGGCGGCACAGCAAAAGCTGGAGTCGGAGTTTTCCAAGCGCGACAAGGAACTCCAGGACATGGCGGCCAAGATCAAGACCGCCAACGAGAATCTTGAAAAGAACGGCCCGGTGATGTCGGACGCCGATCGCATCAAGGCGCAGCAGAACCTCGTCGACATGAACCGCGAGTTTCAGCGCAAGCAACGCGAGTTTTCGGAAGATCTGAACGCGCGCCGCAATGAGGCACTGGCCTCGGTACTGGACAAGGCCAACAAGGTGGTGCGCGACATTGCCCTGAAAGATCACTACGACATCATCTTCCAGGAAGCGGTGTACGTGAACCCGCGGATCGACATCACCGACAAGGTGCTCAAGGCACTGGACGCACAGTCGGGCAAGTGAGCCCACCTGCAGTCCCGATGCCCGGCAG
This sequence comes from Thiomonas sp., assembly GCA_023255715.1. Lineage (GTDB taxonomy): Bacteria > Pseudomonadota > Gammaproteobacteria > Burkholderiales > Burkholderiaceae_C > Thiomonas. The sequence goes on from JAGDVQ010000169.1 coordinate 16,534, forward strand.
TTCCATGGACGGGTTGACGCTTGAGCAGATCGTTGCCCGCCTTGGCGGAGAGTTGGTCGGAAACCCGCAAACGCGGGTTGAGCGTATCCAGCCCATCGGTTCAGCCGACAGGACGGGCATCACCTTTCTGAGCCGCCCCAAGCTGCGTGCGCAAATCGCACAGAGCCAGGCAGCAGCGATCATTCTGCCTGCCGCACTGAAGGGCGAACTGCCGCCTTCGGGCAATGCCATTTTTGCGCAGGATCCCTATCTCTATTACGCGCGTCTGTCGCAATGGTTCTGGCGGCTGCGCCAGCCTGCGTTTGAGGCTGGCCGTCACCCGCTCGCACACATCGATCCGTCGGCTCAGGTCTCCGATCTGGCACGGGTCGATGCGTTTGCCGTGATCGAGGCCGGTGCGCGCATTGCCGAGGGCGTGCACGTCGGGTCAGGCAGTCATGTGGGTCGCGATGCGGTGATCGGCGCCGACTCCGTGCTGCATCCGCGCAGTGTGGTGGGTTGGGGCTGCATTCTGGGCGCGCGCTGCGTGCTGCAGTCCGGGGCTGTGGTCGGCAGCGACGGCTTTGGCTATGCGCGCGACGCGGAGGGCGCAGGCGTCAAGATCGCCCAGGTCGGGATTGCTGTGCTGGCGGATGATGTGGAAGTGGGCGCCAACAGCACCATCGACCGCGGCGCGCTCGACAATACCGAAATCGGCACCGGGGTGAAGATCGACAACCTGGTGCAGATCGCGCACAACGTGCGCATTGGCGCCCACACGGCGCTGGCCGGCTGTGTCGGCGTGTCCGGCAGTGCGCAGATCGGTGCGTATTGCTTCATCGGTGGGGGCGTGGGCATTGCCGGGCATCTGAGCATTGCCGATGGCGTGGTCATCGGCGGCATGTCGCTGGTGTCGCGCTCGGTGCATCAGCCCGGCATGTACACCGGCGCCTTTCCGCTGGACACCCACGCCAACTGGGAACGCAATGCCGCCACGGTGCGTCAGCTGTACCAGTTGCGCGACCGCATCCGCAGCCTTGAACATCAACTCGCGTCCTTGAAAACAGACCAAACGACATGACGACCACGCACGACATCCTCCAGATTCTTGAACTCCTGCCGCACCGCTACCCCATGTTGCTGGTCGATCGCGTGGTCGAGCAAGTCAATGGCAAGTACATCAAGGCCTACAAGAACGTGACAGTCAACGAGCCGTTCTTCACGGGCCACTTTCCGCAAAAGCCCATCATGCCCGGCGTGCTCATCCTCGAGGCATTGGCGCAGGCCTCGGGCATTCTGGCGTTTGGCTCGGTGGGCAAGACCCCGGCGGCAGGATCGCTGTATTACCTCGTGGGCATCGACAACGCGCGTTTCAAGCAGCCAGTGGTGCCGGGTGATCAACTGCACCTCTATGTCGAGATGACGCGCAACATGCGCGGCATCTACAAGTTCACCGCGGAAGCCTCGGTGGATGGGCGCGTGGTCGCACAGGCCGATCTGATGTGCACCGAACGCAGCGTATCCTGAACCAGCATGCCGACGATTCATTCCACGGCGCAGGTCGATCCTCGCGCGGAGATTGCCGATGACGTCCAAATCGGTCCCTACGCGCTGATCGGCCCTCAGGT
>JAGDVQ010000146.1 GCA_023255715.1 Thiomonas sp.
TCTCGCCCCTGGCGGTGGTGGCCATCGGCGGGCTGATCGTCGGCACGTTCCTGACTCTGCTCATCGTGCCGGTGCTGCTGTTTCTGCTGCTCAAGCGGCGCTATCCCGATGCCGCGGTGCCGCCTGCAGTGGCCGCGCCGGAATCACCCTCAGCCTGATCCAACAAAATGACCATGTCCATTCTCAACCCGACCGAGATCCAGGGGCTCAACGACGCACTGGATGACGAATACCTTTCGCACGAAACCTACCAGCAGGTGATCCGCGACCTGGGCGAAGTGCGCCCCTTCAGCAACATCGTCGAGGCCGAGCAGCGACACATCGATGCCCTCCTTGCCCTGTTCGAAAAATATGCTGTTGCACCGCCCGCCAATCGCTGGGCCGGGCGCGTTCCGCGTTTCGACAGCGTGCAGGCGGCTTGCATGGCCGGCGTGAAGGCCGAGATGGACAACATGGCCGTCTACGACCGGGTGTTCAAGACCACAGCGCGTGAAGACATTCTTGCCGTCTATTCGGCCCTGCGCGCAGCCTCTCAGGATCGGCATCTGCCCGCTTTTGAGCGTTGCGCGCGGGGCAGGAGCGCTGGACACGACAGGGGTGGACGTTGATGTTCGGCGAATTCCTGCACTCAGAAACGCATCTCGTCGAGCGCATCGGCTGGCTGCGAGCGGCGGTACTCGGTGCCAACGACGGCATCATCTCGACGGCGAGCCTGATCGTCGGAGTCGCTGCTGCCGCTGCGACACAACACGACGTGCTCATCGCGGGAACCGCCAGCCTGGTTGCCGGCGCGATGTCCATGGCGGCAGGGGAGTATGTGTCGGTCAGTTCCCAGGCCGACGCCGAGCGAGCCGACCTGGACCGCGAACGTGACGAACTGCGGGACAACCCAGACTTCGAACGCGACGAGCTCGCTGCCATCTATGTTGGACGCGGTCTGACACCGGAACTTGCGCGCCAGGTGGCAGAGCAACTGATGGCCAAGGATGCGCTGGCAACCCATGCACGCGACGAACTGGGCCTGTCGCAGACCATGTCGGCGCGACCGTTGCAAGCCGCGCTGGCTTCTGCGGCATCCTTTACCGTGGGGGCTGCACTACCGCTGAGTGTCGCGGCATGGGCCCCAGCTGGCTGGCTAACGCCTGTGGTGGCCGGTGCCGCCTTGGTCTTCCTGGCGCTGCTGGGTGCCATCGGCGCCGGAGTCGGTGGCGCTGGCGTGCTCCGAGCCACCGGGCGTGTGACCATGTGGGGGGCGCTGGCTCTTGCCCTCACAGCCGGGATCGGCGCCCTGTTCGGCACGGTCGGCTGAGGCGCTTCTGCCTCAACATTGCAAATCCAAACTCATGAAGGAGAACGGCATGACCCCCTCAAAACCCCATGTCGTTGTGCTTGGCGGCAATTTTGCTGGTCTTGCCAGCGCCCAGAAAATCCGTGAATACGTCGGCAGCAGCGTGAACATCACCTTGATCGATCGAAAGGACTATCTGCTGTTCGTCCCCAATATTCCGACAGACGTGATGGAGAATCGTGACCCGGCCAAGCACCAGCGTCTGCAGCTGCGCGCGGCGTTGAAATCCGACGACATCGAGTTTGTCCAAGGTATTGTCAAACAGGTCGATGTCGCACAGCGAACCGTGGATTTTTTGCCGTTTGAGCGCCCGGGTGCCGAATGCGAAGTGCTCCACTATGACTACCTCGTCATCGCCATGGGCGCGCATTTGGCGTACGACAAAATCCCCGGTTTCGCCGAGCACGGCCATACCGTGTCCGATCTGTTCCACGGCGAGCGCCTGAGGCAGTATTTGCATGAAGGCGGTTATCACGGCGGCCCCATCGCCATTGGTTCGGCGCATTTTCATCAGGGCGATGGCGCCGAAGGACTTGCGCCGTATCCGGGCGGCAGCATTCCCTATGCGCATGCCGCCTGCGAAGGCCCCATCATGGAACTGACCACGGCGTTGGCGAGCTGGCTGGTGACCTCCGGCAAGGGAACGCCGGAAAAGATCACGGTTTTTACGCCGGAAGAGGAACTCATCGCCGCTGACGCGGGCGAGAACAATGTGCGCCACTTTCTCAGGCTGATCGCCGGCATGGGCATCCACTATCGCAAGAATATGCCCGACATCGCTCGGCTGACGGCTGCGGGAGTCGAGTTCGATGGGGGTGAGACGATCGAAGCCGAACTCAAAATCATCCTGCCCGACTGGGTGGCGCATGAATGTTTGCGCGATTTACCGATTGCCGATAGCAAGGGTTTCATTAAAACCAATTTGTTGATGCGCAATCCAGACCATCCGGAAATCTTTGCCGCAGGAGACTGTGCCGCGGTGACGATGCCCAAGATTGGCGGCATCGGACATCAGGAAGCAGAAATCATTGGTCGCCAAGTGGCCCTTGATTTGGGCCTGATGGACCCGGAAGAGGCAAACCAGCCTTTGCAGCCGGTCACCTTCTGCATTGGCGACATGGGCGAGGGGAAGGCGTTCTATGTGCGCGCCAATACCTGGTTCGGCGGCAAGGAGGAGGTGTTGAAAATCGGGCGCATCCCCTATCGCCTCAAGATGCGCTATCGAGATCTTTTCTTCTTGACCAACGGAAAAATACCTGGGTTTGGCCTGGACATCGCGCAGTTCGCGGCAGAAAAGATTTTTTGATTCATCGCGCTCGCCCTAGCCTTTGTTCTTCGTCCAACCCGAGCACTTCATGATTTCAAAAATCCTTGCCACATCCCTGCTGCTCATGGGTCTGTTTGGCTTTGTCCCGGTCACCCCGGCGGCGCACGCCGCAGACCTCTCGCTGCTCGTCGGCGCTGACAAGGGCTATCACAACA
>JAGDVQ010000003.1 GCA_023255715.1 Thiomonas sp.
CTGCAGTCGCTGAACGGCCCGCCGCTGGCGCTGGCCCGCCTGCGTGGGCAGCCGCTGGTGGTCAATCTGTGGGCAACCTGGTGCCCGCCGTGCCGGCGCGAACTGCCCATGCTCATCCAGGCCGCGCAGCAGCAGACCGGGGCGCGCATCGTGCTGATCAACGAGGGCGAAGCCGCGCAGCGCGTTGCGGCCTTTCTGCAGCGTGAGCAGCTTGGCAAACCTGAGGTGCTGCTCGACCCGGGCAGCCGCCTGCTGGCGCACTACCAGTCTCCCGGCCTGCCCACCACGCTGTTCGTCGCGGCAGACGGCACGGTGCGGCGCGTGTTGATTGGCGAACTCTCGGCAGCAACCCTGCAGCAGGGGATCGCGGCGTTGCGGAAATAGACAATCACATGACACGCCGTGGTGCGGCGCGGCGCGCGGTTCAGGTCCGGGTGCGCAGCGCCTTGCGACGTGTGGCCTGCAGCAGACGGGTCGCAGACTGGTCTGCGAGACGCTTGCCATGCTGGGCCATCCAGTCCTGCGCGAGGCGGCCCAGTTGGGTGGTGGGTTGACGCGGATCGACCGGACAACGGAAATTGCGTACCCAGTCGGCCACCTCACTGGCGGGCATGGGCTTGGCCAGCGCATAGCCCTGCCCGGCATCGGCGCCCAGCAGCGTGGCGGCCTCGACCAGATCCGGCGTTTCAAGACCCTCCACCACCACCCAGAGCCCCAGGCTCTGCGCCAGCTGCACCAGCGCGCCGATGAAGCCGATGACCTGCGCTGGATCGCGCCCGGCCTCGCGCACCAGACCCTGGTCGATCTTGACCGTGTGAAACGGCAGGGTGCGCAGGCGCAGCAGGCTGGAATAGCCGCTGCCCAGATCGTCCATCACCAGGCGGGCGCCGGTGGAGGCCAGCGCGCGCACCGCGTCGTCGCGGCGCTGCGGGTCGTCGAATTCGGCGTTTTCCAGGATTTCGAACGCCAGGCGGTCGGGGGCGATGTCCACCTGCTGCAAGGCGGCGTTGACGCGGTCGCGGCAGTCGGTCTGAAGCAGCACGTCCAGCGGCATGTTGATATTGAGCTTCAGGCGTATGCCTTGCGCGTCCCAGCGGGCGATGTGATCCAGCGCCTGAGCAAGCCCGCTGCGGAACAGCCGCGACAGTTCGGCATGCCCGAACCAGGGCAGGAACTGCCCCGGCATGACGAGGGTGCCGTCCTCCATGCGCAGGCGCGCCAGGGCCTCCACGCCGTAGGGCTGGCCGGTCTGCAGATCGACCATGGGCTGCATGTGCATGTCCAGGCCGTGGTCGAACAGGGCGCTGCGCCAGCGCTGGCGCTGGGCGATGGGGATGGGCTGCTGCCGACCGTGGGCATGCAGCCGCTGCCACGCGCGGCTCAGCGTCTGCCCCAGGTTGTCGAGAAAGCTGCGCGAAGCGCTGCGCTCGAACATTGCGGGGTAGGCGCCGTACAGGCTGAGCACGACCACCACGCGGCCGTTGCGGTCGGACAGCGGAATGGAGGCCGCGCTGCGGATGCCGACTTCCAGCGCCGCCTCGCGCCACGGCGCGCCAGCGGGGTCGAGCGCGTAGCTGGCCAGGGTGCTGATTCTCTCGGTCTGCCAGGCGGTGGCCGTGGGGCCGATGCTCTCGGCGTGCACATCCTGCAGTCTGGGCACTCGGAGAGCGCCATAGTGTTTCTGCATCGCACGGGCATAGGGTTCCATGCCGGCGGACAGTTCGACGACGAAATGGCCGTTCGCATCCGGCGCGCCCATGCCTGCGGCGCGCAGGCCCGGCAAGGCGATGAGGCGGTCGAGCGCCATCTGCATGAACTCGCTCCACGGCGCGCCGTCCTGCAGCGCGTGTTCGAGCGCGATCACGCATTGCTGGTAGTGCTCGCGCAGGCCCTGCGCAGCTTCCACCTCGGCCTGCAGTTCGGTCTGCATGCGCGCGGTGAGCAGCTGCACGATGCGCCGCCGCTCGCGCGGACGCAAGCGCAGTTGGTGGCTCATGTCGATCAGCGCCTGCAGATACAGGCCTGCGGACTGCACCAGCAGCCGCGTGGGCACGCCGACCAGGGCGTGGATCTCGCCGATGCGATGGGCCGCGCTCAGGTGCTCGGCCTCCTGCAGGTCGGGGCGCAGCAGTTGATGGAAATGGTCCACCTGCCGCGCCTTGAGATGCGCGAATTCGGCCTCGGTGAGATGGGTGAGCAACTGGGCCGACTCGGCGTCCCGCGCAACGAGTGCATAGAACTGATCGATGAACGCATCAGCCATCTGCGCGAAATGGGGCGTTGCCAGTTGCAGCAGCGTCTGCGCCTGCGGGCCGTAGGGCTGCGGCAACCAGTGCTCGGTGGTGTCGTCGAGGAACTCGGACTGCACGTCCTGCCCCCAGCGCAACCACCAGTGGCTGCGCGAACCCTTGTGCATCTTGATGCTGTGCAGTGCGGCATCGGCGCGGCGCAGCAGCAGATCGGCATCGCTCCCATCGGCCGGGTAGAGCGCCAGTCCCATGCTGAGTCCGAGGTGGCCCGGGCGGCCATCGGGCAGGCGCACCGGCACCGGCAGGTGGGCATCGAGCGCCTGCAGACGCTGCTCGGCCTGATCCACGCCATGCAGGTCTTGCAGCACCAGGACGAATTCATCGCCACCGATGCGCGCGAGCAGATCGTGCGGGCCGAGCGCAGCGCCCAGATGCTCGGCAACCTGCTGCAGCACGGCGTCGCCTGCGGCATGGCCCCACTGATCGTTGATGGTCTTGAAGTCGTCGAGGTCGAGCAGGGCAACGGCCAGCATCTCCCCGC
>JAGDVQ010000092.1 GCA_023255715.1 Thiomonas sp.
CGCCATCAGCGGCTACTGGCGGGGGGCGCTGCACGGCAGCGGCGCGCTGGTCTGGACCGTGGACGGCGACCACTACGACGCCACCCTGTCCGGCAGCGCACTGATCGGCTTTGCCTACCAGAGCATCGGTCGCATCGACGGCGACTGGCTCGCCCCCACGCGCTACACCGAGCGCGTGTTCACCCGCGAAAAATCGGTCACATTCGACCGCGCGGCCAACACCTTGCGCTTCAGCGCCATTCCCGACGTGCTCCCCTTGCAGCCTCATGTGCAGGACAGCGCCAGCCTGTTCCTGCAGCTCGCCAACCGCCTCACCACCCATCCCGGCGACTTCCGCCCTGGCGCCACGCTCACTTTCGCCGTGGCCCGCCCCAGCGGCATGACCGACTGGACCTTCACCATCGCCGGCATGGACACGGTTTCCACTCCGGTCGGGCCGCTGCGCTGCTGGCATGTGGTGCGCCAGGCCACTCAGGGCAATGAACTCGGCGCGCAAATCTGGCTGGCGCCGCAACTGCAGAACCTGCCGGTGCAGATCCGCCTGCAGCAATCCGCCGACAGCTATCTGCTGTTCACCCTCGACCACGCCGAACAGGCCGCCCCGGCGTCCGTCGCACCATGAAAAACGCCGCGCAAGGCGCGGCGCTTGCGGCTGCGAACCGAGCAATCAATGCGGCGGCAGGGCCGGAATCATCCAGGTCAGCACATGCTGCTGCAGATACACCAGAAGTCCCAGCAGCAAGGTGAGAAACACGCTGTGCTTGAAGGTGCGGGCGAACACCACCCCCTCCTTGCCCTTGAGTGCCGTGGTGGACACTCCGGTGGCGATGTTCTGCGGCGAGATCATCTTGCCCATCACCCCGCCTGACGAATTGGTCGCCGCCATCAGCACCGGGTCGAAGCCCAGCTGCCGCGCAGCCACCACCTGCAGATTGCCGAACAGCGCATTGCCCGACGTATCGCTGCCCGACAGGAACACCGCGACCCAGCCGAGAAAGGCCGACACCAGCGGAAACAGCGCACCCACCCCGGCCACGCCGAGGCCCAGCGTGTAACTCATGCCCGAGTAGTTCAGCAAAAAGGCCAGCCCCACGATCATGCACACCGTCAGCACCGCAATCCGCACCTGCACCCAGGCATCGCGCATGGCCGCAAAGAATTCGCCAACCGGCAACCGCACCAGCACCGCCGTGATCACCGCAGACAGCAAAATGGCCGTGCCCGTGCCCAGGGGCTGGAAGTCCCACAGGGCCACATAGGGCTTGTTGTAAAGGGTGATGAACACCTGCTTGTCCAGCCCCGGCCAGAGCACCTTCATCTCGCCGAAGGTGAACATCTTGGCGTACACCCAGAAAATCACCACCACGGTAATCACCACCCAGGGCAGCCAGCCGCCATACCCCACGCGGGCTTCATGGGGAGCGCGCGTGGGGCGCGCAATGGCGAACGCCGGGTCCGGCGCTGGGGCCCAGACCTTCAGAAAACCAACCGTCAGAATCAGCGAGAACATCGAGGCCAGCACGTCCGTGAGCTGATAGCTGATGAAATTCGACGAGACGAACTGCGCCAGCGCAAAGCTGCCACCGGCCACCAGCAGCGCGGGCCACAGGGCGCGGATCGACCGCAGCCCCCCGTAGATCGCAATGACATAAAACGGCAGCAGAAAGGCAAAAAGCGGCAACTGCCGCCCCACCATGGCCGCCAGCGGCTCGGGCGGCATGCTGGTCACCGCGCCCAGCACCGTCAGCGGAACCCCCAGCGCACCGAAGGCCACGGGCGCCGTGTTGAAGATCAGGGTAAAGGTCAGCGCTTCGAGCGCCGGAAATCCCAGGCCGATGAGCAGGGCACTGGTGATGGCCACCGGGGTTCCGAAACCCGCAATGCCTTCGAGCAGACAGCCGAAGGAAAACGCCACCACCAGAAGCACCAGCCGGCGGTCATTGGGCAGGTGCTCCAGCATCCACATGCGGAACATCTCGAACCGTCCCGACTTGACCGCCACGTTGTACAGCACCAGGGCGCCATACACGATCCACATCACCGGCAACAAGGCAAACACCACCCCAAGCGCCACAGCATTGACGGCCAGTCCCACCGGCAGGTGCCAGACGGTGACGGCAATGATCAGGCCGGCGATCAGACCAACCGCAGACGCCTGCCATGCCGGGCGTCGCAAAACACCCAGCATCAACAGCACGATGGCGATCGGAATGGCCGCCACCAGAAACGAGGGCAGCAAAGCGCCGCCCACCGGGGTCAGAATTTGATGAAACATGCAAGTCTCCCACCCGGTCAACCGCGTTGCGCGCTCCGGGCCTCTGCGTGTGATGTGAACGGTGAAATCCCCGCACACGCCAGCGATCCGTCCGTTGCGAAGTCTGGTTTGTGCAGCGCCGCAAGCCTAGGAGGGCACAGCATTGCAAGCAAGCGAATCGCGGCAATTCTTACGTCTGGTTGCAGGTCGACGATTGGCGTCAACACAGACTTGCCCGATTTGCTGGCAATTCTCCGCACAGACCCGGATGGACAGACTGCGGCTGTCAACGCCCGCCGATTGCTGCGCGTTTTCACATCAACCATGTGCGCGTCTTTGTCAGGCTTGATTTTTGCTTCGATGTCCCTATCTCCTGAGCAACCAGTGGAGAACCACCATGCAAACCATGATCTATGACTCAGACGCGTTTTGTGTCCTGCAGCTCGACTGGTCGGGCGCTCAGGCCGAGCAAAGCGGCCCGGACGCCGACCTCTCCCGCGGCGGGTATGAAATCGTCGACAAATTCGCCCGCAAGGAAATCTTCCTGGGTGGCCGCGCCGCAGAAGGGTTTCGCGACAGCGTGCAGCAACTGATCGCACAACAGCCCAGCAGCGAGGAGATCGACGACTTTCTCGACCGCTACTCCGCGCTGTCGCGGCAGTCGCTGCAGGCGCACTGATTCAGCGCCCGGGAGCTCGCGCAGGGGCTTGCTCAGGGGCTTGTTCAGGGCCTGTTCACGGCGCCAGGCAAGGGCTTGGCGTGCGTCTCACGCGCAAGCAACACACACAGCACCGACACCGCAATCCAGGCCAGCAACACCCCGTTTGCCGCCTGGAACGCAGTGCCGTCATACAGCCGCACGCCTCCAGCCTGCTGCCCGGTCCAGAACCGATCCAGCACCCAGCCCAGCAGGGGCAGTTGCACCAAGGCGCCGAGCATCACCCCGGTGTTGTGCACGCCAGACGCCGTGCCCGCCAGATGTTGCGGCACCGACTCCTTCGCCCAAGCAAACCCCACCACCATGCCGCCCGAACCCACCGATGCCAGCAGCAAGGCAACGAGCAGGACGGGCCAAGGGGCCTGCGGGCACGCCACCAGGACGCCAAATCCCGCAAGCATCATCAGGCCACCGAGCAGGTAGGGCAATTTGCGCCGGCGCAGCATGTCAGAGACCCGCCCCCACAGCACACCGCCGAAGGAAAAGGCCACCAGCATGATCGCAATCACCCAGGACGCCTGTCCCGCAGGCATCTTGCGCTGCTGCACCAGAAACGGCATGCCCCAGAGCGTGGTGAAGGTGAGAAAGGCGCCGCACACCCCACCGGGCGCCACGAACAACAGCGCCGTATTGCGATAGCGCCAGACCGCGCCCAGACCGCGCCCCACGTCTCCCAGAGTCTGCGCCTTGCGCGCGGGCAGATAGCCGTCGAAACCCAGGTCCTCCGGCCGGTTCCGGATGCGCAGCAAGGCCAGCAGCGACAAACCCAGACAGAGCACACCGACCGCGCCCAGCACCCAGCGCCAGCCGAAACTGTGCGACAGGATGAGCAGCGGCGCCTGCGCCAGCACCGCCCCCAGCGTACCCAGGGCAAGCGACAGGCCCGACATGGTGCCGAACATCCGTGGCGCAAACCAAGCTGCCGAGAGTTCCAGCAAAGACACCCAGGCCACGCCGTGCCCAAGCCCGATCAAGGCCCGCGCCACGGCAGCCGACTCGAAGCTCCCCGCCGCCGCGAACAGCAAGGCACCCAAGCCAGTGATCGCCTGGCCCGCGACGATCAGCACTTTTGGGCCAAAGCGGTCGTTCGCGATGCCCGTCGGAATCTGCGAGGCGGCGTAGAAGTAAAAGTAGAACGACGCCAGATTTCCCAGTTGCGCTGCATTCAGATGAAAGTCGCGCATCAGGTCGGTATTGAGCACCCCTGGAGTCACACGCAGAAAAAACCCCACCATATAGGCGGCAGCCGCAATGCCCCAGAACATCAGGGCCAGACGCAGAGGCGGGTATCGGAGGGCGGCAGGCATCGTTGCGGGGACGTGGAGGGCAAGGCGGTCGAGCTTAACCGGATTGGGCCTGTCCACGCGACTGCTGCGTCCCGGCATGCCAACGTGAAAAAACCGACACACAGAGGGTTCAAACCTCTTTTATTGTGTTGAATCAAAACCTTGCAAATTGATATTCATAGACTCCAAATCATGAATATCGTCGAACTGCCCCCCTCGACCGCGCCGAATCTCATGGTGCCAACGTCGCTGCACCGGCTCGCCCGGCTGGAGCGCATGGCCGGAGGCGATGTGGTGCGCATTCTCAAGGCGCTGGCGCACCGTGAACGCCTGGCCATTCTGTGCTTGCTGATGGACGGCGAGCGCTGCGTGCGCGAACTGGAACACGAAGTCGGCATGCGCCAAGCCGCGCTGTCGCAGCAACTCGCCAAGCTGCGCGCAGAAAACATTGTCGAAGCCACCCGTCGCGGGCGCTTCGTCCATTACCACATCAAAAGTCAGCAGGTGCTCAACGTGGTTCGCGCGCTCTGCCCGGCAGAGGAAAACTGAACGCCGGTGCTGCGTTTACCAGGTGCCGTGCAGGCCCCAGTACACGATGAACACCAGCACCAGGGTGGAGACGGCCCAGCCCCAGGGCGGCAATGCGTTCCACACCCGGTCGAGCACTCCGGCACCGTCTTCGACCGGAATCTGGCCGCGCATGACCTGATCGAACCGGGAAAAAAAGGTTTCCGCCAGGCTCTGCGCCGTGCTGTCCACCGCTGCCTTGCCGAGTTGGCCAATCGCCCCGCCCACCTCGGCCGTCGCCTGGTAATTCATCTGCGTGCCGCCATCGGCGGTGGGCTGCAGCGCCACAAGCGCCCGCCCGAGACCGAAACCAGCGCTTCCCGCATTGCCCTCGAAACGAAGCACATAGCTGTGCGGCGGGTTGGGGTCCTCCAGTGTCAACGTGCTGCTGAAACGCGTCTTGAACCCACCCACGGCCAGCACCTGCACCACCTCGAAATGCCCCGATCCCGTGTCGGTGATCGATTCGCAGCCCGGGATGCAGGTCTTGAGCACCTCCGGGTTGTTGAGCGCCTCCCAGGTTTGTTGCGGGCTTGTCGGCAACAGCCATTTTCCCTTCACATCCATCCCAGCCTCCATGTCGTCTGACCCACTGCACTTTCATCCCGCGACCGGGCAGCAGACAGGCATATATCAAGGCTGACTTATATTCCGCACGTCGTTTGGTAAGCAAGCTGCACCGCAGCAAAATCGGGAAACTCCTGATCGGGTCACTACCAAGTCGCTTCACGACGCATGCATTCTGCTCAACGGAACAAGGGTCTACACTGATCCGCTCTGGTTCAACATGAACGGACTTCCATGCAGATCACCGTGCTCGACGACTACCAGGATGCCGTGCGCAAGCTCGACTGTGCGCAACACCTGGAGGGTCACGACCTCAAGATTTTCAGCAACACCGTCAAGGGTGTCGGCCAGCTCAGCGTGCGCTTGCGGGACACGCAGGCGCTGGTGCTGATCCGTGAGCGCACCGCGCTTTCGCGCCAGCTGCTGGAGAAATGTCCCAAGCTGCAGCTCGTGGTGCAGACCGGCCGTATCGGCCCGCATGTGGACGTGCAGGCCTGCACCGAGCTGGGCATCGCCGTGGCCGAGGGCCAGACCGACCCCGCCGTGACCGCCGAGCTCACCTGGGCGCTGGTCCTGGCAGCGATGCGCCGGCTGCCGCAATATGTCGCCAGTCTGAAGCATGGCGCGTGGCAGCAGGCGGGGCTGAAGTCGCAGTCCATGCCGCCCAACTTTGGCCTGGGACAACGGCTGGCCGGCAAGACCCTGGGCATCTGGGGCTATGGCCGTATTGGCCAGAGGGTGGCGCGGTACGGGCAAGCGTTCGATATGCGGGTGCAGGTGTGGGGCAGCGCGCAGTCGCGCGCCCTGGCAGTGGAGCATGGGCTGCTGGCCTGCGCCTCGCGCGAAGACCTGTTCACCACCAGCGATGTACTCAGCCTGCATCTGCGCCTGAACGAGGCCACGCGCGGCCTGATCACCCTGGCCGATCTGTCGCTGATGCAGCCCACCGCGTTGCTGGTGAACACCGCCCGCCCGGAACTGCTGGCCCCGGACGCCCTGGTGGCCGCGCTCAACCGCGGGCGTCCAGGCCTGGCCGCGGTGGATGTGTTCGAGGCCGAGCCCATCCTGCAGGGACATCCCTTGCTGCGGCTGGAAAATGCGATCTGCACACCGCATATCGGCTTTGTCGAACAGCAGCACTACGAGCACCTGTTCGCGCAGGCCTTCAAGGCCGTCGTGCAGTTCGCCGCGGGTGACCTCAGCGGCATCCTGAACGCGCAGGGCCTGTCACCACGGCGCATCTGAAGACGCCTATTTGCCGATGCAGAAACTGGAAAAGATGGCCCCGAGCAGATCGTCCGGGGTGTAGTCGCCGGTAATGGTCATCAGCGCCTGATGCGCCAGGCGCAACTCCTCGGCCAGCAGATCCAGCGGGGCATTCGCGTCCCGGGCGATGAGGTCCACAGCGAGATCGAGGTGACTGCGGGTGCGTTCCAGCGCCTGGACATGGCGTTGGCGGGCGATGAATACCCCCTCGCTGCCCTGCTGCGCTCCGGCCAGTTGCAGCAGGGTGTGTCGCAGCTCCTGCAATCCGTCGCCCCGCGCGGCCGAAATCCACACGCCCTCGGCCGCCGCAAGCCCCCATTGCTCCCATGCCAGCGCGATGTGCTGCTCGGCCTGCTCCACGCGCACGCTGTCGCGCTTGTTGAACACATGCAGCACGGGCACCCCCGCAGGCAAGCCGCGGGCGATGTCGGCCTCTGCTTGCGCATAGCCGGGAGCCTGCAGCCGGGTGAGGTCGTGCAGGAACAGCACCACGTCTGCATCGGAAATGGCGTCCCAGCTGCGCGCCACGCCGATGCGCTCCACCGCATCGGCGCTGTCGCGCAGGCCCGCGGTGTCGATGATGTGCAGCGGCACCCCCTCGATCTGGATGGTCTGACTGACCTTGTCGCGGGTGGTGCCGGCAATGGGGGTGACGATGGCCAGCTCCGCCCCGGCCAGCGCGTTGAGCAGCGAGCTTTTGCCCACATTGGGCTGGCCCGCGAGCACCACGTTCAGGCCTTCGCGCAGCAAGACGCCCTGGCGCGTTCGGGCCTGAACCTGTTGCAGTGTCTGCTGCAGATCCTGCAGACGTTGCGCGGCATGTGCCTGGCGCAAGAAATCAATGTCTTCCTCGGGAAAATCCAGCGTCGCCTCGACCAGCAGCCGCAGTTCGACAAGCTGCGCAGCCAATGCGTGCACCGCCTTGGACAATTCGCCCGCCAGCGCGCGCGTGGCGCTGCGTGCAGCGGCTTCGGTGCTGGCGTCGATCAGATCGGCCACGCTCTCCGCCTGCGCCAGATCGAGCTTGCCATTGAGAAACGCGCGCCGGGTGAACTCGCCCGGTTGCGCCACGCGCAGCCGCATGTCGCGGCCCAGCTCCAGCAGGCGCGCCAGCAGCAATTGCAGAACCACAGGGCCGCCGTGAATCTGCAGCTCCAGCACATCCTCTCCGGTGTAGGAGTGCGGCGCAGGAAAAAACAGGGCCAGCCCCTGGTCGAGCATGCCGCCCTGTCCATCCATGAACGGCAGATAGGTCGCGTGGCGCGGCTGCAACTCGCGCCCGGCAATGGCGCGGGCCAGGACGCCCAGCGACTTGCCGGATACACGCACGATGCCCACCGCGCCGCGCCCCGGCGCTGTGGCAATGGCCACCACCGGATCGGCGTCCTGCGCCAATGCATTCATGGCCGTGCGCCGGGGTGGGTCAAACTTACTGGGCCGGCTTGGCCGGGGTGTCGGTCAACACGCCCACACCCATCTTCTTGTTGATGAACCACTGCTGCGCGATGGAGGTGGAGTTGTTGGTCAACCAGTACAGCACCAGCCCGGCGGGGAAGAAGAAGAACATGATGGAAAAGGCCGCCGGCATGATCCACATCAGCCGCGCCTGCATCGGGTCGGGCGGCGTCGGGTTGAGCTTGACCTGCAGGAAGGACGTGGCGGTCATGATGGCCGGCAGGATGTAATACGGGTCCTTGGCCGAGAGATCGTGGATCCACAGAATCCACGGCGCACCGCGCAGCTCCACGCTGGACAGCAGCACCCAGTACAGCGCAATGAACACCGGAATCTGGATCACGATGGGCAGGCAGCCGCCCAGCGGGTTGATCTTTTCCTTGCGGTACAGCTCGACCATGGCCTGGTTCATCTTTGCCTGGTCACCCTTGTAGGTCTCGCGCAGCGCGGTGATGCGCGGGCCGACCGCCTTCATCCGCGCCATGCTCTTGTAGCTCGCTGCGGTGAGCGGGAAGAATGCCAGCTTGATGAGCAGGGTCAGCACGATGATGGACCAACCCCAGTTCTGCACCACCTTGTGGATCAACTCCAGCAGCCAGAAAATCGGCTTGGCCAGGATGGTCACCCAACCATAGTCCTTCACCAGCTCGAGACCCGGAGCGAGCGCGCCCAGCGTGCTCTCCAGTTCGGGTCCGACGAACAGCTTGGCGTCGGTGGTGATGGTCTTGCCCGGCGCAATCTGCGCCAGTGGCTGGATCACCCCCACCGCATAGAGGTTGTCGCCCAGCTTGCGGGTATACAGATCGCGCGGGCCGTCATAGGGCTGCGGCACCCAGGCGGAGACGAAGTAATGCTGAATCATCGCCACCCAGCCGCTGTCCGCCTTTTTCGGCGCCTCGTTGGTCTTGAGATCCTTGAACTCGAACTTCTGGAACTTGCTGGCGTTGTCGTAGTACGCCGGGCCGGTGTAGGTGTGATAGAAGTGCGACTCGTCGCCGGGCGGCGTGTTGCCGTCGCGCACGAGCTGCATGTACAGCTGCGGGCTCACGGGCGTGGTGCCGGTGTTGGTGATGGTGTTGCGCACATCCACCACATAGCTGTCGCGGGTGAAGGTGTAGGTGCGTTCGAGCCGCACGCCGCCCAGATCGGGCGACACCAGCTTGACCTGCAACGTCTTGGCGTTTCCCATGTCGCGCGGACCGGGCAGCACCGTCATCTCGGTTTCGTGATTCGGAAAGTCGCCGCCGATCAATCCCGACTGCGCCATGTACTTGTTGTTGGCAGAATCGTCGAACAGCACCACGTTCTTGCCCGGCTCGGTGCGACTTTCATACTTCAGCAACTTCGCATACACCAGATTGCCGCCTCGCGAGGAGATCTTCAGATCCATCAGATCGGTGTGGATCGTCGTGAGCTGTGCTGCAGGTTCTGACGCCGCAGCCGGGGCGGCCAGTGGTGCAGTCGCTGCAGCTGTTGCGGGCAGACGCGCTGCGCTCGGCGCAGCCTGCGGCACGGCACTGGTCGGCGCACTGGCAACTTGCGCGGGGTGGGCCGGTGGCGTTCCGAACAAATCCGTCTCGCCGTTGTAGCGCAGCCAGGAGTTGTACAGAAAAATCATCGACATGGTGAAAACCACCCAGAGTACCGAACGGCGGAGATCCATACGCAAATCCTGTTGTAGTGATGCAGAAGCGCCCGGGAGACTCAGGGCTTGGAAGAGGAGAGTGAAACCGATGACTTCGGCGCCAAAGCGCCCGGCTCGGTCGCACCACGCAACACCGCGTCCTCGGGCGAAGACGCGCTATTGTGCATGGGCGGAGATGACCGAGCGTCATCAGATCCCGATTCGCAGAGATCGAAATGGTCCGTTTCGCTGGCGCGATGCCGCCAGGGTGCCCAGGTGAACTGTGACGGAACAGGGTCATGCCCTCCTTCACACCAAGGCTGACAACGCAAGATGCGCACAGCACCCAGATAGGTGCCTGCTGCGGCGCCGTGCGTGTCAAGTGCCTCGATGGTGTAGGCCGAGCAGGTGGGATAAAACCGGCACTGCCCGCCCACCCAGGGGCTGAGCAGCAAGCGGTACAGACGTACCAGACCGATCAACAATTGCTTCATGCAAGGCCTTGTTCCGACGCGACGACGGTGCGTTCGACCCAGGACTTGAGCAATGCGTTCACCGCCTGCTGCACATAAGCCAACAAAGCAGGAGAGCGCGCACTGCGAAACTCTGCCGGCAGCTTGCGCGTCAGGCGCAGCATGAGCACGGGGGCCTGCGACCGGGCGCCGGGCGGCAGACGCAATTCGCGCAGAGCCTGACGCATCACGCGCTTGATCAGGTTGCGCCGCACGGCGGGCTTGCAGAATTTTTTGGGAATGACCAGTCCCAGCCAGCAGTGTTCGGGCCCGGACTCAGTTGGGCTCGCATCGGCAGATACTGCCCGGTAATGCAGTCGAAACTCAGCCTGTTGCGCGTAGCGCGCAGTAAAACAGGCGGCAAACGCTTCGGGTTGCCGCAACATGTCGACCTTCAAGGGGTTGGGACGCTCGGTGCGCTGATCGGCTGCCGCCTCAGCGCGTCGGGCCAGCGAGACGCGAGAACTCTGAAACCCACGAGGCGCTCAGCGTCGGCGTCAGAGTACCTCAGACTGCCAGACGCTTGCGGCCCTTGGCGCGGCGTGCGTTGATGACCGCACGACCACCGCGTGTCTTCATGCGCACCAGAAAGCCATGCGTGCGCTGACGACGGGTCTTCGAAGGTTGATAAGTACGTTTCATGTTCTCACCTTAATCAAAAATACTGAATTCAATGATTAAATTCAGCCAGAACCACTTATTTCTGCATTTTTTCACTTGGAAAGCCAGGGGTGCTTGTTCCGCATTTCCTGCCAAGCGTCTGTGTGATTCAGAAAAAAGCCCTCCATTTGACTCACGATCGGACTCTTTGTCAATTTTTGGCCCGATTTCACCGTTCCAATCTCACCGCAGTGTGACGTTCTATCCGTCTGGGTGCATCCAGGCGTGGTCACTTTTGGCCCTAAAAAATGACGTTTCGGACTGTGGATAACTTCGCTCGCAGGGGTAAACTGCCAGTCTCGGTCCAAGCCTCGACGCAGCGTCTTCGGAACAATCGGAAAGCGATCATCCAGGCGAACGCCCCTTTCCGAGAGCCAGCAAGCACGCGCATCCGACCGCCAGCATTCTCATCGGTTCCCTCTTTCTTTACCCAGTTCCTGCATGACTCACGAACATTCCTGGCAGCAGTGCTGCGCCCACCTGGCGACAGTCATTCCCGATCAACAATTTGCTGCGTGGATCAAACCCCTGTCCGCCCCCGTCTGGAGCGAAGATGGCAGCACGGCCGTTCTGCACGTGCCCAATCGCTTCAAGCTCGATTGGTTGCGCTCGCAGTACGCGGCCCGCATCACCGAATCGCTCAGCAACATCATGGGACACCCGGTTCAGGTTGATTTCATTGTGCAGAAGGCACCGGCCCGCGCCGCCATGCATCACAGCAGCGCGCATGGCGTGCAGCAAGGCCATGACGGCGCGCAGGCAGCGCATGCCGCGCCGCACGACGGCAAGCGCAATGGCGCCTCGCAAGAAAGCGCACACGCTGGAGCGCAAGATGCACTCCACACTCAAGCGGCAAAGGAGACGTTGGAAGCCGACGCGCTGGAGCGCTCTCGGCTCAATCCCATGCTGAGTTTTGAAACCCTGGTCACCGGCAAGGCGAACCAGCTCGCCCGCGCTGCCGCCATTCAGGTTGCAGAAAACCCCGGACGCTCCTACAACCCATTGTTCATCTACGGCGGAGTCGGCCTGGGCAAGACCCATTTGATGCACGCGGTCGGCAATGCCTTGCTCGCCCAGCAACCGGGTGCTCGCATTCGGTATCTGCAGGCTGAGCAGTTCGTCAGCGAAGTGGTGCGCGCCTACCAGCGCAAGGCCTTCGAGGAATTCAAGCGCTATTACCACTCGCTGGATCTGTTGCTGATCGACGATGTGCAGTTCTTCGCCGGCAAGGACAAGACGCAGGAGGAATTTTTCTACGCCTTCGAGGCACTCATCACCAAACGTTCCCAGATCATTCTCACCAGCGATACCTACCCCAAGGAATTGCGTGAAATGGATCAGCGCCTGGTGTCGCGCTTCGACTCCGGGCTGACGGTCGCCATCGAGCCGCCCGAACTGGAGATGCGCGTGGCCATCCTGCTGCGCAAGGCCGATGCCGAGTTGATGCATCTGCCGGAAGAAGTGGCGTTCTTTGTTGCGAAGAATGTGCGCTCCAACGTGCGCGAGCTCGAGGGCGCGCTGCGCAAGATTCTGGCCTACGCCCGTTTCAGCGGGCAGGACGTCTCCATCAGCCTGGCCAAGGAAGCGCTCAAGGATTTGCTCTCGCTGCAGAACCGTCAGGTGTCGGTGGAGAACATCCAGAAAACCGTGGCCGATTTCTACAAGATCAAGGTCGCGGACATGTATTCCAAAAAGCGCCCGGCCAGCATTGCACGCCCGCGCCAGATCGCGATGTATCTGGCCAAGGAACTCACGCACAAGAGCCTGCCGGAAATCGGCGAACTCTTCGGCGGGCGCGATCACACCACGGTGCTTCACGCCGTCAGGAAAATCGGCCTGGAGCGCACCAAGCTGCAGGAACTCAACCAGCAGCTTCATGTCCTGGAGCAGACCTTGAAGGCCTGAGTGCCTGCCGATCTGCCGGATCTTTTCACGAGCGACCCCAACCTGCTCAAGACACCCACAAAGAACAAGTCATTGCACAGCATGTGGAGCATTTCTGGACAACTCGGCGTTCTGCACATCAGCCTTCAAGTTATTCCAGACCATCCTTTCTCAGACCGCCACTTGTCCACAAACCTGCAGCCCGCTGCAGCCCGCATGTTTTCAGCACTTGGTGTCTTATCCACAGCACAAGCCACCCCTTACTATCATTTCTATTCTGAATAAAGGAAAAGAAAGAATGAACAGATTGACTTCTTCCCGTGATGAACTGCTCAAGCTGTTGGGGCAAGGCGCTGGCATCGTCGAACGTCGTCAAACACTGCCAATCCTTGCCAATGTGCTCATTGAGCACAATGCCCAAGGCACGCGATTCACCACCAGCGACATGGAAGTCCAGATCCGACTTCAGGGGGGCGAGGCTGTTCAGACAGGGGCTGACGCCGCAGCCGTGACGGTCAATATGCGTAAGCTGCTCGACATCCTGCGTGCAACCGCGGCAGGAACGGTCACGCTGGAATGGGTAGACGGAAAAATGACCGTGCGGGCTGGGAAAAGCCGTTTCAGCCTGCAAACTCTGCCGGCAGAAGACTTTCCACTGGTGCGCGCGGCAACCGATTTCAGCGATCAGGTGCTGCGCCTGCCGCAAAAGTTGCTCAAGCGTCTTCTTGGCCTGACGCATTTCGCCATGGCCCAGCATGACATCCGCTACTACCTCAATGGCATGCTGTGGGTCGCGGAGGGGCGACAGATGCATCTGGTGGCCACAGACGGTCACCGCATGACCCTGGCAACCGCCGCCATCGAAACGGCCGTGGATCGCCGCGAGATCATTTTGCCGCGTAAAACCGTGCTGGAACTCTCTCGTCTCCTTGGAGACGACGACGAGGCAATGATCGACATTGCCCTGGCCAGCAACCAGGCCCGGTTGACCATGGATGGCCTGGAATTCACCAGCAAACTCATCGAAGGCAAGTTCCCGGATTATCAGCGCGTGGTGCCCAAAGGCCACCGCAACATGCTGCTGGTCGAGCGCACCACGCTGCAATCGGCATTGCAGCGGGTGGCCATTCTGACCAATGACAAGTTCAAGGGCGTGCGCGTCAACCTGGAGCCCGGTCTGCTTCGCCTGACCTCCATCAACGCGGAGCAGGAAGAGGCACAGGAAGAGATCGACATCGATTATGGGGGTGACTCCATCGAAATCGGCTTCAACATCGCCTATCTCATCGACGCGTTGGCCAATATGCCCACAGAGCAGGTGCGTCTCGAATTGCAGGATGGCAACAGCAGCGCGCTGTTCACCATGCCCGATGAACCCAACTTCAAATACGTGGTCATGCCCATGCGGATCTGACCAGAACAGTCGAAAAATTTACGTATCTGCTTTTATTTCCATGGATTTCCACGGAATCTGCATTGAAAGTCTCTGATGAACGAACCGAAGAACGACAGCTACAGCGAAAATTCCATTCAAATCCTGGAGGGACTCGAAGCGGTGCGCAAACGTCCCGGCATGTACATCGGCGACACCTCGGACGGCACCGGCCTGCACCACCTGGTGTTCGAAGTCGTGGACAACTCCATCGACGAAGCGCTGGCCGGATTTTGTGATGACATCACCGTCACCATCCATTCCGACAACTCCATCAGCGTGGCCGACAACGGCCGGGGCATTCCCACGGGCGTCAAGATGGATGACAAGCATGAGCCCAAGCGCAGCGCAGCGGAAATCGCACTGACCGAGCTGCACGCTGGCGGCAAGTTCAATCAGAACAGCTACAAGGTATCTGGTGGCCTGCACGGCGTGGGCGTGAGTTGCGTGAACGCGCTGTCGCAATGGCTGCGGCTGGTTGTTCGGCGCGATGGCGAGGTGCATACCCTCGAATTTGCGCGCGGCGCCCTGCAGAACCGGAAGACGCAGATCATTGACGGGGTCGAAGTCTCGGTCGCCCCTGTGACTGGAAAGACCGACAAGCGTGGCACGGAAGTGCACTTCCTCCCAGACGCTGAGATTTTCACCACGGTCGACTTTCATTACGAAGTGCTGGCCAAGCGTCTGCGCGAACTGTCCTTTCTCAACCACGGCGTCAAGATCCGGCTTGTCGATGAGCGCCAAGGCAAGGAAGAGAACTTTGCCTTCTCTGGTGGGGTGAAGGGCTTTGTCGAATACATCAACCGCGGCAAGAGCGTGCTGCATCCCAACATCTTTTACGCCCAGGCGGAAAAGGTGTCGGAAGTCGGCAGCACCATCAGCGTGGAAGTCGCGATGCAATGGAATGACGGCTACGCCGAAACCGTGCAGTGCTTCACCAACAACATTCCGCAGCGCGATGGCGGTACCCACCTCACCGGCCTGCGCGCCGCGATGACGCGGGTGATCAACAAATACATCGACGACAACGAGCTGGCGAAAAAAGCCAAGGTCGAAATCAGCGGCGACGACATGCGCGAAGGCCTCACCTGCGTCCTGTCGGTGAAAGTGCCTGACCCCAAGTTCAGCAGCCAGACCAAGGACAAACTGGTCTCGAGCGAAGTGCGCGGCCCGGTCGAAGATCTGGTGGCCAAGGCGCTGTCCGACTATCTGCTCGAGACGCCAGCCGACGCCAAGATCATCTGCGGCAAGATCATCGACGCCGCCCGCGCCCGCGAAGCCGCGCGCAAGGCACGCGAAATGACCCGTCGCAAGGGCGTCATGGACGGTCTGGGCCTGCCAGGAAAACTGGCTGACTGCCAGGAAAAAGATCCCGCGCTGTGCGAGCTGTATCTGGTGGAGGGCGACTCTGCCGGAGGCTCGGCCAAGCAGGGCCGTGACCGCAAGTTCCAGGCCATCCTGCCGCTGCGCGGCAAGATTCTCAACGTCGAGAAAGCGCGCTTCGAGAAGCTGCTGACCAGCAACGAAATCCTCACCCTCATCACCGCGATGGGCACCAGCATCGGCAAGGACGATTTCAATATCGACAAGCTGCGCTATCACCGCATCATCATCATGACCGATGCCGACGTGGACGGCGCGCACATCCGCACCCTGCTGCTGACCTTCTTCTTCCGCCAGATGCCCGAGATTGTTGAGCGCGGGCACATCTACATCGCCCAGCCGCCGCTCTACAAGGTCAAGCACGGCAAGGACGAGCAATACCTCAAGGACGGCACAGAGCTTGACGCCTACCTGCTGCGCGTGGCGCTGAAAGACGCAGCAATCCACCGCCCCGATACCCCGGTGCCCCTGTCAGGCGACACCCTCGAGCAACTCGCGCGCCAGCATGGACTGGCCGAAGCCGTCATCGCCCGCCTTGCCGTGTTCATGGACGAACAGGCCCTGCGCGCCATCGTCGACGGCGTCGTGATCGATCTCGATCATGCTGCGCAAGCCAGCGCCGATGCGCTCGCCGCCTATCTTGCCGCACACACCGACCATGGAGAAGCGCCCCAGGTGCTGGCCGAAATCGACCCACGCACGGAAAAGCCGCTTCTGCGCATCGTGCGTCGCCATCATGGCAACCTCAAGTCCACCGTGCTCCATGCCGACTTCGTGCATGGGGCCGACTACGCCGTGCTGTCCCAAGCCGCACAGACCTTCCACGGCCTGCTCGCCGCAGGCTCGACCGTGCGGCGCGGCAACGGCGACAACGCCAAGGAAGCCACTGTTGCCAGCTTCCGCGAAGCCATGGACTGGCTCATCCGCCAGGCCGAAAACACAGTCGGCCGTCAACGCTACAAAGGCCTGGGAGAAATGAACCCCGAACAGCTTTGGGAAACCACCATGGACCCGTCGGTGCGCCGCCTGCTGCGCGTACAGATCGACGATGCCATTGAGGCCGACCGCGTATTCACGATGCTGATGGGCGACGAAGTTGAACCCCGCCGCGATTTCATCGAAACCAACGCCCTGCGAGCGGCGAATCTCGATGTGTGAGGTTGTCAAATCTCCATCTGCTTGGCGATGTCGAGCGCATCTTTTACCTCGATCCCCAGGGAACTGACAGTACTTTCCAGCTTGGTGTGAGCCGCAGTGCAACTGTGGCAAACCCAGATCTGCATTGTCTTTTGCTGATCGGGGCTGATGACGGCGTTTCCGGATTGACGATGAGGAGTGAAGGCAATGTCGTCGCGACCGCTTCAAGCGCTGCTGTTTCTTCTTGGCATCATCCTCTTCGCCGCTGGGATGCGCGCCCATCATGTGCGAAGGAATGCCATGGTCGCCACATGGGCCGCGCAAAACGACTATCAAATCCTCCAAGCCAAGACATCCTGGTTTCCTCCGCTGGGCTTGGCGTGGTCAACCAGCAAGTACCAAGAAAAAGTGCGCGTGCGGGTGTTCGACCGCACGGCACATCGCATTCGCGATGGCTGGTTGATCCTGGGCAGCTATTGGTTCGGGCTGCTCGACGCTCAGGCCATCGAAGTGAGGTGGGATGATCCGTCGTAGCCCCCTGTCAGGGATTCGACGAGACTCCAGGGGGTACCTGCACGGTCGCTTCGCAAACAGGACATGCCCAAGCCGTCAGCCCCCAGGTCCGTGGTACCCCTCGGCCTTGTCATGCTCGGGCCTCCTCTCCTGTGGATGCACCGGGCGCGGCGCAGGCTCCGGTGGATGAACCGGTCGCTGGAGAAAGGGCTCAGGGTGTGGCTGCTCAAAAGGCACAGGATGCACTTCCGGTCGTCGCTCGGGCTGAGGGAATGCCTGACGCGGAGGTTCCAAGGCGCGCGGAGGCATCGGGCTGAACGGCCGCTCGGCGCGTTGCGGCTCGGGCAGGC
>JAGDVQ010000032.1:0-2405 GCA_023255715.1 Thiomonas sp.
CCGCCGTGATCAGCAGCGCCAGCGCGCGCACGGTGTCGCGGCGGCTGGCGCGGCGCTGCTGGCGGCCCGCGCCGCAGCCCGGCTCGGCGCAGGCCGCGTGTTTGTCGGTCTGCTCGATGCAGAAGGCCCCAGGTTCGACCTCGTCGCGCCGGAGTTGATGCTGCGCCCGCCTGATGAATTGCTGCAGCATTCGCGCAAAGTCGGCTGTGTCGTATTCGGCCCCGGAGCTGGAATCGATCCGCCTGCGCACGAGGCTCTGGAACGGGCACTCGCCCAGACCTCTCCGCTGGTTCTGGACGCGGACGGCCTCAATCTGCTGGCACGCGCCGGGCCAGGCTCCGCGCTGCAGATCGCCCTGCAGCAACGCGCGGCACCGACCGTCCTCACCCCACATCCGCTGGAGGCGGCACGCCTGCTTGGCATCTCTGTGGAACAGGTTCAGGCCGACCGCATGCAGGCCGCACGAACCCTTTCGCAGCACCTTGCCGCCTGGGTCGTGCTCAAAGGGGCTGGAAGTGTCATCGCCACGCCGCAGCAAGCCATCTGGATCAACTCCACTGGCAATGGTTTGCTGGCAACCGCAGGAAGTGGCGACGTGCTGGCAGGCGCGATTGCCGCGCTGTTGAGCGCTGCCAATGCAGGGCAGCGCCCTGGCCGCCTACCGCAAGACACAAGAAGGCTAGCCGCCGGGATGGAACCCATCCTCGCCGCAGTCTGGCTGCATGGGCGAGCGGCAGATTGTTATGCCACCAGGTGCGGCGCCATTGGTCTGAGCGCAGAAACACTTGCCGGATGGATGGCAAACTGCTGGACGGAACACGCGGGAGCCCTCTCACCGATCTGAGTTGCCCCCTGTTGACTCTGCCGCCACGGCTGACCGATCTATCGCCGAGCGATCCCGCTTACAGCGCCGGAACTGCAGCGACATCAACATCCTGCTTGACATACCACTTCATGGCGATATTCAGACCAGCGCGCACGCTGAATTGCGGGCGATAGCCAAGCAGTCGTTTAGCCTTTGAAATATCGGCAAGGGAATGGCGGACATCCCCCTTGCGAAAGTCACGATAGATCGGCGACTTTGACGCGACACTTGAATCGAGCGCCATGATTTCCTGCGTCAGCAACTGATGCAGGGTATTCAGACTGGTCTGCTCACCGTAGGCAACGTTATAAACCTGATTGATCGCCTCCGGATTAGAGGTCGTGCCAGCCAGAATATTGGCCTGTACGACGTTGTCGACATAGCAGAAGTCCCGCGTCGTTTCACCGTCTCCGTTGATCATGCAAGGCTGATTCATGCGAATCGCCTTCGCCCAGTTCGGAATGACTGCGGCATACGGCCCGTTCGGGTCTTGTCGGGTACCAAAGACGTTGAAATAACGCAGCCCAATGGTCTGCAGACCATAGACCCGAGAAAACACATCCGCATACAGCTCATTGAGATACTTGGTCACGGCATAGGGCGACAAGGGCTTGCCAATCAAATCTTCCACCTTGGGCAAGCCGGGGTGATCGCCATAAGTTGAACTGGAAGCTGCATAGACAAAACGGCTGACACCCGCATCACGCGCCGCAACCAGCATGTTCAGGAAACCAGTGGCGTTGACTGCGTGAGTACCCAAGGGGTTTTCGATGGAACGCGGAACAGAACCGAGCGCCGCCTCATGGAGAACAATGTCCACACCTTCGCAGGCCCGCTGACAGTCCTCGAGATTGACGATATCTCCCCTGATGAATCGGTGACGCGCCCAGGCTTGCTCTCCGACGAGCCGCCGCACTTCATCGAGGTTCGATTGATGGCCAGTGGAAAAATTATCCAGACTCACGACGGACTGACCATTTCTCAACAGTGTCTCGATCAGGTGCGAGCCGATGAACCCGGCACTGCCCGTCACAAGCCAGCATCGCGGCTTGGAGGATGGAAGTTGGTCAATATGCATGATGCCTCATAGCCTCCAAACCTGGGCGCCATGCGCCTGCAATTGGGCGGCATCGTACTGGCACTTGATATCCATGAAAATGCCACCTGAATGGAGTTTTCGAAGGGTCTCCTCGGTCGGCAGCTCCTTGTAGGCGTTATGTGCAACTGCAGCGACAATGGCATGCGCCTGCGGAAGATCATCCCAGGAAACCAGTTTCACGCCATATTCATGCATGGCTTCGCTTGGCTCTGCAATGGGGTCGTGCACGACGACGTTGACGCCATATGAATCCAATTCCCGGATGACATCGATCACTTTGGAGTTTCTCAAATCAGGGCAATTTTCCTTGAATGTCAGGCCCAGCACGATCACATGACTTCCCTTGATTGGCATCCCCGCCTGACTCATCTGCTTGATGGTTTGTTCTGCAATATATTTACCCATGCCGTCATTGATACGACGCCCAGCAAGAATGACTTG
>JAGDVQ010000032.1:2505-17520 GCA_023255715.1 Thiomonas sp.
GTCAGGTAGTAGGGATCGACTCCAATGCAGTGACCACCGACAAGGCCAGGGCGGAAAGGGAGAAAATTCCATTTCGTTCCTGCTGCCTTCAACACCTCGAGGGTGTCGATACCGATCCGGTGGAAAATCAGAGAGAGCTCATTCATCAGCGCAATGTTCAAATCGCGCTGGGTATTTTCAATGACTTTTGCAGCTTCGGCCACCTTGATGCTACTCGCACGGTAAACCCCTGCCGTAATGATCGACCCGTAGGTGTCCGCGACGACATCCAATGTGCGATCAGTATCACCAGAAACAACCTTCACGATACGGGTCAGCGTATGCTCCCTGTCACCTGGGTTGATCCGCTCGGGTGAGTAGCCGACAAAAAAGTCCTGCTGCCATTTCAGACCGGATTCCTTTTCAAGAATGGGCACGCAGATTTCTTCTGTTGCCCCGGGATAGACGGTCGATTCATAAACAACGATCGCGCCGGACTTGAGGTTCCTTCCAACCGATTTGCTGGCCCCGATCAAGGGACTGAAATCGGGGTTGTGCGCTTCATCCACGGGAGTCGGCACGGCGACAACGACAAAGTCCGCTTCCTTGATCTTGGTCGGGTCTGTCGTGGGCTCAAGCAGGACGGCTTGTTTCAGGCTTTCCTGGCTGACTTCTCCGGTGGGATCGACATGCCGACAATAGGCGTTGATTTTTTCTACCGAAAGATCAAAGCCGATCGTGCGATATTTCTTGCCAAACTCCACAGCCAAAGGCAGACCAACGTACCCCAAACCGACCACTGCAACGACTGTCATTTTTCTTTTCCTGAAATGATATTATCTTGCGCCTTCGCCGAAAATCACGACACGCACCGTCTCGAACAAAATAAAGAAATCCAAAAAAACGCTGTTGTTCTTCACATAATAAAGATCGAACTGAAGTTTTCTTTTGGCATCCTCAATGGATGCGCCGTAGGCATAACGTACCTGTGCCCAGCCTGTCACTCCAGGTTTGACGCTGTGCCGTATGGCGTAGAAAGGAATGTCTTTCTCAAGCATGTCCACGAAGGTCGGCCGCTCCGGACGGGGACCGACCATGCTCATTTCTCCCCGCAGGACATTGATGAGCTGCGGCAATTCGTCGATTCGCGTCTTTCTGATGAAGCTACCGACGCGTGTGATTCGGCTATCGTTCGTGCTGGCCCAGCGCGCAACCCCGTCTTTCTCCGCGTCTGTGCGCATGCTGCGGAACTTCAGGCAAAGAAAGGTCTTTCCAAAGAGCCCAACACGTTCCTGCTGGAAAAAAACGGGCCCTCTATCCTCGATTTTGATGGCGAGTGCTGCGAGCAGCATGATCGGCCAAAGGAGCAACAGCAATATGCCTGCGCTGAAAATGTCAAACAAGCGCTTTGCCAAGGAACGCAAATGACCTTGCGTAAAACCAGTGCCGTAAATCAGCCAACTGGCCTTCATGCTCTCGAGCGGAACTTCGCCCTTGAGTCTTTCGTAAAAGGTCGTCAGATTGTGAACAGGCGTACCCAGAATGCGGCATTCGAGCAATTGGCGTATCGGCAGCACGCCGCCTCGGTGCTCCTTCACGGCGACGATGATTTCATCGACCTTGGTATCGAGGACAACCTGCTCCAGTGACATGCTGGAATCAAACACCTTGCCCGGAAGCTGAATGGCATTCTGGTCTGCACTTTCCGTGGGATAAAACCCGGAAATTGAATATGCCGAGCTATGTCTTTCAATGATCTGTCTGGCAAGCGCCTGCGCCTCGCGACCATTGCCGACGATCAGTATTTTTCTTGTCATGCTCGACAAGACGCTCTGACGCAACAGGATGTAGCGTATGAAAATCAGGAAACCCATCTGAAACAGATAGGCAAAGCCGAGCACTCTAAATGAGCTGCCTGCCTCTGTGAACATCAGCGTGAACCAGTAGACAGGAAAAAATGTGAAAGCAAAGGCAACCGATGTTCGCCCCAGAAAGTCTTTCAGGCTGTTTTCTGCCTCAATTCTGTAAACGCCGAGGGCTGTATAGAGGATTGCATTCAACGCTACATAAAGAATCAGAGGGTAAATCGCCTGCCCTGCCCAGTAAGAAAATCCCTGTTGACCCGTTGTGATGAGATAAACCGTCCAGGTTGCCAGGGAGAAAGACAGTGCCGAAATGACCATATCGATCAACAGTTCGAGCGTCGCCCTCGCAGGAATGTAAAGATTGAATATCTTGAACATTTTTTGCTTTCAGCTCAAATGGCACATGCTGCAAGGACGCAAAGACTCTGGAACCGGGTGCAGTGAATCGACATTAACAACCATCCATGGTGGCGATTCTGCAACGGGCGCCTGAAATCGTGCTGTGAAATTTTTGGCAGTTTTCACGAATCGCGGTCATTCGAGAAAGTCTTGCGGAATTGTTCTCAATCCGCTGTGACAGGTCTATCCCCGAGCCCGGGGCGATCCCCCCAATTCAAAGGGGCTGTCAGGTCTTCGCGCCCAACCATTGACTTGCCCGGAGACCGATCATCATGGCGGCAGCATTGGTATTGCCACTCAGAACCTCGGGCATGATGGAGGCATCGGCGACGCGCAACCCAGCAATGCCGCGCACGCGCAGATGTGGGTCGACCACACTGTCGGCGTCCTGCCCCATGCGGCAACTGCCCACCGGGTGATAGACGGTTTCAGCCTTCTGGCGCAGGAACTCGATGATCTCGGCCCCGGAGCTGACCTGTTGCCCAGGGAAAATCTCTGGCCCACGCCATGGCTGGAATGCCGACTGCCCCAGGATTGCACGCGAAACGCGCACAGCCTCGACCATGCGCTGCAAGTCAAATCCGTCCTGGTCCGAGAGGTAGTTGGCGAAGATGCGCGGATGCACCGTGGGATCGGCATTGCGCAGGCGGATCTGGCCTCGGCTTCTTGGGTGAAGCACACAGGCATGCAGGGTGTAGCCGTACCCAGGCAGGCGTCCCCGGCCGTGGTCATCCAGCAAGGCGGGCACGAAATGAAATTGCAGATCGCACCGGTCGTCTGTGGCGTAGCGCGAGCGCATGAAGCCACCGCCTTCCGCCGCGTTCGAGGTGCCGATTCCTTGCCGCGTCAGCCAGAATTGCAGGCCCGCTGCCAGTACGCTGACCTTGTCGTAGGTGATGGGCTGGGTGCAGGTCGTCAGCGTGCAGATGTCGAGATGATCCTGCAGGTTCTCTCCAACGGACGGCAGATGGTGCGCAAGGGGGACGCCCATCTCGCGCAGATGGTCTGCCGGGCCAATTCCGGAAAGCAACAGCAAGTGCGGCGAATTGATCGCTCCCCCGCAGAGAACAACCTCTCCCGCCTCGATGCGGCGGGACGCGCCACCTCGGGTGCGCACCTGGACGCCGATCGCGCGCCCGTTGTCGATGAGGACGCGCTCGGTCAGGGTGTGTGTCCAGACGGTCAGGTTGGGCCGGTGGCGCACCGGAGCCAGAAAGGCGGCTGCACTGGAGTGGCGCAGACCGCCCTGCTGCGTCACCTGATAGAGCCCAACCCCGGTCTGAGCAGCGCCGTTGAAATCCGCATTGTGATCGAGGCCGAAGGATACTCCGGCGTCGATGAAGGCGTCGGTCAACACGTTGTGGTGCCGCAGGTCGCTGACTCCAAGCTCGCCGCTGCTTCCATGAAAGGCGTTTGCACCGCGCGTGTTGCGCTCCATCGCGCGAAACAGCGGCAGCACCGCTTCCCAGGACCAGGCTGGTTCGCTGGTGGCTTCTGCCCAGCGGTCATAGTCCTGGGGGGCGCCGCGCACATAGCACATGGCATTGATGGCGCTGGACCCACCCAGCACCTTGCCGCGTGGCCACCACAACCGGCGGTTGTTCAACTGGGGCTCGGGCTCGGTGGTGTAGCCCCAATTGAAGCGCTTGTGTCCCGCCAGCTTGGCGATGCCGGCCGGCATGCGGATATAGGGATGCCAGTCCGATCCGCCGGCTTCGATCAGCAGCACCCGGCACGCCGGGTTGGCGCTGAGGCGGTTAGCCAGCACGCATCCTGCTGACCCCGCACCGACGATGATGATGTCGAACTGCATAGCACCATCAGTGGAACTCAGTTGAGGGTTTGATTCAAGGTCTGAATTGTCTGAATCAGGCTGGAATAGTCTGTGCTGAGGTTTGCCCAGGGGTCGGTGCCATTGCCCTGATCGGTGAGATCCACAAAGCCCACGCCCTGTTGAAACAGACGGGTCAGCGCAGCGGTCTGGGTCTGCGGCAAATTGCCAATACCCAGAGCCAGATAGGCAAACTTGCTGGGGGCATAGCTGCTCAGGGCGAGTGGAACTGGAGACAGATTCAGGTCGGTGCTCTCATGCATCACCGTGATGTCTGCTGCGTTGGCAATCGACAGAGCGGGATAAGTCCCTGGATTGATCGCCACCAGGGCCGACTTGCCGCTGGCGGGCAGGATGTTCTGTCTCACCACAGCGGCAGCAGCGGAGTAGTAAGCCGCCAGCCCCGCCTGGTTGGACACTTCGTCAAAGAACACCCCATCCACGCCATAGCACTGTGCATAGGTCTGCACGTCCTGGCTGACGAGTGCCGGGTCGCGCTGTCCATAGAGCGTGTGGACATAACCCAGCACGGTCACTCCCGCCTGATGCAATTGCGCGATGCCCTGCTGAAACGCGCTGAGAGTGGCCGACGGCGGGGTGGCACAGGCGACCGGGCCATTGCTCGGGTTGACAACCGCAATGGTTGGCACCAAGGCAGCATTTGCTGCAACAGTGGTCCATGCCGGGTTGGGTGATGTGGTGCGCGTGGGACCGCTGCCGCTGCTCACCAGCGGATAGCCATACAGCGGAATGAGCACCCCCATCGGCGTGATGCGCTGGAGCGCAACGGTCGGCGATTGAGTAGTCGGCGCTGCGGTGGCCGGCTGGGCATTGGCTGGACTGGCTGCGGTGACAGCAGTGCTGGCACCGCCACCCCCGCAGGCAGAAAGCAGCATGCTTGCCACAAGGGCAGCGACCCAGAGGAACCTCGTTTCATGCATCGACCCGCACTCCCTGACGCGCACTGCGCCAACCGAACAGTTCATTTCCCGCAAGCGCCGAAAGCACGAGCACTCCGCCGATCAGCGTACCGCTGCTTGGCTGCTCACCCGCGCCAATCCAGGCCCAGAAAATGCCGAACACAATTTCGAGCAGGCCGAGCAGGCCCACCTCGGCCGGAGCCAGACGCTGCGCCGCCCAGACGGCCAGCAGCCCAGGCAGAGCCAGTTGAAACACGCCCAAGAAAGCCAGCCACAGCAGATCGTGCAAATCCACGCGCACCGGCCATGCGGGCAACACCACCACCAGAACCGAGAACACGGCACCGAGCATCACCGCGGCCTGCATTGGCACCTGGGCCCCAGCGCGCCGCAGACTCACCCAGTTGGCCGCTGCACTGAATGGCACCGCCAGTGCCACGAGCAGACCCAGCAATTGTGTGGAGCCGCTGATGTGATGCAGGTTTTGCCAGACGATCCAGCCCATGCCGAACAGCGCAAGTGCGATCGCCACCCAGGTGCGCCCGGGCAAGACCTGACGCAGGACGAGCCAGCCCAGCACCGCGGCAATCAACGGACTGAGACTCTCCGCGATCAGGGTTTGCGCCACCGTGGTGAGGGTCAGCGCGACCATGAAGGCAGTGAACATCACCCCCCAGAGCACGGCCGAGAGCCACAGCAGCCCGGATGCCTGTTGCACATCGCGCACCAGCCCACACGGCCCCTGCCGCCAGAGCAGCCAGGCCAGCACACCGAGGGCGGCGAAACTGCTGCGCCAGAACACCAGACCGAGTCCGTCCTGGTGATGCAGGTGGCGCGTGACCACGCCTGCGACACTCCACAGCAGCGTGGCACCGATCATGGCGAACACGGCGCGCGAATGCGTTGCGGCAGCCATGCTGGGCAGCGGCGTTCAGCAGCAGATCAGATCGAACGCTCAGGCTGAACGCCCAGCGCGCTTGCGCTCCTGTTCGGTCAGGTAGCGCTTGCGCAGTCGCACGCTCTTGGGGGTGATTTCCACCAGTTCGTCGTCCTCGATGAACTCGACGCCGTATTCCAGGTTGAGGTCGATCGGGGGCGTGATCTTGATCGCATCTTCCTTGCCGGAGACGCGAAAGTTGGTGAGCTGCTTGGTGCGGGTGGCGTTGACCACCAGATCGTTGTCGCGGCTGTGAATGCCCACGATCATGCCTTCATACACCGGATCGCCCGCCTTGACGAACATGCGGCCGCGGTCATCGAGCTTGCCCAGGGCGTAGGTGAAGATTTCACCATCGTCCATCGAGATGAGCACGCCGTTCTTGCGCCCGGCGATCTCGCCCTTGTGCGGCTCGTAGCCATCGAAGATATTCGAGATCAGGCCGGAACCACGGGTCAGGTTGAGGAATTCGTTGGTGAAACCAATCAGACCGCGCGCCGGAATGCGGTATTCCAGGCGCACACGGCCACGGCCATCCGGCTCCATGTTGACCAGCTCACCCTTGCGCTCGCCCAGCGCCTGCATCACACCACCCTGATGCTGCTCTTCGATGTCGGCCGTCACCAGCTCGATCGGCTCATGGCGCACGCCGTTCACGTCCTTGAACACCACGCGGGGTTTGGACACGGCCAGCTCATAGCCTTCGCGGCGCATGTTTTCCAGCAGGATGGTCAGATGCAATTCGCCGCGGCCCATCACCTCGAACACGCCGTCCTCGTCGGTCTCCTTGACGCGCAAGGCCACGTTCGATTGCAGCTCCTTCTGCAGTCGATCCCAGATCTGGCGGCTGGTGACATATTTGCCTTCGCGCCCCGCCAGCGGGCTGGTGTTGACGCAGAAATTCATGGTCAGCGTGGGCTCGTCCACCTTCAGCATGGGCAGGGGCGTGGGATTGAGCGGGTCGGTCAGGGTCACGCCAATGCCGATGTCGGCAATGCCGTTGACCAGCACGATGTCGCCCGGACCGGCCTCGGTCACCTGCACACGGTCGAGACCCTGGAAAGTCAGCACCTGATTGACCCGGCCCTTGTAGGACGCGCCCTCGGGGCCTTCCATCACCAGCACATCCATGCCGGGCTTGACGGTGCCGGCATTGATGCGCCCCACGCCGATGCGGCCCACGAAATTGTTGTAGTCGAGTGCAGAGATCTGCAGCTGCAGAGGCGCTGCCGGATCGCCGCTGTGGGGCGGCACATGCTTGAGAATGGTGTTGAACAGCGCCGACATGTCCGGCCCCCATTGCTCACCCGGCGCACCTTCTTCCAGAGAGGTCCAGCCGTTGATGCCCGAGGCATAGACCACGGGAAAATCGAGCTGCTCGTCGGTGGCGCCCAGCTTGTCGAACAGGTCGAACGCGGCATTCACCACGGCATCCGGCTTGGCGCCCGGCTTGTCGACCTTGTTGACCACGACGATGGGCTTGAGCCCCAGCGCCAGCGCCTTCTTGGTGACGAAGCGCGTCTGCGGCATCGGGCCTTCCTGCGCGTCGATCAGCAGCACGACGCCATCCACCATGCTCAGGGCGCGCTCGACCTCGCCGCCGAAGTCCGCGTGGCCCGGGGTGTCGACGATGTTGATGTGCGTGCCCTCCCAGCTCACCGCACAGTTCTTCGCCAGAATGGTGATGCCACGCTCGCGTTCGATCGCGTTGTTGTCCATCACCGTGTCCACGACTTTCTCGTGCTCGGCGAAGGTGCCCGACTGGCGCAGCAGTTGGTCCACCATGGTGGTCTTGCCATGGTCGACGTGGGCGATGATGGCGATATTGCGAATGGATTTGCTCATGGTGTTGCGTCCTGATGGATCAATTGGGTTCGGAGTTGTGAAATCGGGGGCCGTGCCTGCGGCACAACCGAGGTGGAGAGTTCATCGGCGCAAAGCAGACGACGCGGCGCCAGCACGTTGCCGTCCCAGGCGCCGAGACCCAGCAGCACGGCGGACTGGCCCTCGGCGAGCGGGCCATACACCCGCACATCCTCGCCTCGCACCAAGTGCGCCGGAACAGGCAGGCCGCTGAGACGTCCGCCATGCAGAAAC
The DNA here is from genome assembly GCA_023255715.1 of Thiomonas sp. Lineage (GTDB taxonomy): Bacteria > Pseudomonadota > Gammaproteobacteria > Burkholderiales > Burkholderiaceae_C > Thiomonas. Next base: position 10,534 of record JAGDVQ010000032.1, read on the forward strand.
CTCTGGGCCTGCACGGCATCGAGAGTCTGGCGCGGCAAAGCCTGCAGCAGCGCGTCGGGCGGCAGCAGTCTGTCGCGCAGTGCCGACTTTCCCATCGCTTCGGCCGCCTCCAGACCCAGCGCCTGCGACAGCGCAAAGCCGCCGCTGGCGGTCCGGGTGAGTGCAGCCAAGTGCGCGCCACAGCCTAACGCGTCACCGATGTCACGCGCCAGCGCACGGATGTAGGTGCCCTTGCCACAGTGCACGTCGAGGGTGAGCCTGCCGTCCTGCAGGGCCAGCACCTCGATGGAAAAAATCTGTACCGAGCGCGGCGCGATCTCGACGGCCTCTCCAGCACGGGCGTAGGCATAGAGCGGCTTGCCCTCGCGCTTGAGCGCGCTGTAGATCGGGGGAGTCTGCAGAATGGTGCCGATGAAGCGGGGCAGCACGGCATCGACCTGGCTGCGCTCCACCTGCACTGGCTGTTGTGCCGTCACGACCTCGCCCTCTGCATCATCGGTTGTGGTGCGCACGCCAAGCTGCAGCACGGCGGTGTAGCGCTTGTCCGCTTCGAGATGACGCTGGGCGAACTTGGTCGCCGCGCCAAAGCACAACATCAGCAGCCCATCAGCCAGCGGATCGAGCGTGCCACCGTGCCCGGCCTTGGCCGCACGCAGCACACGGCGCGCGCGAAACAGGGCTTGTTGCGAGGTCAGGCCGCGCGGCTTGTCGAGTAACAGCACGCCGTTGACCGCCTCCCAAGGCGTTTTGTTGGAATTCATCGTGGTGGTACAACCCGCGCGCGCCGCGCCGGGTCAGTCGTCTTTGGCCTGTTGCGACAAGGCCTGGCGGATCAGTCCGTCCATCTCCGCCGCCTTTTCGGTGGTGGGATCGAACAGGAAATGCAGCGTGGGCACGGTGTGGATCTGCAGGCGCTTGAACAGCAGGCTGTGCAGGTAGCCTGCCTTGTCGCTGAGCAACTGGCGCGCGGTTTCCGGCTCGGCACCGATCACACTGAAATACACCTTGGCATGGGCGTAGTCCGGCGTGAGCTGCACATCGGTGAGGGTCACCAGGCCGAGCTGCGGGTTGCGCAGCTCGCGCTGGATCAACTCCGCCAGATCGCGCTGGATCTGATCGGCGATGCGCTGGGTACGGTTGGGCGTTGCGCGCTTCATCTCGGTCTGGCCGTTGCCTTTACAGCGTTCGCGCCACTTCCTTGATCTCGAAGACTTCGAGCTGATCGCCCACTTCGATGTCCTGGAAGTTCTTCAGTGACAGACCGCACTCGAAGCCTTCCTTGACCTCGCGCGCATCGTCCTTGAAGCGCTTGAGCGAGTCTAGCTCGCCGGTGTGGATGACCACGTTGTTGCGCAGCACGCGCACCTGCGCCGAACGCCGCACCAGCCCGGAGAGCACCATGCAGCCAGCCACCGCGCCCACCTTGGGAATGCGGAACACCTGACGAATCTCGACGAGACCCAGGGTCTCCTCTTTCTTGTCCGGTGTGAGCATGCCCGACATGGCTGCCTTGATCTCGTCCACCGCTTCGTAAATGATGTTGTAGTAGCGGATGTCGATGCCGTTGTTCTCGGCCAGCTTGCGCGCGCCCGCATCGGCTCGGGTGTTGAAACCGATGATCACGGCATTGGACGCGATCGCCAGATTGACATCGCTTTCGGAAATGCCGCCCACAGCCGCGTGGACCACCTGCACCTTGATCTCGGACGTCGAGAGCTTGGTCAGCGCGTGGATCAGCGCCTCCTGCGAACCCTGCACGTCGGCCTTGATGATGAGCGGCAGGTTCTGCGCGCCTTCGTTCAATTGCTCGAACATGTTTTCGAGCTTGGCAGCCTGCTGGCGGGCCAGCTTGACGTCTCGGTACTTGCCCTGGCGGAACAGCGCGATTTCGCGCGCCTTGCGCTCGTCGAGCAACACCATGATCTCCTCACCCGCGCTGGGCACCTCGGTCAACCCCTGGATTTCCACCGGGATGGACGGCCCGGCCTCGGTCACCGCCTTGCCCACTTCGTCGAGCATGGCGCGCACCCGCCCGTAGGACGAGCCCGCGAGCACCACATCACCGCGCTTGAGCGTGCCCGACTGCACCAGAATGGTCGCCACGGGGCCTCGCCCCTTGTCCAGGCGCGATTCGATCACCAGTCCCTTGGCCGGCGCGTCGACCGGCGCCTTGAGCTCCAGCACCTCGGCCTGCAGCAGAATCTGCTCCAGCAATTCATCGACGCCCTGCCCGGTCTTGGCAGAAACCGGCACGAAGGGTGAATCGCCGCCGTATTCCTCGGGCACAACGCCCTCGGCAATCAGTTCCTGCCGCACCCGATCGGGGTTGGCACCCGATTTGTCGATCTTGTTGAGCGCCACCACGATCGGCACGCCGGCCGCCTTGGCATGGGCGATGGCCTCCTTGGTCTGGGGCATGACGCCATCGTCGGCCGCGACCACCAGAATCACGATGTCGGTCGCCTTGGCACCGCGTGCCCGCATGGCGGTAAACGCCTCGTGACCCGGCGTGTCGAGGAAGGTGATGATGCCGCGCGGGGTTTCGACGTGGTACGCCCCGATGTGCTGGGTAATGCCGCCGGCTTCACCCGCCGCCACCTTGGCGCGACGGATGTAGTCGAGCAATGAGGTCTTGCCGTGATCGACGTGCCCCATGACGGTGACGACTGGCGCGCGCGGCAGCTGCTCCGCATTGGAGTGCGCGGCTTCGCCGTCTTCGGTGAGGAAGTTTTCAGGATCGTCGAGCTTGGCCGCGATCGCCGTGTGACCCAGCTCCTCGACCACGATCATGGCGGTTTCCTGATCGAGCACCTGATTGATGGTCACCATCTGGCCGAGTTTCATCAGGCTCTTGATCACTTCCGCCGCCTTGACCGACATCTTGTGCGCCAGTTCAGCCACGGTGATGGTCTCGGGGACATGCACCTCGCGCACGATCATCTCCGCGGGTGCGGCCTGCACCTGCTGCTCGCCACCACGGTCGTTGCGCCCACCGCGGCGGCCTGCGGCCACCTTGGGGCCCCGCCAGCCACCGGGACTGCCGGTCGGATTGCCGCGCGGCTTGATGGCGGCGCCGCGCTTCTTCGCGGCATCGTCCGCCCACGACGAGGACAGCTTCTCGGATTTGACCTGTTTGTCGTCCTTCTTCGCTGCACCGGCGCCCGGCGTGGTTGCTGCACCAGCGGGCTTCGCCGTGCCTGCGGCAGGCTTGTGAATCGTGCCTTTGATGGTGCCGCTCGCCGGGGCAGCCTCGGTGGTCTTGGGCGCAGGCTTCTCCGCCCGCAGCACCGTGCGCGGTCGCGCCATCATGTCGCGAATTGCGGCAGCCTCGGCCTCCGCGGCGGAACGACGCTTTTGAATCTGCGCAAGCTTGGCCGCCTCTTCGGCATCCTGCTTCTTCTGCGCGGCGATGCGCTCGCTCGCTGCCTTGGCCTGGGTTGCCGCGGCCTCACTGGCCTGCTGCGCTGCCTTGTCGGCCTCCTGCGACTGCTCGGAAGTCACCTGGGTCGCCTGCGCGTCGGCTGACGCGGTCACGGCCTGTGCCGCCTTGGCAGCCTGTGCCTCCCGCATTTCACGCTCGGCCTGCTCGCGTGCCTGCTGCTCGCGCAATTCCTGGGCGGCGCGGCGTTCCTGCTCGGCCGCGCGCTGCGCAGCCAGTTCTTCGGCTTGGCGCGCAAGCAGATCGGCCTGGCGTTGCGCCTCGGCTTCGCGCCGCTGGAGCTCTGCGTCATCAATGACAGCTTCTGCAGCCTCGGCAGGTGCATGCGCCTCGGTTGCGGGCGCCGTCTCGTCACGTTTGACGAACACGCGCTTCTTGCGGACTTCCACATGGATGGTGCGCGCCTTGCCCGTGGCGTCTGCCTGCTTGATTTCGCTGGTCTGCTTGCGCGTCAGGGTGATTTTCTTGCGCTCGCCGCTGGCCGCGCCTCCGTGCGTGGCGCGCAGGTAGTCGAGCAAGCGGGCCTTATCGCCCTCGCTGATGACATCGTCCGCAGCACGCGGCCCGACACCCGCCTGTTGCAGTTGCTCCTGCAAGAGGGTCAGGGGTTTGCCGAGTTCTGCTGCGAGTTGTGCGACGGTATGACTGGCCATTGATGGTGTGTCCTAGGTACGGCTTGAATCGTGTGAAGGCGGGCTGTGGAGCGCTTGAATCGTGGAAGACCCGTCAGGCGTTGAACCAGTGCGCGCGCGCCTTCAGAATGAGATCGGCGGCGCGGGCGTCGTCGGCGTGAAGAATGGCTGCAAGTTCGTCGGTGGCGAGGTCACCGAGATCGTCGAGCGTGAGCACCCCGGCCTCGGCAAGCAGCGCCAGATCATCGGTGCTCAGCCCGTCGAGCGCTTTCAGTCCCGCGTCCATTTCGTCCAGCTTCTGTTCGCGCGCGATTTCCTGCGTGAGCAGGGCGTTGCGGGCGCGCTCGCGCAGTTCGTTGACCGTGTCCTCGTCGAAGGCTTCGATCTCGAGCATTTCATTGATCGGCACATACGCCAGTTCTTCCAGGCTGGTGAAACCCTCGGCGATGAGAATGTCAGCCACCTCCTGGTCGACGTCGAGTTTTTCGACAAACAGGCGGCGCATGCCTTCGGCCTCCTGTGTAAGGCGGGCGTCGGACTCTTCCGCGCTGAGAATGTTGATTTTCCAGCCAGTCAGTTCAGACGCCAGGCGCACATTCTGTCCGGTGCGCCCGATGGCCAGCGCAAGGTTTTCCTCGTCGACCGCCACATCCATCGCATGCTTTTCTTCGTCCACCACAATGGATGACACATTGGCAGGGGCCAGCGCGCCGATGACGAACTGCGCCGGGTCTTCCGACCACAGCACGATGTCCACCCGCTCGCCGCCGAGTTCATTGGTCACGGCGGTGACGCGCGAGCCACGGATGCCCACGCAGGTGCCGATGGGATCGACCCGGCGGTCGTGTGAAATCACGGCAATCTTGGCGCGCACACCAGGCTCACGGGCGCAGGACTTGATTTCCAGCAGCCCCTGCTCGATTTCCGGGACTTCCATGCGGAACAGTTCGATCATGAATTCGGGCGCGGTCCGCGAAATCTCGATCTGCGGCCCGCGCGCGGTGCGGTCGATCTTGGTGATCACGGCGCGCACCCGGTCGCCGACACGCAGATTTTCCTTCGGGATCAGATCGCCGCGGCGCAACCGGGCATCGACCTTGCCGGATTCGACGATCACATCGCCCTTGTCCAGCCGCTTGACCGTGCCATTGAAAATCTTGTCGTTGCGCGCCAGGAAATCGTTGAGAATCTGCTCGCGCTCGGCATCACGGATCTTTTGCAGGATGACCTGCTTGGCCGCCTGCGCACCGATCCGGCCGAACGCGATGCTCTCGATCGGCTCCTCGATGTAGTCACCCACCTCGATGTCCGGGATCTGCTCGCGGGCCTCGAACAACAGGATTTCGCTGTCCGGCTGTTGCAGCCCGGCTTCGTCCGGGACCACATGCCAGCGGCGGAAGCTCTCGTATTCGCCAGTGTCGCGGTCGATCTGGACCCGCACGTCGGCCTCGCCTTCGTACAGGCGCTTGGTGGCAGAGGCCAAAGCGGCCTCGACGGCACCGAATACCACGTCGCGATCGACGTTCTTTTCACGCGCCAGGGCATCCACCAGCATCAAAATCTCGCGACTCATTTTCGACCACTCCCAAAATCGACAACAGGCACGAGGCGCACATCGCGCACCTCGGCCAGACTGAAATTCATGACGGACTGCGCGTCTTCTGCATCCGGATTCACCCCGTCGGCCAAACGCGCGGTCTTCGCCTTCTTCCTGCTTGCCGCACCCGGCTTGCCCTTGGCCTGGGTGGCCGGCTCAGGCGCTGACAACACCACGGAAAATCGTCCCTGCGCATCACCCTCTGCGGTTTCGAGCAGCACGCCGCGATATTTTTTTCGTCCCTGGAACGGCACCCGCAGCACGATGTCGATTTCCAACCCGGCGAAGCGGACAAAGTCCTGCGGCTTGCGCAGCGGCCGGTCCAGCCCCGGCGACGACACTTCGAGGCGTCCGTAATCGACGTTTTCCACCTCGAACACATACTGCAACTGACGCGTCACCCGTTCACAATCCTCGACCGTGACCGGCGCGCCGTCGGTGTGGTCGATGGTGACGCGCAGCAAGCCGCGCGGAAGGTGTTCCACCTCCACGAGTTCCAGCCCAAGACTGGCGACCGCCGTTTCAATAGCCTGTGTTGCACTCATGCCTGTTCAAACCACTCCGCCTGCATCATCAACCGCCCACCGCCAAAAACGCGCAAAAAAAAAGGGCGATGATGTCGCCCAGTTGGTGCTCTTTGCCGCGTCGGGGCATTGTTGCCCCGCAGCATAAAAAACCTACTCCATCGTCCTCAGCATCTTCACCACCCCGGACAGCACCGATCTGTCCGCGCAGCGATCAACGCAACGATCAAAATAGGCATTTTTGTGCCTTGTAAACCACGACCAAGCGACTGCTCTTCTTTTTCACGCTTTCATTCCTGCTGCACATCTCTGCCGCATTTCTGCTGTTTTATTGCTGTCAGCGAAAAGGTGGATTGTAGGAAAAACTTTGTGTTTTCGCAACAGCAGGACTCTCACAGTGCCGAAATGGCGAGATCCGACGCGGCGAGCAGCGCCTGCGTATAGGGCTGCTGCGGCGCGTGCAGCACCGTCTCCACCGGCCCCTGTTCGACCACCCGTCCCTGGTGCAGGACCAGCACGCGGTGCGCCAGCGCGGCGATCACCGCCAGATCGTGACTGATCAGCACATAGGCCAGGCCATGCCGACGCTGCAGCGCGGCGAGCATTTCCAGCACCTGCTGCTGCACCGACACATCGAGCGCGCTGGTCGGTTCGTCGAGGATGAGGATTTGGGGCTCGAGGATCAGCGCACGGGCGATCGCGATGCGCTGGCGCTGCCCACCCGAGAAGGCGTGGGGGTAGCGCTGCATCTCGGCGCGCGACAGCGGCAGCCCCACTTCGGCCAGCATGTCCTGC
>JAGDVQ010000001.1 GCA_023255715.1 Thiomonas sp.
AACAGCCTGCCACGGCGCAGGCGCAGACTGCGCCCACGGCCGGTCAGACCCATGCTGTGCCTGCCGGGCAGACTGGACAGCCACCCCGGCCCGCCACGCTGCCTCAGGGCTCCGCATCCTCCGTGGGGCCATTTGCCGACGCCGCGCCAGCGCCCCGCCACGCGGGCCTGGCGGCCTACGGCGCGGTGCAGGCAGCGCCACAGGCGGCCAGCGATCCGGTGCAACTGGCGGCGCGTCTGCCAGCGGAGTTGCACGGCATCGTGCAGCAGCAACTGCAGTCGCTGATGCAAGGCCAGGTGCTGTGGGAAGGGCTGCTGTGGCCGGGCCAGACCGCACGCTGGAGTCTGCGGCCCGACCCGGACGGCAGCTCGGCGCAAGGCGCGGCTGCAGCGCAGCGCAACTGGAGCACCCAGATCGATCTGGATCTGCCGCAGCTCGGTGCGGTGCAGGCGCGGCTGCAGTTGCGCGGCAATCAGGTCGATGTGACCCTGCTGCGCAGCGAGACGGCGCAGCAGCGCATCGACCCGGCCCTGCCGCAGTTGCAGGCCGCGCTGCGCGCCGCCGGTCTGGAGGTCGGCGGGGTGCAACTGGGCGTGCTGCCGGGGAGTGAGTCGTCGTGAGTGCATCGCAATCCAACCGCAATCCCGCCCTGCCTCTGGCCGTGGCGCTGCGCTACGACGCCGACGCCAGTGGGGCGCCGGAGGTCGTTGCCAAGGGGCAGGGCCTGGTGGCCGAGGCCATCGTGGCGCGTGCCAAGGAGGCCGGGGTGTATGTGCATGAGTCGCCGCAACTGGTGCAACTGCTCATGGCGGTCGATCTGGACACGCAGATTCCCCCGGCGCTCTATACCGCCGTGGCCGAACTGCTGGCCTGGCTGTGGCGGCTGGAAGCGGGTGCGGAGTCGCAGGTGCCGCCGCCTTTACATTTGCCGTGAGGCGCTTGCAATACGATTTCGTTCAACCCACCACTTCGCCCCGCTGCTCTCATGCCCACCATTGCCGAACAGGCGCGCGCCACCCTCAAACGCCTGGTCGAACTCAAGCTGCAACCCACGCCCGAGAACTATCGTCAGGTGTTCGACAGTCTGCATCAGGGCGACGGCGCGCAGACCCCGGAACCCCTGCCGGGCGCCAGGGACTGGGCCGCGGCGCTGCGCCGCTTGCTGGAGCAATGGGAGCGCTCGCAGGCCGGGCTGTCGCAATTGCAGAAACGCCAGCAGATCGAGCGCCTGACGGCCTTGCCTACGGCGCAGGCGCTGTGGGCCGAACTCGGGCAGACGCTCGACCGCTGGAGCGCGCTGCCGGCGAGAAGCGGGAGTGCCGCGGCCTCGACGCCGATCGAAACCCGCGAGGCGGAAAAGAGCCGGGATGGCAGTGCGTGGCGCGAGCTCTGGCTGCACACCCTCAGGCACGGCGTGCAGCCGTTCTGCGCGCACGACACGGCGCAGCGCCTGCTGCGCGATCTCATCGCGTCTGCAGACAGCGGCGCACAGCCCTCCGAGCTGAGTCCGCTTGCGCGGGAGGTCTGGCTGGCCATCGACCGCGAGCAGACCACCGAAGACGCCGTGCGCAACGGCCTGACCGAACTGGTGGGGCTGCTGCTGGGTCATCTGGGCGATCTGGTGCCGCAGCCCTGGGTGGGGGTGCAGGCGGCTGCGATCCGCGAGCAGTTGCATGCACCGCTGGCGCCGGAGCGCATCGAGCAGGCGCAGAACGCCGTGCGCGATCTGCTGGTCCGCCACAGCGTGCTGCGCAAGAGCGAGGACGACGCCCACAGCACCGCCAAGGCGCTGATCGACTTGCTGGTGCGCAAGCTGGGCGACTACGCCGCCGAGGGCGGTGAATACAACCAGCGGCTCGAAGGTCGGCTGACGCAACTGCAGGCCAGCCGCGAATGGGACGAGATCCGCCGCCTGGTGCAGGAGGTGCTCGACGACAGCCGCAGCATGCAAAAGCGCAGCGGCGAACTTGGCGTGCATCTGGCCGAGGCGCAGCGGCAGGCGCAGGCGGCGCAAGAGCGCATCCGCTCGCTCGAAGGCGAGCTCGAGCAGGTCAGCCAGCAGTTGCAGGAAGACCCGCTGACCGGCGCGCTCAACCGCCGCGGGCTGGACGCCGAGTTTGCCCGCATGCAGTCGCGCGCCCTGCGCAACGGCCAGCCGCTCAGCCTGGCCCTGCTCGACCTCGATCATTTCAAGGTGGTGAACGACACCTACGGCCACGACACCGGCGACGCCGTGCTCAAGGCACTGGTGAGCCTGGCCACGCGCCTGGTGCGTCCCTCCGACCGGGTGGCGCGCATGGGCGGCGAGGAGTTCATGCTCATCCTGCCCGACACCCCGGTGCAGCAGTCGCAGGTCGTGGTGCAGCGCCTGCTCATGGCGTTCAGCGAGCAGACTCTGGTGCAGGACAGCACCGGGCGTCGCATCGCCCTGAGCTTCAGCGCCGGGGTGGGCGAGTTGTGCCCGGGCGAGGATTTCGCCTCGGTGTATCAACGGGTGGATGCCGCGCTGCTGCAGGCCAAGCAGGCCGGACGCAAGCGGGTGGAATTCGCCACCCCCTGTGAGGGCGCCAAGGGCGGCGGCAGCCTGCCAAAGACCGCGCTGCGGTACTTCAGTTTGCGGGGATGAGGACGGTCCGCACCGAGAAGACATCCCCACCCCAACCCTCCCCACCC
>JAGDVQ010000042.1:0-1381 GCA_023255715.1 Thiomonas sp.
GGTGCGCCCGCCGCGGTTGGTGACAATGGCCGCAGCGGTTTTCATCACCGGTTCCCAGTCGGGTGTGGTGGTGTCGGCAACGAGCACTTCACCCGGCTTGAAGTCGCGCAGATGGGCAACGTCGGCAATCACCCGTGCCTGGCCGCTGGCGATTTTTTCGCCCACTGAGCGGCCCTTGGTGAGCAGTTCGCCCTGGCCATCGAGGACGTAGCTTTCGATCACACTGGCGCGGCGCTGCGAGGCCACAGTCTCCGGCCGCGCCTGCACGATATAGATTTTGCCGTCGATGCCGTCCTTGGCCCATTCCATGTCCATCGGATGGCCGTAGTGCTGCTCGATCTTGATCGCTGCGTCTGCCAGTTCCAGCACATCGGTGTCACTGAGGCAGAAACGTTCGCGGTCGACCTTGGGCGTGGGGATGTTGCGTGTGGTCTGCCGCGTCTCGCCTTCGACAAAGATCATTTTGACCGCCTTGTCGCCCAAGCTGCGGCGCAGCACGGCGCGGCGCCCCGCGTTAAAAGTCGGCTTGTGCACATAAAACTCGTCGGGATCGACCGCGCCCTGCACGACGTTTTCGCCCAGTCCATACGCGCCGGTGATGAACACCACGTCGCGAAAGCCCGATTCGGTATCGAGGGAAAACATCACCCCAGAGGCGGCAAGATCGGAGCGCACCATCTTCATCACCCCGATCGAAAGCGCCACCTTGAAGTGATCGAAACCTTGATCGACACGGTAATGAATGGCGCGGTCGGTGAACAGGCTGGCAAAGTCGCGGCGGCAGGCGTCGAGCAGGCTTTCGTCGCCGCGAATGTTCAGATAGGTGTCTTGTTGGCCGGCAAAGCTCGCTGTCGGCAGGTCTTCCGCAGTGGCCGAGCTGCGCACCGCCAGGCTCACGTCTTCGCCATACTGTTGCTGCAGCTTGCGGTAGGCGGCAATGATCTCGGCGGCCAGGTCCTTGGGCAACCCGGCGCCATAGACGATTTCGCGTGCGCGCTTGCCGCGGCGGGCAAGATCTTGCATGTCGTCGGGGTCAAGCCCGTCGAGTGCTTCGTGCAGCGCGTCCCAGGCTCCGGCGGCGTCGAGCATGGTGCGGTACGCATCGGCGGTAATGGCAAAACCGTTGGGCACGCGCACCCCCTGTGCCGAGAGTTTGCGGAACATCTCGCCCAGCGAGGCATTTTTGCCACCAACTAGCGGCACGTCCTGGATGCCGAGTTGATCGAAAAATCGGATGAATTTGTCGTGACTCATGGTTTTTTCTCCAGGGAGTTGTCATGTCAGCTGTGATTGGGCTGCCGAATGAGGACCATTGCGAACCCTGACGGCATAGTGAATGTCTATGCAGATGTTGCGAACAGACCGACGACGATCTCAATAA
>JAGDVQ010000042.1:1481-2599 GCA_023255715.1 Thiomonas sp.
GGCATAGTGAATGTCTATGCAGATGTTGCGAACAGACCGACGACGATCTCAATAAGGAACGGATCAACAGGCGAATCGCTGCAAGGTAGTCAGATCATTGGAAGCGGAGCTTGCGCTACATCAAGGACGATCCGCCGCGTGCCGAATACGGTCGCCATGGTCCGCAGCCCGCAGGGCACGCCTATGGGGGCAGTGGTGCGCCACGAATCCCATTCAGACGCGTCGCCAAACCGATGTCAGACCTGGGCATTGGACACCTGCGATTGCCCCTTTGATGGCCGACTTTTCGATTGGATCGAATCGCAATTCGTGAACACCGTGGGTGCCACGCGGTGTGTGATCGTTACAAAGAAAAACATAAAAAACGTGACATAAATCACGCTCAGGCATTTCCAGGATCCTAGATTTCGCAGTGTGGAAGAGTTGCCTTGAATGTCTTATCACCGCGTTATCAGAAACTGTGTCATGACTGATTCTCTGTCCCTTTTGAATGCCGCGATCACCACCTTGATGGTGATTTGCCGAAATTCGGCCAATTTTTCTGAGGGAGCGTTCTTTGCTGGTGCGCGGCTCGACCATGGGCTTCGAGCAGAGCAGGCCTGGATGTCGCTGTTCCGGATTCTCGGGTCACGCCCCGATGGGATCGTGCAAACACGTGAGGCCAATCCGGCGACGCTGCGGGCGACCGGATGTGACTACCCCTCCAATCCTGCGTCTATGTACACACCGTTCGATGACAGTTCTTCGCATGCCGTCGCGTCAAGCGCAGCGCGCACAACACGAGCATGAGGCTGGCACCATGATGACTGTCGGCCGCACAGGCGGAAATCCCATCCTTGATCCAAAGGATGCACCGCATGCGCGCATCCCCACGCGATTGCGCTGGTCGTTGGCGGATGTGGACTTTTCCAAGATTGATCGCGAGTGCATCGAGGGCCGGGACGATATGTTCCTGCTGGTCTGCAGCGCATCTTTCATGGAGAGCAGCTCGGAGACTTTCACGCGCAATTTGCTCGATTACTTTGCCGACGATGGCGAGCTTGGACCTTGGTTGTCGGCGGCCTGGGAGCCCGAGGAACTCCAACATGGACGTGCGCTCAAGACTTATGTGCAGCACG
>JAGDVQ010000074.1 GCA_023255715.1 Thiomonas sp.
CGTGGCAGGCGATGCAGCCGCCCTTGTTCACCAGGTCTTCACCCTTCTTGATGTCCGCCGCGCTGGCCACCTGTGCCATCAGCAGGCTGGCTGCAGCCAGCAATAGGTATTTTTTCATTCTGCTTCTCCCCGCTGGTTATTTGATGGGCTGCCCTTTGGCCACGGCGTAGTAGGCGCCGATGTCTGCCATCTGCTGGTCGGTCAGCGACGCCGCGACTGCACGCATGGTGGGAAAACGGCGATTGCCGTTCTTGTATTCCTTCAGTGCATCCACGATGTACTGCGCGCTCTGACCATTGATCATCGGCACGGCATAGATTTCGGGGAAGGAGGAGCGGTAGCCACCCCCCATGTTGTGACAGCCTTGGCAGGTGGCCACGAGCTTGGCACCCTCGGCAGCGTTACCAACCACGTCCTGCGCGTGGGCGGAGGCCGCCAGCATCAGGGAAGCGAGAAAGAGGACTTTTTTCATTGCAGGCACGAGAGTCTGAAGAGCCAACGAACAAGCGCCTCATTATAGGGAGGCCCTACGGACATTCGCGTCATTTTGTCGCAGTCAAGGCTTAACGCGTTCCTGAATTGACAAAACGCAGACTCCATGTTTTTGAATCAGGTTGTAACTCCCGAAGACCGCACTGTCGCGAGCGCTGCTTCGGGACGCTGCACCAGCGGGCGCTCGACATGTTCGACCCAATCTTCCGGCAGCATGGTGCAGAGCTGCGCCCGGACCTTGTCGGCCTGCGCCTGTCCCGCAACTTCTTCGATGAGCAGCAGGCATTCCTGCAGGGCCAGCAGCAGGGCATCCGACTGGTCGGCCGCGCGCAGGTGCGCCCGCGCGGGGCCGCTGTGGTGACCGAGCGTCCGCTCGATCATGTCGAACATGTACATGCGCGACAACGCAATGGAACGCCGGGGCGTCGGCGCCACTGCCTGTGCCAACTGCGCAGCCGGGACTGCGGAAGGAGCCAACGCCGGGGCGGCACGCGCCACGCCGGCCTTTTCGACATGCCCCGAGGCAAGCAGGGCCTGCGCCAATGGCAACACGGCGTCGCCCATCAGGGCACACAGCTCGCCGAGGGCGCGACGGCCATCGCACAGGATCAGGACATGCCGCTGCTTCGCCCCCAGCGCCTGGCTGCGCTGCTGCTGTTCGCGCCGTCCCAGCGCCGTCTTGGACAGCACGTCCTCCAGACTCAATTCAGACATACTTCCCCCTCAATCAGGGGGAGCACTGTAAAGAGCGCGCATGACTCTACCGTGACAGAGCAGCGGTAAAAAAATGCAACAACCCTGCATTCTCATCAGAATGTCAGCATCGCTCTGCAAGAATCTGCGTCACTGAAGCCATTCCGCGCACGGATTCACCACAAAAACCGCCCATGCATCTCTACCTGTTGGCCATTGCCGCGCTCCAGGGCGTGACCGAACTGTTCCCCATCTCCAGTCTGGGTCACAGCATCCTCATTCCCGCACTCTTTCATTGGCCGATCGACCGCACGGCGGACTGGTTTCTGCCCTTCATCGTGGTACTGCATCTGGGCACGGCCACGGCGCTGCTGATCTATTTCTGGCGCGACTGGGCGCGGCTCATCACTGGCTGGCTGCGCGCAGGCGGCAAGGCGTCCAACCCAGACGCTCGGCTGTTGTGGCTGATTGTCGTGGGCACCATTCCGGCTGGTCTGCTGGGCTTGCTGCTTTCACACAAGATCAAGGCGCTGTTCGGTGGGTTCACCTTCGCGGCCGTTGCGCTCATGCTCAACGGCCTGCTGCTGCTCGGCGGCGACTATCTCAAGCACCGGCGCGGGCTGGTTGAGCTGCCCAGGCTGGGTTGGTCGCGTGCCTTTCTGGTCGGGCTGGCGCAGGCGCTGGCGCTGATCCCGGGTTTTTCGCGCTCCGGCGCCACCCTGGTGGCCGGTCTGGGGTTGGGGCTGAACTATGCCGATTCGGCGAAGTTTTCCTTTTTGCTCGCCACCCCCATCATCGCCGCAGCCGGGGTGCTGGAAGTGCCCAAGCTGCTGCACGCCGGGGTGCCGCACGACCTGCTGGGCACTATCGCCATCGCCGGTGTGCTGGCGGGTGTGTTCGCCTGGCTGTCCACCTGGTTCCTGATGCGCTGGTTCAGCGATCACGAGATGAAGGCGCTGCGCCCGTTCGGCATCTATTGCCTGCTGCTGGGTGGCGTTGCCCTACTCCTGGGCTGAGCGCGCATTGCGCAGCAGGGCCTGGACCGCGGCCACCCGCCTGCGGCTGACCGGGAGGGTGTCCGCCACGCCATGCAGGTGCAGGGTCCACGCACCGGCATCGGCGTCGGCGCCTGCGCTTTCCTGCTCCAGAGGACCGTCCGCAGGATGGGCCGGACGCTCCAGGCTGCGAATCGCAGGGGCGGCAACCAATGCGCTGCGATGAATGCGCACGAAATGCCCGGGATGGCGCTGCTCCAGATCGGCCAGGGAGATGTCCACCAGGTACTGCTGCTGCGCGGTCTGCACCACGGTGTACTTTGACTCGGCGCGGCAGTAAAGAATGTCGGTCAAGGGCACGCGCTTGAGCGCCCCGCGGTCCTGCACGGTGAGATAGACCGTGTCGACAGCGGGCACCG